>NZ_JBEXDB010000009.1:18187-336126 GCF_040605575.1 Streptomyces sp. NPDC005566 | reverse complement strand
CTCCGCCACAACGCACGCGACGCCCGCCGCCCTCTCACGATCCTCGGCCTCGCATGATCACAAAACGGATGTCAGCCGACTACGACGAAGCCCTGACTGGGGACCGGATCCCGATTCCGAGCACGTGCAGAGCTTGTCGATTCCGTAGTGCAGCACCTGCGCCGACAGCGCCGCCACGGGAACCGTCTGACCGTACTGACTGCCAAGGATGTCGATCAGCACAGACAGCAGAGCGTTCCGGTCTTTCGCCTCGGGACCCAGATACCCGGCAATCGAAGGGTTCTGGCATACAAGCGTACGGAGACCGGAAAGCTGGGCCTGGAACCAACGCCGCGCGGCAGCACGCTTCTCCCCATCGCTCTGGTCCTTGGCACCGAACTCGTCGGCCAGCAGCGCTTCGCCGAAAATCAGTTCGAGGTCGTCCTTGGACATCGTCAGGACAGTGTCACGGTGATCCATAGGCAAGGACACTGCAGCGGCCCCCCACATGGCAGATCTGTACTGGGCTGCCATCCTCGCAAGAACGGAAGCCAACTGTATTTCGTTTGCCGACAATTGGGAACGTTGAGTCCCCTTGGGCAGCCGCGCTTCACCAACTCGGGTCGGGCCGGGGATCTTCTGCGCAGGCGGTCTCGCCCAGGGCCTCGCGGAACTTCCTCCACCGTTCGACGGAAACAGATGCCCGCTTGCTGTGGGTCAAGCCTCTTCGTCGGCCGTTCGGCGTTCCGGGGCGCGCCACGAAGATGCTGGGGCACCCGGACGAAAGGACCTCATGGTGCCCGTACATCTGCTGGGATGCACAGACGTCGTCCAGGCAGTCACAACCCCAGCCACTCCGAGTCCTCGGATCGACCTCGGCCACGCCGTATGACGAAGGGACACCTCATCGATGCGCCTCCTCCTGATCGGGCCGCCCGGAGCCGGTAAGGGCACGCAGGCAGTGCGTCTTGCCGCGCGTCTGTCGGTCCAGCACCTCTCCACCGGTGACCTGTTCCGCGAGCACATCGACCGGGACACCGAGCTCGGGCGGAACGCCCACACACACATGCGTGCCGGCCTTCTGGTACCGGACGCGGTCACGATCGGGGTGATCCAAGAGCGTCTCGCCCGCCCGGACACCGAGCGCGGTTTCCTGCTGGACGGCTTCCCCCGCAACCTTGCCCAGGCAGAGGCGCTGGACGGCATCCTGGCCGATGCGGAGTCGAGGCTGGATGCCGTGGTCGACCTGGAGATTCCCGACGCCGAGGTGGTGAGGCGGATCGCTGGACGACGGGTGTGCCGTCGGGACAACGCACACATCTTCCACGTCGAATACAGCCCGCCTGAAGTGGCAGGCGTCTGCGAGGTCTGCGGCGGTCCGCTGTACCAGCGCGATGACGACCGCGAGGCAACTGTCCGTAAGCGACTGGAGGTCTACCGCGGCCTGACGGCGCCGGTCGTCGGCCATTACCGGGCCAAGGGTCTGGTGACCACGATCTCGGCCCTCGGCCACGTCCAAGAGGTCTTGGACCGTGCTCTGGTCGCGATCGGCCGGGGACAGGTCGATGCCTCCGGCGCGTCGAGCTGTTGACCCTGTACTCATCGAGCGCACCCGGAGTGGCCCCCGGATCCGTCCTCCAGCCCTTCGCCGAACTCACCGGCGACATCGGACTCCACCCCGGCCATATCTGGAAGGAGCACCGCCATGCCGGACACCGAGGTCCTCACCCATGCCTGGCGCATCGAGGACCGGGACTACCGGAGGCAGGAGACGCGGCGGGGTAGCCGTTTCGCGTACAGGAGTCTGGATCCGGTCCGTACGGCACTCGTGGTGATCGACATGGTCCCGTTCTTCGTCGACGCCAACCCCTACACCCGCGGCATCGTCCCGAACATCCAACTGCTCGCCGACCGCCTGCGCCAGGCCGGCGGGATGGTTGCCTGGGTCCTGCCCGCGCGCACCGAACGCTCCCCGGTCGGCGATGAGTTCCACGGCCCCGACGCAGCCGAGATGTTCCGCAACTCGGGCGGCACCGGACCTCTCCGGGGCCGGCTGTGGCACGGGTTCACCATCGGTGCCGACGACCTGCTGGTCGAGAAGTCCGCTACCAGCGCCTTCTTCCCCGGCCGCAGCCCGCTCCCCGAGCTTCTCCAGGAGCGCGGGATCAACACCGTTCTGATCACCGGCACGGTCACTCACGTGTGCTGCGAGGGCTCGGCCCGCGACGCCTGGACTCTCGGCTACCGGGTCGTCATGGTCGCGGACGCCAACTCCGCCGGCGGGGACCAGGAGCACAACGCCACTCTACGAACGGTGTACCGCTCCTTCGGGGATGTCCGGCCCACCACGGAGGTGCTCGCCCTCATCGTCCCGACGACCGCCCGCGGGTCGAACTGTCGGGCCGACAGCTGAAGGCCTCCGGCGCCACTGCCGTCGAACTGCCCGAGTACGCGGACGCCGCGCAGGCGCCTGGTCGAGACCTGCTGCGAGCCTCGTTCCCCAGAGGCTGTTGAAGGGCGCACAAAAAGGGCCTCCGATGCATCCGATGCAGATCAGAGGCCCTTCCCTTCCAGTGGAAGAACTCTCAGCGCCTGGTTCGTTCGCCGGCGCCGAGGAGGGTGTAGAGGAGAAGGGACGAGGCGAGGCCGACGGCCCAGCCGTAGTCGGCGAGGGGCTTCAGGAACGGGATCAGGCCGTCGGCGGGGAACGGCCCCTTGCCCGGGGCGGAGTGGGAGCCGCCCACCGCGAGAACGCCACCGGTCACGAAGGCCGCCACGGCACGCCAGTTCCAGCCGTTCGTGTACCAGTAGCGGCCGCCGGGCCGGTAGAGGTCGGGCAGGTCCAGAACGGTGCGGCGGATGATCCAGTAGTCGGCGATCAGGATGCCGGCCACCGTACCGAGCAGACCCCCCACCAGGCCGAGCCAGGTGAAGATGTAAAGCTCGGGGGTCTCGGTGAGCTTCCACGGCATGATCAGGACGCCGACGACTCCCGTGATCAGGGCACCCGTACGGAAGTTGATGAGCTTCGGCGCCAGGTTCGCCAGGTCGTACGCGGGTGACACGACGTTCGCGGCGATGTTCACGGAGATCGTTGCGATCAGGACGGTGATCAGGCCGAAGAGGAGCCCGAAGACGTTGTCGGTCTTCGCGACGAGCTGCACCGGGTCCCAGATGGCCTCCCCGTACACGGCCTGCGAGCCGGAGGTGACGAAGACGGAGAGCAGCGCGAAGAACGTCATGGTGGTCGGAAGTCCGAGCGACTGGCCCCAGATCTGGGCGCGTTGACCGGCTCCGAAGCGGGTGAAGTCGGGGATGTTCAGCGACAGCGTGGACCAGAAGGCGATCATGCCCATCAGGGACGGGAAGAAGACCGGCCAGAAGTCGGACCCCCAGCCGAGGGCGGACGGCTGGTCCAGGAGCGGGCCGAGACCTCCCGCCTTGACCGCGATCCACACCAGCAGGACCACCGCGCCCACGATGACGAAGGGTGCGGCCCAGTTCTCGAAGCGCCGCAGGGTGTCCATGCCCCGGTAGATGATGGCGAGTTCGAGTACCCAGAAGAGGGCGAAGCAGAGCCAGAGTGTCCACGGCTGCCCACCGATCTCGTCGGCCTGTGCCCAGCCGCCGAAGATCTTGCCGAGCAGGGTGAAGATGCCGACTCCGCCGATCCAGGTCTGGATCCCGAACCACGCGCAGGCGACCCCCGCCCGGATCAGCGCGGGCAGGTTGGCGCCGCGCAGCCCGAAGGAGGCGCGGGCCAGCACGGGGAACGGGATCCCGTACTTGGGTCCGGCATGCCCGGTGAGCAACATCGGTGCCAGCACGATCAGGTTGGCCAGGGCGATCGTGAAGACGGCCTGCTTCCAGTCCATGCCGAGTGCGACGAGCCCCGAGGCCAGGAGCCAGGACGGGATGTTGTGCGCCATCCCGATCCACAGGGCGGCGAAGTTGTAGGTCGTCCAGCGGCGCCGCTCCAGGGGGACGGGCAGCAGGTCGTCGTTGACGAAGCGGGGGTCGTCGGGGACGGATCCGGGGGCGAGTTCGATCCGGCCGGACGGGTCGGCTATCGACTCCCCGGGAGTTGATGGTGGGCCGGGTGGGACGGTGGCGGTCATGACGACGGGACCCTTCGCTCGGGAGCGGTGCCGTGCGGGGCGCGGGGGGTTGCGCGGGGGCGCGGGGGGTTGTGCGGGGCGCGGGGGGTTGCGCGGTGCGGGTGGTGGGTGGAGACGGTCGTGCGGGAACGGGTCAGGCGGAGAGTGCGGGAATGATCGTGGAACCGTAGGCGTCGATGGTCGCCTCTCGCGCGTCGTGCATGTTGTAGACGGCGAACTGGTCGACGCCCAGGTCCCGCAGGGCCTGCAGCTTCTCGATGTGCGCCTCGGCCGGACCCAGCAGGCAGAACCGGTCGACGATCTCGTCGGGGACGAAGGCCGTGTCCGGGTTCCCGGTGCGGCCGTGATGGCTGTAGTCGTATCCCGACCGCCCCGCGATGTACGCCGTGAGGGCTTCGGGCACGAGGTCCGAGTGCTCCCCGTACCGGGAGACGAGGTCGGCGACGTGGTTGCCGACCATCCCGCCGAACCAGCGGCACTGCTCGCGGGCGTGGTCCAGGTCCTCGCTCACGTAGGCGGGCGCGGCGACGCAGATGGTGACGGAGTCCGGGTCACGGCCGGCGTCGGCCGCCGCCTCCCGTACCGCCTTGATCATCCACTCGGTGAGGTACGGGTCGGCCAGCTGGAGGATGAACCCGTCGGCCTTCTGCCCGGCGAGTGCGAGCGCCTTGGGTCCGTACGCCCCCATCCAGACGGGAAGCCTGCCGTTCTTCACCCAGGGGATCTGGACCGGCTGCCCGTCGACGGTGGCCTCGCGCCCCTCGGCGAGGTCGCGGATCACGTCGATGGCCTCGCCGAGCCTGGCCAGGGTGTTGGGTTTGCGGCCGGCCACGCGCATCGCCGAGTCGCCGCGCCCGATGCCGCAGACGGTGCGGTTGCCGTACATCTCGTTGAGGGTGGCGAAGGTGGAGGCGGTGACCTCCCAGGTGCGGGTGCCGGGGTTGGTGACCATCGGGCCGACGACGAGCCGGTCCGTGTGTTCCAGGATCCGGCTGTAGATGACGAAGGGCTCCTGCCAGAGCACCGCCGAGTCGAAGGTCCATCCGTAGCGGAATCCGTTCCGCTCCGCGCGGCGCATCAGCCCGACCACGGCCGAGGCGGGCGGGTCGGTCTGGAGGACGAGTCCGAAGTCCATGGCGGGTGCTCCTAGTCCAGGTACTGACAGGTTGCGCGCGGGGTGTACATACCGTGACCGGCCCGGCCGGTGAACTTCCGTTCGTCGACGACCACTTCACCGCGTGAGAGGACGGTCTCCACCTGGCCGGTGAGCTGCCTGCCCTCGTACGCCGAGTAGTCGACGTTCATGTGGTGCGTTTCCGCGGAGATCGTCTGCTGGGCGTGCGGGTCGTAGATGACGACGTCGGCGTCCGCGCCCGGCGCGATGGTGCCCTTCTTCGGGTAGAGGCCGAACATCCGGGCCGGAGAGGCACAGGCGATCTCGATCCAGCGGCGCCGGGAGATGTGGCCGTCCACGACGGCCTGGTGGAGGAGGTCCATGCGGTTCTCGACGCCGGGCATGCCGTTGGGAATCTTCGAGAAGTCGCCCCGGCCCATTTCCTTCTGCCCCGAGAAGCAGAACGGGCAGTGGTCGGTGGAGACGACCTGCAGGTCGTTGTTCCGCAAGCCGCGCCAGAGCACCTCTTGGTGTTCCTTGGGGCGCAGCGGGGTGGAGCAGACGTACTTCGCGCCTTCGAAGTCGGGCTCGGCGAGATTGTCCGTGGAGAGGAAGAGGTACTGGGGACACGTCTCACCGAAGACCGGGAGCCCTTTGTGGCGGGCTGCTGCGATCTCCGCGACGGCTTCGTCGGCGGAGACGTGGACCACGTACAGCGGCGATCCGGCGACCCTGGCGAGCTGGATGGCGCGGTGGGTGGCCTCCGCCTCCAGTGCCACTTTGCGTACGTCACCGTGGTAGCGCGGGTCGGTCCGGCCCTCGGCGAGCGCCTGCTCGACGAGGACGTCGATGGCGATGCCGTTCTCCGCGTGCATCATGATCAGACCGCCGTTGCCGGAGGCCCGCTGCATGGCGCGCAGGATCTGGCCGTCGTCGCTGTAGAAGACGCCGGGGTAGGCCATGAACAGTTTGAACGAGGTGATGCCCTCGGCCACCAGGAGGTCCATCTCCTTGAGCGAGGAGGCGTTCACGTCGGAGAGGATCATGTGGAACGCGTAGTCGATGGCGCAGTTGCCGTCGGCCTTCGCGTACCAGCTGTCGAGGCCTTCGCGCAGGGGCCTGCCCATGCTCTGGATGGCGAAGTCGACGATCGTCGTGGTTCCGCCCCAGGCGGCGGCCCGGGTGCCGGTCTCGAAGGTGTCGGCGGCGAAGGTCCCGCCGAACGGCATCTCCATGTGTGTGTGCGCGTCGACACCGCCCGGGATGACGTATTTCCCGGTGGCGTCGATTCTCCTGTCGGCGCTCCAGCTCTCGGCCGCGTCGGTGCCGTGGGCGGCGAGAGCGACGATCCGTCCACCCTCGATGAGTACGTCGGCGTGGATCTCGTCGGACGCGGTGATGACGAGGCCGCCGTGAATGACGGTGCGGCTCATGTGCCCCTCCTCGCGGTGGCGGAATGGGTCTACGCACGTAGACACGGTGCGTGGTGAAAGAACGTAGAAGTGGGTTACCCACTGTGGCAATACCGCTGCTGCTCACGCATGAAGACGTTTCTGTTTCCGGCCCGGCGTACCCCACCAGCCCAACGAACGGCCGCCCGGCGCGCTGCCCGCCGGGCGGCAGAGCGCTCCGGCGGGCAGCAGGGGTCAGGTCGCCGCTTGCAGGGCGTCGGCAAGGATCGCCGCGCCCTCTTCGGCCTCGGCGACGGTGAGCGACAGGGGCGGTGCGATCCGCAGGACGCTGGTGCTGTGACCGCCGCCCTTCCCGATGAGCAGTCCGCCCGCGCGTGCCGCTTCGAGTACGGCGGCCGCGGCCTCCGGATTCGCCTCGTCGGTGCCGGGTTTGACCAGTTCGATGCCGATCATGAGGCCCCTCCCCCGCACCTCGCGCACGGCCGCGCAGCCCGCACCGACCGCCCGGATCCGCTCGATGAGCAGTCCGCCGACCCGGCGGGCATTGCCCTGGAGGTCGTGTTCCAGGTGGTACGAGAGGTTGGCCAGGCCCGCCGCCATGGTGACCGGAGAGCCGCCGAACGTCGAAATGGAGTTGGCGTCCAGGCAGTTCATGACCTCGGCGCGTGCGACGACTCCGCCGATGGACATGCCGTTGCCGATGCCCTTGGCGAAGGTCAGGATGTCCGGCGGTCCGTTCTCGGCATGCGCCTGCCAGCCCCAGAAGTGGTCACCGGTCCGCCCCCAGCCGGTCTGCACCTCGTCGGAGATCCACAGGATGCCGTGCCGGTCGAGGACCTCGCGGAAGGCCGCGTACAGCCCGTCGGGCGGCGCGGTGAAGCCGCCCACGCCCTGGATGGGCTCGGCGATCAGCGCCGCGGGCTCCCTGGTGTGCCCGAGCAGATCCTCCAGATCGGCCACGCACGCCTTGATGAACTGGGCGTCGCTCAGCTCCGCGTACGGTCCGCGGGTCCGGACGCCGCCGTGGACGTACAGCGTCTGGAGCGGTGACAGGCTGGTGGGCGACCATGCCTGGTTGCCGGTGATGGACACCGCCGAGAACGACCTGCCGTGGTAGCTGTTGCGCATCGCCAGGATCTGGTTCGACCTGCGGTATGCGGTGGCGAGCAGCAGGGCGGTGTCGTTGGCCTCGGTGCCCGAGGTGGTGAAGAAGACCCGGGCGTCGGGGATGCCGGAGAGCGTGGCGATGCGCTCGGCGAGCTCCACCATCGGACGGTTGAGGTAGAGCGTGGAGGAGTGGATGATCCGGCCGGCCTGCTCGGTGACGGCCTTGGTCACCTCGGGCAGGGCGTGCGCGGTCATGGTGGTGAGGATGCCGCCGAAGAAGTCGAGGTAGCGGTTGCCGTCCGCGTCCCAGACGTGGCGCCCCTCGCCGTGGGTGATCTCCAGCGGCTGCCGGTAGTAGAGGGCGAGCCAGTCGGGGCTGACGGCCAGATGCCGCTCGTGCAGTCCGGTCACGGCTCCACCAGCCCGTCGTACGCGTCCGGCCGGCGGTCCCGGTAGAACGCCCATTGCTGCCGCACCTCGTCGATGAGGCCGAAGTCGAGGTCGCGCACGACGAGTTCCTCCGCCTTGTCGCTGGCGACCTCGCCGACGAACTGGCCGCGCGGGTCGACGAAGTAGCTCGTGCCGTAGAAGTCGTTGTCGCCGTACTCCTCCTGGCCGACGCGGTTGATCGCGGCGACGAAGTACTCGTTGGCGACGGCGGAGGCGGGCTGTTCCAGCTGCCACAGGTGGCTGGAGAGGCCCCGCGAGGTGGCCGACGGGTTGTAGACCAACTGGGCACCTTTCAAGCCGAGTTGACGCCACCCCTCGGGGAAGTGCCGGTCGTAGCAGATATAGACGCCGACCCTGCCGACGGCGGTGTCGAAGACCGGCCAGCCGGCGTTCCCCGGCTTGAAGTAGTACTTCTCCCAGAAGCCCTTGACCTGGGGGATGTGGTGCTTGCGGTACTTGCCGAGGTACGAGCCGTCGGCATCGATCACCGCCGCGGTGTTGTAGTAGAAGCCGGACTGTTCGAGCTCGAAGACCGGCACGACGATCACCATGCCCGTCTCCCGGGCCAGATCCTGCATCCGCCGGACGGTGGGGCCGTCCGGGACGGCTTCCGCCCAGCGGTAGTGCTCGGGCTCCTGCACCTGGCAGAAGTACGGGGCGTTGAACACCTCCTGGAAGCCGATGATCTTCGCGCCCTGCCGGGCTGCCTCGCGAGCATGGTCCTCATGCTTGGCGATCATGGATTCGGTATCGCCGGTCCAGGTCGCCTGGACAAGTGCGGCACGTACGACGTGGGACATGAGCTGCTCCTTCGACGCGGCGTCAGAGAGCCTCTACGCGTTTTCTACGCCCGTAGACACGATGCATAGGAGGAGAACGTAAGCCCCGTCACACAACGGGGCAAGACCATCGCCGTGAACCGGCGGAGTCGATCATGTTTCACACCCGAGCGGTCCACACCGCTCCCGGAGGCGGCCGGTCCAGTGCGCGCAGGGTCCCGTAGGCGGCCTGGACGAAGGGCGCGAGCGGGGTGGGAGCCGAGTTCGTCCACGCGACGAGTCCGGAACCGGAGCCGGGGAGGAAGCCCGCGAACGCGGTGAAACCCCGTGTCCCACCGGAGTGGTGGAGCAGTGCTCCGTCCGGGCGTGGCCGGAGGTTCCAGATGAGGCACAGCCGCGAACCGGTCCGCGGAACACTCAGCCGGGGGCACTGGACCTCGGCGAGCGCGGTACGCAGCAAGAGGCCGGGAGCGGTGTCCGGGGCGATCAGCGCGGCAAGGACGCGGAGCAGGTCCCGGACGCTGGACCGCACCGCGCCGACGGCGACCAGTCCGGGCATCAACAGGGCTGGACGCACTCTGCCGCGCCAATGTCCGGTGGCCTGGGGCCGGTTGGGATCGCAGTCGGTATCGGCCAGGCCGAGGGGATCGATGACGCGCTCGGCCGGAAGCGCGGCGCAGTCGCCCCCGGCTCCGCCCGCCGCACGGGCAAGCACGTGGCCCAGCAGGCCTCCGCCGAAATTGGAGTAGTGGACCCGGGAACCGGGCCGGTGCCGGAGCCGGGTGCGGGCGAGCGACACCAGAGGATCCGTCTCGGAGAAGCCCGCGTACGGGTTGCTGAACCATCCGCTGCGGACCGCGCGGGAGAGGAGCCCGGGAGGCAGCCGGGGCAGCCCGGAGGTGTGGGTGGCCAGGTGGAGAAGGGTGAGGGGCGGCCCGGGAAGCCTGAACGGCAGGTAGCGGACGGCGCGGTCGCCGTAACTGACCTCGCCCCTGGCGGCCAGCTCGGCGAGCAGCAGGGCGGTGAACGTCTTGGTGAGCGAGCCCGTCTCGAACCGGGTGTCCTCCCCGACCGGCCCGTGGCAGAGCACCGCACGTTCGTCACCGCGTACGGCCGCCACCGCTGCGCCCGGCCCCTTGGCCGCCGACAGTAAGGGCTGGAGGCGGTCGGCCAGCGGCGGTCCGGTCACCGCTGCCCCGCCGCCCGCGCCGGCGCGATGGATCCGGCGACGGCGGTGACGACGACGGTGTGCTGGGGATCCGTGAAGCGCTGCTTCGGGTCGGCGTCCACCGGGTCGCTGTCGCGGGGCACGAGCCCGCCCTCGTGCTGGAGCGCGGCCATGGCCTCCCAGTCGTCCGGAACGCAGCAGGGCTCCGGGAGCGAGGCGCCGACGACGTCCAGGGAGATTTTGATCGTCTGCACGTCCGACAGGCATTCCACCCCCGAACAACGCCATACCCGTAGCTACGGCCGCAGCAGCCGCCACCGTTCTACGCTTCAAGGCCCCTCACCCGGTTCGGCCATCACCCCCCAGTCAATCTTTCGGGGCAGATCTCACACCAGTCACGGCCGTCGGCTCAGCCGACCCAGCGCCCCACGCGGGGATGAGGGTGTACAAATTTACCGATCATGGCCCGCTGCGCCATCAATGACGCTCCCCAACAGCTCCGAATAGCCATCCCCGATGAGCCGAAAGCGCGATCGAATCCAGCGACGCCCTGCCGGCCCACTGGACGACCAACGGCATTCCAAGACCTTCCTGGCGCTTCGCTCCCCGAAAAACAATTGAGGACGCCTGGAAGAATTGACGAACCCGTGACACGCATCAGAGATCATATAGATCCTGGACATTGCACTGACGTCGCTCGGATCATCGGGGTCGAGAATCTCGTCTTCGACGTAAATTTTACCGGTCCGAGCCGTCGTCCGAATTTCGAGGAAACCCATCTCCGAAAGCTCTGCAAGTGCCGAACGAGTCGTGGCGCGACGCACTTCCTCCCCCTACAACAGGCCATCCGAATCCACTAGAAATTTCTGATGAAGATCGGGTCTCCCAGGATATCCCCCCGAAACCGCTCCTGCCATTGCAGGCGGCTCGGGCAATAAGTTCGGCCGCTCCATGGTTGCCGTTCTGCATAGATCCATTCCTACCGACCGTTATATGCCCGCCATCTCTCGGCCGCAGAACGGAATCGAGGAGCTTTCCATCAGCTAAGGGTTGTCCCGTAACTGGTCAGGAAGAGTAGCTGCCCCGCGGCAATCGGGCTGGCTCAGGCTTCGAGGCGGCCAGGTCACCTTGCCGATCGCCGCAGGGTTTCCCGCCACTCGTCCCTCACATCGCGGGACTCATCCAGGGCAGGATCGCGGCTTCCGCCTGGTGCATAGGCCGGGGAACGGTCAGCGCGGAGCGGCACATGGGCGCAGTACCAGGCCCGCTCGGCGCCTGCCTGCTCGGCGTCCGTACCGGTCCGAAGGTAGTCGAGCAGTGCGGTCATGACCCGGCGGCGGCCGAAGACGTAGACCGCTGGTTCGACGAACCAGCGGCAGAAGCTGGGGTCCGGATCGTAGACGGCTGCGGCCGTCAACGGGGCGAAGAACTCTTCGGGCAGGTGGGCGCGTTCGAGCAGTGGCTTGCGCAACGCGTAGGCAAGGTGCCGTGCGCGGCGGGCTTCCGGCACGTCGGCCGCGTCCCCGAGATCCATCAGTCGCGCCACGTCGGTGGCGCACGATAGGAATGTGCGTACCGCTGCCTCGTTGTGCTCTTGGTCTGCCACGGCGACATTCTGGACCGACTCAGGCCGTGAGGGTACGGGACGGTGGTTGCTTCTCATCGAGTGAAACGATCATGTAGTGGCTGGTGTGATCACCGCGTCGGAGCAGTCCTGGATAGTCCCGTTCACCGAGCTCAGCCCGCGCCAGTTCGGGAAGTTGGTGACGGTTCTGCGGCGCGAGTGTGCGGACGCAGTCCGCAGGGGCCGACCGTGGAGTCTGCCGTTGGAGGACCGGGCCCTGTTGGTCGCGGCCTACCGGCGCACGAACCTGACCATGCGGCAACTCGCCCCGCTGTTCGGGGTGTCCAAGTCGGCCGCGGACCGGATCATCGACCCCCTCGGGCCGATGCTCGCGCTCCAGCACCACAAGCGGTTCGCCAAGGACGCCGTGCTCATCGTGGACGGCACCCTGGCCCCCTCCCGGGACCACGCCATTGCCGCGCAGTCCAAGAACTACAGGTACTCCACAGACCACCAGGTCGTCATCGACGCCGATACCCGACTGGTCGTCGTGGTCGCCCGGCCTCTTGCCGGGAACCGCAACGACTTGAAGGCATGGGAGGAATCCGGCGCCAAAGCCGCCGTCGGCAGAACCACGACGATCGCCGACGGCCGCTATCCGGGCACCGGACTTGTCATGCCCCACCGCCGCCGCAAAGGCGAAGAACTGCCCGAGTGAAAGCAGGCGCACAACAAGTCTCACAAGCAGGTCCGCGCCCGCGCCGAGCACGTCTTCGCCCGCATGAAGACCTGGAAGATCCTTCGCGACTGCCGTCTCAAAGGGGACGGCGTCCATTACGCCATGCTCGGCATCGCCCGCACGCACAACCTCGCACTCGCCGGATAAGGCAGCGGGCACAACGGCCAAGCATGCCTGAGGCGACCAGAAGGTCATTTGCGCGGGACAACCCTTAGCCGGGAAAGGTCTCCGGTCCCGGACCAGCACGGGCATCTCGCATAGGGAAGAACTCCCCGCCGGAGTTCAGGGCGGACGTTGTCGCGTTGCACCCCGGCCGCCGTCTACGGTGCCGCGATGCCCGCCACCCGCAGGGCGTGGACCAGGTCCCACTCCCGCGCCGGGGACACCTCCCGGGCGGCGGCGAGCAGTTGGGGGACGAGGTGGCTCGGAGCGCCCTCGGCGATCAGCGCAGCGTCCTGTGCCGTCCGTACGCGTACGAAGGCGCCCAGCAGGGCCCGCGCCTCGGGTTCCAGGCCGGCCCGGTCGAGGGCGACCACGGCGTCGGCGATCTCCGAAGCGGGCCGGGCCACCCCCTGCCGGAGCAGCTGTCCGCAGTCTTCGGCGCGCCCCGCTGCAGCCAACGCCCCTGCAGCAGCGGCGAGTTCGGCGGGCGGCAGGGAGGACACCTCCCACAGCAGGGTGCCCCAGTCGGTGGCCAGACCCGCCCGGTGCAGGGCCACGGCGAGTACCGGCAGATGCCCGGCCGGCCAGGCCGCCGCTTCGCAGAGCACCACGTGCGCCTCGCCGCTGCGGCCCTCCGCGCGCAGCCGTACGAGCAGTGCGACGGCGTCGTCGGCGGCGCGGCGGGCGGCCGGGTCGGGGGCGGCGGCCTGCGGCGCCGACGCGGTTGCGCTCTCCGCGGGAGCACCGCCGAAGCGGGCGCCGCGCGGTGCGGCGGTGGCCGGTGAGGGCTCGGGCAGCACGGGGACGACGGACGGGGCGGGGGCCGCCTCCGTGTCGTCCTCCATCTCCAGGCCGGCGAAGCGGGCTCCGCGCGGTTTCCTGCGCCTGGCTGCGGGCCGCGCCTCCGGCTGGGGAACGGTGTCCTGGGCCCGCGTCCCGGACGGGCGGCGGGGTTCGGGGACCAGGTGCGTGGCCCCGGCGCGTTCCGGTTCCGGTGTGTCCCCGCCCTCTTCAGCGCGGAACCAGTTGTCCGGCAGGGTGTTCTCGACGGCAGCCAGCCGGTCGCGGAGTTCCGCGCAGCGGGCCGTGGCGCGGGCATGGTCGTCGCGTGCCCAGGCCAGGGCGTCAGGCTCCGCAGCCGACACGTGTGCCCCGGTCCCGGCAGCCCGCAACCGCTGGGCGGCGTGGGTCTGTTCCCGGAGCATGAGCCCCAGGCGGTCGACGAGGGCATGCCGTCCGCCCGGCCGCCGGTCGTGCGCACCGGCGGAGGCGGTGTACAGCGCGGCGGCCCGTACGGATTCCTGCGCGGCGACGTGGTTGCCGCGGGCCGCGGCGAGGTCCTGGAGGAGTGATTCGACGACGTCCCAGGGGGGCACCTCCACGCCGTCGAAGCAGGCGCGCATGCCCTCAGGATCGCGCGCGCAGAAGACTCCGTACCAGCCCTGTCCGGGATCGAGCAGGGCCGCAAGACCTCTTAGGTACTGTGCGAACTTCCTTGTTTCCCACGCAGGTTGATGCACTGTCACCATCGCCCTCACCGACTGCCGACTGGAACATTCCAGTCCGCTGGCATTCGACCGCAGGCGTGTTACACGCGGGCTACGCGCGCTTTTCGGGCGTGGTGCGTCCGGAGCGCGGGACGGGCGGCGCGCGCCCCTCAGAAGGTGACGGCGATCCCGGTGTGGGGGCGCTTGCCGAGCCGTACGACCATGGCGGGCCAGTCCACCATCCAGAACTTCCAGGTGTACTTGCGGGCAAGTACCTTGCGTACCCGCGTCATTTCCGTCCCGTCGAGCAGCCGGGCGGCCCCTTCGGCACTCGGCGCGCCCTCGGCGATCCGGCCGCGGACATCGCACACGGTGACGACGACCCGGGGGTCGTTGCGCAGCCTCTTCACCTTCCACGAATCGCTCCGCGTCCAGACGTACAGCACGTCGCCGTCCGCCGCGGCCCAGACGGGCGTGGCGACGGGCGTGCCGTCCTTCCGGTACGTGGTCAGGCTGACGTACTCGCTGCGGGCGAAGTCCTGGAGAGTCACGGGCGTGACCCTACTCCGCCCTATGCCGTGAGCGGCAGCGCCCCCGTTGCGGGCAGCACCCCGGGGAGCGGTCCGGACGCGGGTACGGGCCGGGACGCCGACGGCGGTCCGGCCACCGGTTCCGGCTCGGGCGCGCACCGCGCCAGCACGTCGTCCATCGACAGGCCGAGGACGCCCGCCACCGCCGCCACGGTGAAGAACGCGGGGGTGGGGGCCCGGCCCGTCTCGATCTTGCGGAGCGTCTCGGCGGAGATGCCGGCGTTCGCGGCGACGGCGACCATGCTGCGTCCGCCGCGTGCCTCACGCAGCAGCTCGCCGAGCCGCTCGCCGCGGCGGCGCTCTTCCGGGGTCAGGGGTGTCCGTACCATGCCGTCATTGTAATACCGCTTCGACCGGTATAGTAATTGGCATGGTGCAGCTCAAGACAGACACACAGATCGAAGCCATGCGTGAGGCCGGCCGGGTCGTCGCGCAGGTACTCACTTCCGTACAGAAGGCGGCCGCGGTCGGCGTTTCGCTGCGCGAACTCGACGGAACCGCGCGCGAGATCCTGCGGGAGGCGGGGGCCACCTCGCCGTTCTTCAACTACCGGCCGCACTTCGCTCCCACCCCGTTCCCCGCGGTGATCTGCGCGTCCGTGAACGACGCGATCGTGCACGGCATCCCGACCGACTACCGGCTCCGCGACGGTGATCTGGTGAGCATCGACGCGGGCGCGACGCTGGACGGCTGGGTCGGCGACTCGGCGGTAAGCTTCACCGTCGGCCGTGCCCGTCCCGCCGACACCCTGCTGATCGACGCGGCCTTCGCGGCCCTGGACGCCGGTATCGCGGCGGCGCGCGTCGGCAACCGGATCGGCGACATCGCCCACGCGATCGGCACGGTGTGCCGGGATGCCGGCTACGGCATCATGGAGGACTTCGGCGGCCACGGCGTGGGCCGGACGATGCACGAGGACCCGTCCGTGCCGAACGAGGGCCCGGCCGGCCGTGGCATGCCACTGCGGCACGGGATGGTCATCGCCATCGAACCGATGCTGATCGGCAGCGGCCGCGACGACTTCCGTCCGGACCCGGACGGCTGGACCCTCCGCACGACAGACGGCAGCCGGGCCGCCCACGCCGAGCACACGGTGGCCGTCACGGACAGCGGCCCCCGCATCCTGACGGCGCTCTGAGCGTCGGCCGCGGCCCCAGGCCGCAGGAGCGCGAGCCGGACCTCCGCATCAAGCCCCGTCGTCGGCGACGAACTTCCGGGCCAGCTCCCGGCCGGCGGTGACGGCCGCCTCAGGGCTCTCGATCGGCGACACCCTGGAGTCCTTGAACAGGATGTAGGTGACACCGGACGCGGTCCCGCCGGTCTTCGGGTCGGGATCGATCCCGAGCGCCTCCGCGGCGGCGTACGACGCCTCGCCGATGATCCCGATGGGGCCGGTGTCCCCGACGACGGCGTACTGGACCTTTCCGCGGTAGATGACGGCGGCCACGCCGCCGCCCATGATCCCGGACCTGGTGTGGTTCCAGAGAGGGCCGGGGCCGGGCACGACGACGTACGGCAGCCGGGCGGAGTCCAGGGGCTTGCCGCCCGAGGTCTGGAACGCCGTGTCGGGCAGGAAGGAGGGGTCGGTCTTCCTGCTACAGGCAGCGGTGACCGCACCGTCGCAGTCGATGTCCATGTCCGCCTCCCAGAACACGGCTCCCTTCGTCCCGCACACCGGAACCTTCGCCGGGCCGCCCTGGTCCGTTCGGTACTTCCCGTGCGAGATCGGGGTGCAGGTCTTCACCCGCGCCAGGAGGTCGGCAGCGCTCACCGCGTCCGTCCCGGTCTCCCCGCCGTAACCGCCGGCGAGTGCGGGGAGAGCCGCGGCCGGAAAGGCCGCGGCGGCAAGCAGAGCGGCGCCTGAGACGACGGAGAGAACGAGCATTCGTGTACGCACCGTGGGGGATGCCTTTCACTGGACGCGAAGAACCCCGGCGGGCCCTTCCTTGCCGACCCGGCCGGGACGGACCCGGCCGGGTCACGCCTCGGGGCCGGTACGACGCGGCTGAGCGCGTCGTACCGGCCCCGAGGGCACTGCTACTGCCGATCGGTCATGAACGTCCGCTCGGATGCACCACCATGGCCGAGCCACCGCCCCGCCGCACCTTTTCCGCGGCCGCGAGCCACCGCCCGTCGCGCAGCCGCTGGACACCGGTGGCCGCTCCGATCTCCGGGTTCATCCTGAAGACGTGACCGAGCGATTCGAGCTCCCCGCGTACCGTGCTGTCCCACAGCCCGGGTTCGATCTCGGTCGTGGCCGAGTTCCGCTGACTGGCACGGGGCGCGGCGATCGCTTCGACGAGCGGCAGCCCCCGGTCCAGCTGCCCGGTGAGCGTCTGCAGCACGGTGGTGATGATCGTCGAACCGCCCGGCGATCCCAGGGCCAGTACGGGCTTGCCGTGCTCCAGCACGATGGTCGGCGAGATCGACGACCGCGGGCGCTTGCCCGGACCGGGAAGGTTCGGGTCGTGGACCGCCGGGTCGGCGGGCGCGAAGGAGAAGTCCGTCAGCTCGTTGTTGAGCAGGAAACCGCGCCCCGGCACGGTGATACCGCTGCCGCCCGTCGATTCGATGGTCAGCGTGTACGCCACGACATTGCCCCATTTGTCGGCGGCGGTCAGATGCGTCGTGTTCTCGCCCTCGAACGTCGTCGGGGCCGCGGTGCCCCCGGCAGCGCACGGGGCGGGGTGGCGGGGGTCTCCCGGCGCGAGCGGGCTGGTGAGCACCGCGTCGTCCTTGATCAGGCACTCGCGCGAGTCGGCGAAGCGCTGGCTGAGCAACTCCCGTGTCGGCACGTCCTCGAACGCGGGATCACCGAGCCAGCGTCCCCGGTCGGCGAAGGCGATCCTGCTCGCCTCGATGAGCCGGTGCAGGTACTGCGTCTGGCTCGCCTTCGAAAGGTCGGTCGACTCAAGGATGTTGAGCGCCTCGCCCACGCTCGTACCACCGGAGGAGGAGGGCGCGATGCCGTAGACGTCCAGGCCGCGGTAGCCGACCTTGGTGGGGGCCTGGCGCAGGGCCCGGTAGGACTTCAGGTCCTTGACCGTCAGGTCTCCCGGACGGACCACGCGGGTCGCGGCCGGGTCGACGGGGGGCTTGCGCACCGTCTCCACGATGTCCTGGGCCAGCCCGCCGCGGTACAGCTCGTCGATGCCCTCGCGGCCCAACGTCTCGTACGTACGGGCGAGATCGGGGTTCTTGAAGACCGATCCGACCACGGGGAGCTGCCCCTCGGGCAGGAAGAGCTCCGCGGACGCCGGGAAGTCGGCGAACCGCGCCTGGTTCCCCGCGGTCTGTGAGCGGAAGGTGCCGTCCACGACGAATCCGTCGCGGGCGAGCCGCTCGGCCGGCTTCAGCAGTTGCCGCAGCGGCTTGCTGCCCCAGGCGTCGAGGGCCTTCTCCCAGGTGGCCGGGGTACCGGGGGTACCGACTCCGAGGCCGCTGGTGACGGCGTCGTTGAACGGGATCGGCTGCCCGTTCTCCAGGAAGAGCGCTGAGTCCGCGCTGCGCGGCGCGGTCTCACGGCCGTCGATGGTCTGCACCGTGCGCTTCTCGGCGTCGTACAGGACGAAGTAGCCTCCGCCTCCGATACCCGCCGAGTAGGGCTCCGTGACACCCAGCGCCGCCGCGGTCGCCACGGCGGCGTCAACTGCGTTGCCCCCTTTGCGGAGCACCTCGATCCCGGCCGCCGAGGCATCCGCGTCGACGCTCGCGACCGCTCCCCCGTATCCCACCGCGACCGGCGACTTGGGTGGTGGCCCGGACGGCTCCGATGCCGCCGGGGCCGCGGCACCGAGCGAACCGATGACAGCGAACACGCTCAAGAACGACACATTCCGGCCGACGGAACGACGCATCCGTACCTCCAGTGAAGGATCGTCCGCGCAGGGTAACGCCGCCCCGCCCGGATCCACAGGACCGCCTCGGACACGGGCTCGGATGACCGCTAATATGCCCGCCCATGACTGACGACGTGCGCAACATCGTGCTGGGTGTCATAGCCGCCGGACTCAGCGCCTCCCTGGGCTGGCTCGCCCGTACCTACCTGTGGCGGCGCAGACTCCGCCGCAAGCAGGCATTCTTCGGACTGCCCGGGAACTCCGAGTGCGTGCTCGTGGTGAATCGTGAGGCCGGCGGCGACGGCGCCGTCCACCGCCACGACGTCTTCGCCCTGCTCGAGCTCTCGGCGCTGATCAAGGACTGCCAGGCCCATGCGCAGATCGTGTCCCACGACGGGACGCAGCAAGGGTTCGGTGAGCGTACGGAGTTCTGTGTCGGCGGTCCGGTGTCGAACCGGCGGATGGCCGCTCACCTGCAGTCCCTGCTGCCCGGCGTGAAGATCAATACGGACCCCGAGCCCGGTCCGGACCGCGCCGCCTTCCAGGTGGGCTCGGAGCGCTACCGCCTGGAGTCCGGCGTCGCCGAGCACGTCCTGCTCGCACGGCTGACGGGTGGTCAGGACGCGCGTCCCGTCTTCCTGTTCTGCGGACAGCGCGCCATCACCAACCAGGCGGCATCGCGCTACCTCGCCCGCAACTACGAGAAGCTGCAGCGCAAGCACCGCAACAACAGCTTCGTCCTGCTGCTGAAGGTGGTCAACACCCATGCGTACGGACCCGATGTGGTCGAGGTCATCGGCGATGTGACACGCGCCGCGCAGGCCCCGCTGCCCGCCGCGCCCCCTGCCTCGCACCGGGCGGCCGGCTGAGCCCTGCCGCCGGGCGTTCGTCGGCACTCGTCGTCATGCGATTGTCACGTCCGTACCCCGCTCCGCGGACCACCGGCCCCTCGGCGCCGAGCCGCACGCCACGGTCACCGGAACGAAGGAGAGCGGCACCCCCGTCGCCTCCTCCGCGACGTGGGCCCGCTCGGCCTCGGCATGCTGTTCGGCAACGCCCCCTATAGGTTCCACGGACGGACACCGGCCCGCCCTGATGACCGACACCCTCGATCCGCTCCGCGTCGAGCACGATCCGACCGGCACACAGCTGACCTTCCCCCCGCCCGGCGCGGAACCGGGGCCTGTCCCGGTTCCGCTTGCGCGAGGAGTGATCACCGGCTGCTGCCGGGCGGGCACTGCCCTTTCCGGTCCGCCCCGTGGGGCGGCTGTCGGTTACTTCGCGCCCGGCAGGAGCGTCCCTGGTTCGGCGGGGGTCACGCCCGCCGACCTGGTCTTCGGGTTGCGCCTCTCCCGTCTGGCCACCCAGGTGGCGAACCAGGAGAGCAGCATGCACATCCCGATGTAGATGGGCGAGATCACCATCACCACGGGGATGAAGGGGAGGCCGTAGTCGAGGTTCGAGGCGATCAGCTTGCCCGCGTGGAGGAACTCCTCGTAGGTGATCAGATAGCCGAGCGAGGTGTCCTTCAGGGCCACCACCAGCTGACTGATGATGGTGGGCAGCATGGCACGCACGGCCTGCGGGGCCAGGACGAAGGTGGTGACCTGCGTCTTGCGCATGCCGAGGGCGTACCCCGCCTCCCGCTGGCCCCGGTCGACCGAGTTGATCCCGGTACGGAAGACCTCGGCGAGCACGGAGCCGTTGTAGAGCGTCAGTCCGGCCACCAGCGCGGGCAGCGGCTGCACCTTCAGCGCGACGAAGATGAAGAAGATCATCACCAGGACGGGCATGGCCCGGAAGAACTCGACCAGCAACGTCGAGATCCAGCGCACCGGGCGGTGCACCGACAGCCGCCCGACGGCGAGCACGGCCCCGAGCGCCAGGGAGAGCACCGCCGCGTACGCGAACGCCTTGAGGGTGTTGCCGAGCCCGCGGAGCAGCAGCTCCTGGATGCCCTTGTAGGTGAAGGGCGCCCACTTCTCGCTGGTGAACTGGTCCGTGTCGAAGAGCAGGTACAGGACCCAGCCGACCAGCGCCAGGATCACGATCGTCGAGATGATCCCGTAGGTGAAGTGTCTCTTGCGGGTGACCGGCCCCGGAATGTCGTAGAGCGCGGTCGCGGAGACGGTGGAGTGGGTCATCGGGCGACTCCCCAGCGCTTCTCCATGACGTTGAAGAGCGCACTGATGGTCAGGGTGATGATCAGATATCCGACGGCGATCCAGACGAAGGTCCAGATGATGCTGTAGCCGAGTTCGTTGAGGGGCTTGTACGTACCGAGCAGCTCGGTGACGCTGAACGCTCCGGCGATCGCCGAGTTCTTGGCGAGGGCGATGAGCGTCGATCCGATCGGCGGGATCACCGAGCGGAAAGCCTGCGGCAGTACGACGTTGCCCAGCGTCTGGCCGAAGGACATACCGAGGCTGCGGGACGCCTCGCCCTGTCCCGTGTCCACGGTGTTGATGCCGGAGCGCAGCACCTCGCAGATGAAGGCCGAGGTGTAGCAGCCGAGGGCGAGGACCGCGAAGACCTCGAAGGGCAGCACCAGCCCGAAGCGCGGCAGCCCCAGCAGGACGGCGAAGAAGAGCAGCGTCAGCGGGGTGTTGCGGAGCACCGCCACCCAGACGGTGCCGATCACCCGGAGCGAGCCGACGGGCGCGACCCGGAAGGACGCCATGAGGAAGCCGAGCACGAGCGCCAGGATCGAGGCGTAGACGGTGAGCTCCACGGTGCCGAGGAAGCCGTCACCGTAGAGGGAGAAGTTCTCTGTGAGTACATCCATGGTGGCCGGCCCCTCAGTTCGCCGGATAGCTGTCGATGGGCGGGGGTGTCGGCGCGGGCACCCCGGACAGGCCCAGCGTGGCCTCGAACGCCTTCTTCCAGTTGCCGTTCTTCTCGTTCTCTTCGAGGGCGTCGTTGAGGGCGAAGCGCAGCGCGTTGTCGCTGCGCGGGACGCCGATGCCGTAGGGCTCCTCGGAGAAGGGCTTGCCGACGACCTTCATCTCGTCCGGGGCCTTGGCCGCGAAGCCCAGCAGGATGGCGTCATCGGTGGTGACGACGTCGACCTGGTAGGTCAGGAGGTTGTCGACGCAGATCGAGTACGTGTCGTAGGCGACGAGGTCCGCCTTCGGGTAGTCGGCGGCGATGCGCTGGTACGGGGTGGATCCGGCGGCCGAGCAGACGGTCTTGCCCGCCAGGTCCTGCGGCCCGTTGATGTCGTTCTCGTCGGTGCGCACCAGCAGCCCCTGCCCGGCCATGTAGTACGGCCCTGCGAAGCCGACGAGCTTCTTGCGCATGTCGTTGATCGTGTAGGTGCCGACGTAGTAGTCGATCTGCCCGTTCTGGAGTGCCGTCTCACGGTTGGCGGAAGCGATGGTCCGGAAGCGGATCGTGTCCGGTTCGAACCCGAGGGACGCTGCCATCATGCGGGCGATCTCGATGTCGAAGCCGGAGTAGATGCCGGTGGCCGGATCCTTCTCGCCGAGATAGGGCTGGTCCTCCTTGGCGCCGACGACCAGGTATCCACGCTTCTTGGCCTTCGTCCAGGTCTCCGACTCGGGCAGCTCGAATTCCTTGTCGACCGTGTACTGGGGCAGCGCCCCGGCCTTCGGCCCCTTGACGGGTGGGCTGCCCTCCCGGCCGCAGCCGGCGACGAGCACGGCGAGCAGGAAGCAGGCCAGCGCGGTCGCGATTCTTCTCGTACGCAACACGGTGCCCCCTGTCAGTGCTTGAGGATCTTGGACAGGAAGTCCTTGGCGCGGTCGCTCTCCGGGGCGGTGAAGAAGTCCTCCGGTGTGCGGTCCTCGATGATGCAGCCTTCGGACATGAACACCACGCGGTTGGCCGCGGACCGGGCGAACCCCATCTCGTGCGTGACGACCACCATGGTCATGCCCTCCCGGGCGAGCTGCTGCATGACCTCGAGCACCTCGTTGATCATTTCCGGGTCGAGCGCCGAGGTGGGCTCGTCGAAGAGGAGCGCCTTGGGGTCCATCGCCAGCGCGCGGGCGATGGCCACGCGCTGCTGCTGGCCGCCGGAGAGCTGGGCGGGGAGCTTGTCGGCCTGCGAGGCGAGCCCGACCCGCTCCAGCAGTTCGCGGGACCGCTGGTCGGCCTCGTCCTTCTTGCGCTTGCGGACCTTGATCTGGGCGAGCGAGACGTTGTCCAGCACGGTCTTGTGCGCGAACAGGTTGAACGACTGGAAGACCATGCCGACTTCGGCCCTGAGCTGAGCGAGCCCCTTCCCCTCCTCGGGAAGGGGTGTCCCGTCGATGGCGATATAGCCGGACTCGATCGTCTCGAGTCTGTTGATGGTCCGGCAGAGCGTTGATTTGCCTGATCCGGAGGGGCCGATGACCACCACCACCTCCCCGCGGCCGACGGTGAGATTGATGCTCTGCAGAACGTGCAACTCTCCGAAGTACTTGTGTACGTCCCGCAGCTCGATCAACGGATCGACGGCCATACGCTGCCCTACCCACTTATCGCTGTGTCGAGGTCAGCGCAAACTATCCAGGCCCGCAACGGACTTCTCGCCCGACACGCACCAATAGCGCATAAGGCTGCTTATCGCGCTTTGGGGTCCGGACCGGTCTCGGCCGACTCCGCGTACATCTCGGAGAGCTCGGGGCTGCCCGACATCGCCCAGTCCAGACCTGCCGCGACGACGTCGATCTCCCGGCCCGAGACCAGGCGCACGACGGGCCGGCCGCCGGCCAGGATGTCCCACACCGCTCCGGGGACGGTGCGCACGAGAACGGTGCCGAGGTACAGGCCCGCGTCGTTGCCGAGCCAGGGAAGCTCCTCCGGGTCGTCGCGCCACAGCGGCGGGAGCTGGTCGAGCGCGGACAACGAGGCGGGGCTGTCGTCGAGTTCGAGTCCGGCCTGCCCTGCCCGGGCACGCAAGAGCTCGCATTCTGCGAACAGTTCGGCGATGCCGTCAGGATCGGTTCGGACGGCAGCCGCGAGAGCCACCCCCTGCGTACCGCCCTGACGCTTACGCCAGTTGTCCAGGAAAGGGATGTTCATACCACTAGGATCCCACCTCAGGCCTGTTGCACACCGCAGGGCGCGCGACTGTTCCAGATTCGGGACCGGGGACGGGTTGCCCTGGGCAACCTCCATAAGCTGCGGACATGACATCGCAGAACTATCTCTTGGAACTCTTCTCCCTGGACGGCCGGGTCGCCGTGGTGACCGGCGGCAGTTCCGGCATCGGCCGTGCGATCACCGGGGCGCTCGCACACGCGGGTGCGAGTGTCGTGGTCGTGGCGCGCAGGGAGACGGAGTTGAAGCGGACCGCCGACGAGCTCACGGCCGACGGCTGCCGGGCCGCGTGGGTGAGCGCGGATCTGGGGACGAGCGAGGGTGTGCGCACGGCGGGCGAGGAGGCGGCGGCCGTGTTCGGCGAGCCGGACATCCTCGTCAACTGCGCGGGAATCAATCTGCGGCCGCCGATGGACGAGCTCGACGAGGACGTGTGGGACACCACGATGGCGGTGAACCTCAAGGCTCCCCACCTGCTGGGCCGGCGGTACGGACCGGGCATGGCGGAGCGGGGTTACGGGCGGATCATCCACATCACGTCACAGCAGGCGCACCGGGCGTTCGTGCAGAGCGGGGCCTACGGGGTCTCCAAGGGTGCGCTGGAGTCGCTCGCCCGCTCGGAGGCCGAGGCCTGGTCCCCGCGCGGCGTCACGTCCAACACCCTGGTGCCCGGCTTCGTCATGACGCCGCTCAACCAGCGGCTGTCGTCCGATCCCGGAAAGGTGGCGGCACTGGCCGCCCGCACGATGGTCGGCCGCAACGGCCTGGCCGAGGACTTCGCCGGCGCCGCGGTGTTCCTGGCGAGCGCGGCCTCGTCGTACGTCACCGGGCAGTCGATCTTCGTGGACGGCGGATTCTCCGTCCACTGACCGGGTCGGGAACGCGCGATGCCGCCCCCGGCGGGGCGGCATCGAGGCGTACGGGCGCCCGAGATCGAAGTCGGCGACGGAGACAAGATGCTGGGCCGCTGCACCACAGCCCGGCCTGAGCCGGACCGCCAGGATTCGAACCTGGGTCCTCTTTTTTGCAGAAAGAAGTATCCGTTGCCTGCGCACCGGGCGCTCGATGACCTCACCCTAGCTGTCGGCACCCCCGGCCGCCGCTCCCTTTTCCCCGGCGGCGGGCTCCGCGACGACGGCCGCCGTGGCCGCCTCCTTGTCGATGCCCAGCCCTGTGAGTACGCCCGAGCCGCCCTCGAACTCCAGCAGGGCGAGCAGGATGTGCTCCGTCCCCACGTAGTCGTGGCCCAGTCGCAGCGCCTCCCGGAACGTCAGCTCCAGCACCTTGCGCGCTCCCGCGTCGTACGGGATCAGTTCGGGGACCTCGTCTGCCGCGGCCGGCAGGGCGAGGGCTGCGGCCTCGCGGACCGCGGCCGGTGACACGCCCTGACCCGTGATCACCCGGGCGGCGAGGGTGTCGGGGTCTCCGAGGAGCCCGAGGATCAGGTGCTCGGTGCGTACCTCGTCGTTGCGGGCCGCGTGGGCCTCGTTGTGCGCGCCCACGGCGACGTTCCGGGCCTGCTCGGTGAACCGCCCGAATCCCTGACTCGGATCCAGGTCCGCCGTCTCGTCGGGCTTCTTGGCCACGAACCTCTTCTGGGCGGCCTGCCGGGTGACGCCCATGCTCCGGCCGATGTCCGTCCACGAGGCGCCCGAGCGCCGTGCCTGGTCGACGAAGTGGCCGATGAGGTGGTCGGCGATCTCGCCGAGGTGATCCGCGGCGACGACTGCTCCGGTGAGCTGCTCCAGTGCGTCGGTGTGGGTCTTCTTGATCGCCTCGATGAGGTCGTCGAGACGGATGGGCGGGTTGGGCCCGAGCGGCTTCGTCATGGGGCAACCCTAGGTTGACAGTGCGGGGGTGTCAACCGACAGTTGACACCTGTGGACCCTTGCCCCTGCCGCCGCCACGCGGTTGGCTGAGTTCGATCAACGGACGTGAACGGAAGGGCACTCGATGACCGGGGACCGCGACGGCATGGTTGTCTACTGGCGGCCCGGCTGCCCGTACTGCATGAAACTGCGGCTGCGGCTGCGCTTCTCGGGGCTGACATACACCGAGGTGAACATCTGGAGGGACCCGGAGGCCGCCGCCTTCGTGCGCTCGGTCGCGAACGGCAACGAGACCGTGCCGACGGTCCGGGTGGCGGGGCACGCGATGGTGAACCCGTCCAAGCGCGA
Source organism: Streptomyces sp. NPDC005566 (assembly GCF_040605575.1). Lineage (NCBI taxonomy): Bacteria > Bacillati > Actinomycetota > Actinomycetes > Kitasatosporales > Streptomycetaceae > Streptomyces > Streptomyces sp. NPDC005566. Next base: position 310,392 of record NZ_JBEXDB010000009.1, on the reverse strand, counting down.
GGTGGTGCGAGCCGTCACCGAACACGCCCCGCACCTGCTGCCCACGAAGGGGCGCTGACCAGCCGCCCCCTCAGAAAAGGCCCTCCTGGTTCACGGGAGCGGCCGGGCGCCGGTCGGTTCGTGCGGCGCGCGGCGCGGCCTTCTCCACCCCGAACAGCGGCGGCGTACCGCACTCGGCAGGCTCGGCCGGGATGACGACGGGGCCCGTGCCCACGTCCAGCAGGAGGGGGGCGTCGGGATCGAAATCCGCGGGGGTCATGGCCGTCCAGTCGCGGCCCTCGCGTGCGTTCACCGGACTCTCCCGCCCGGCGCTCAGAGGTCGAGGTCCACGACCACCGGGGCGTGATCGGACGCGCCCTTCCCCTTGCGCTCCTCACGGTCGACGTAGCTGTCCTTGACGGCCGCCGTGAACGGGGCGTTGCCGTAGACGAGGTCGATGCGCATGCCCCTGTTCTTCGGGAAGCGCAGCTCGCGGTAGTCCCAGAAGGTGTACGGGCGGTCGTACTTGAGCGGTCGGGGCATCACGTCCGACAGCCCTTCTTCGCGGAGCGTGGCCAGCGCGGCGCGCTCGGCGGGAGTCACATGGGTGGCCCCCTCGAAGAGTGCCGGGTCCCAGACGTCCTCGTCCGTCGGCGCGACGTTGAAGTCGCCGAGGACGGCGAACGGCAGTGCCCCCGCGGCGTCCGCGGCGACCGCCTTCTGCAGGGCCTCGAACCAGCGCAGCTTGTACGCGTAGTGATCGTGCTCGACCTCGCGGCCGTTGGGGACATAGACCGACCAGACCCGGACCGGACCGCACGTCGCGGAGATGGCCCTCGGCTCCAGCACACCCTCGTAGGCGGGCCCGTCGGGCAGGCCGGTCACGACATCCTGGAGGCCCACCCGGGAGACCAGCGCCACCCCGTTCCACCGGCCCGTGGCGTTCACGGCGGACTCGTAGCCCAGTTCGCGCAGCGCTTCGGCCGGGAACTGCTCAGCCGTGCACTTGGTCTCCTGGATGCACAGCACGTCCGTGCCGGTGCTCTCCAGCCAGGCCAGCAGCCTCGGGAGCCGGGCGGTGATCGAATTGACGTTCCAGGTGGCAATGCGCATGCAGTAAACCTATCCGCTCCCACTGACAGTCGTCCCGCGGTCCGCTCCCGGCGGGTCAGAGCCGGGTCGTGTCCCCCGGAGTCAGCCGGTCGTGATCGGCTCCGCCCAGTCCACCGATCTGCCTGTCGTAGATCGGGCGGGCGAGATCGGTGAGCAGGGCGTCATGGATGTCGATCGCACGCCGCGGCTTCACCTCACGTACGTAGTCGATGACCTCCGAGATCTTGTTCCACGGGGCCATCACCGGCAGCATCAGCGTGTCCACGGGGTGGTCCGGCACCGTCAGGGCGTCGCCCGGGTGGAAGACCGAACCACCCACCAGGAAACCGATGTTGGTGATCCTCGGAATGTCCGGGTGGATCACCGCGTGCAGTTCGCCGTGCACCTGCACGTCGAACCCGGCGGCGGAGAACGTGTCGCCGTGGCCGACCGTGTGGACGCGCCCGGGGAACGCGGCGGAGAGCTGCCCGGCCACGCTGCGCAGGGTCCACACCTGCGCTGCCGGATTGGACTCCAGCCCCGCCCGCACCCGGGCCTCGTCGAAGTGGTCCGGGTGCTCGTGCGTCACCAGGATCGCGTCGGCGCCGACGGCGGCGTCGTCCTCCGAGAAGCCGCCGGGGTCGATGACGAGCGCCTGGCCGTTCCGCTCCAGCCGGATGCAGGAGTGCGTGTTCTTCGTGAGGGTGAGAGACAGTGCGTTCATACCCACATCCTGCTACGCGGGCGGTGTGGTTTCCTCCTGGATCACGGACTGCGCGATGGCAAATGCGGCACCCGCTGCCGGGATGCCGCAGTAGACGGCCGTCTGCAGCAGCACCTCCTTGATCTCGACGGGGGTAAGTCCGTTGCGCAGCGCGGCCCTTACGTGCTGCGCAAGGCTGCCCAGATGTCCGGAGGCGACCACCGCGGTGAGCGTGACGCAGCTGCGTGCCCGGCGGTCGAGGCCCTCACGGGCCCAGACCTCGCCCCAGGCGTAGCGGGTGACGAGCTCTTCGAAGTCGTCGGTGAAGGTGTCCGACGCGGCCGTGACGGCGTCCACGTGGGCGTCACCGAGGACTTCGCGCCGGACCTTCATCCCGCTGTCGTACCGGTCCCGCCGGCCCGTGGTGGCCTCCTCGGGTGTGACGGCAGCGGATCCGATCTCCGCGACGGGCACCACGGGCACGAACGGAGCGACGAGCCCCGGGGCGGCCGGTACCGGGATCGAGGCCAGAGTGTCCTGCCAGGTTGTGGAGAAGTGCATGAGGAGCAGATCGGTCACGGCGCCGGGCTGCTCGACAGGGGCCAGGTGGGAGGCTCCGGGGACGAGGGCGAGCCGGGCGTCCGGGATGCCGGCGACGAGGGTGCGGGCCTCCGCGGGTCCGGTGACCTTGTCCTCGGCACCGACCAGGACGAGGGTCGGGACGCCGATTCGAGGGAGTTCCGTACGGATGTCGAAGGCGGCCAGGGCCTCGCAGGACGCGATGTAGCAGCCGGGGTCGGTGGTGCGCACCATCTGGACGGCCCACTCGACGATGGCAGGCTGGGCGGCGGCGAAGTGGGAGGTGAACCAGCGTTCCGGGGCAGTGCGGGCGATCGGCTCCAGACCGTTGCTGCGGACGATCACGCCACGCTGCCGGAATTCGTCGGCGGTGCCGAAACGGGGCGAGGCGGCGACCAGCGCGAGCGAGGCCACCCGGTGCGGATGGCGCAGCGCGAGGTCGGCGCCCACGGCGCCTCCGATGGAACAGCCTGCGTATCCGAAGCGCTGGACGCCGACGCTGTCCAGCGTGGCGAGCAGACGGTCCGCGAGGTCGGTCACGGCCACCGCGGGATGAGCGGGGGCTCCGCCGTGCCCCGGCAGGTCGTACCTGAAGATTCTCCAGTGCTTCGAGAGCTCGGGTATCTGGCGGTCCCACATGTGCCATGTGGTACCGAGGGAGGGTCCGAGCACCAGCACGGGTGCGTCCTCTGGGCCGTCTACCTGGTATTTCAGGGTCATTGTCTCTGTCTCGCTCACCCTCCCACGCTCCCACGTCTCACAGACGCCCCCAAAACGGGGGGCCGGTGCATGCGCCCTGACCGGGTTGACGACCTTCCCGGAGCATGCCGCTCACGGCATTCGGATCGTCACGCGCCATGTCGTGCGATCCTGGGTGGGCGTGCGGCGTACGCCTGGGTACGAGGACGCGTCCTGGCACGCCGCGCGAGCGTCGGACGATTCGAGATCAGCCCACACGGGGGTGGTTCCTTCGTCCTGGGCGGCGGCCCTCACGCCCCAGACGGACAGCGAGGTCCCTGCCCATGACCGAACTCCTTGCCGCGCGCCGGTGAACGGCCCTTCGCCGGAGCCCGGAAGCGCTCTCGATGTCGCACGGGTATGGGATGCGCGCGCCGACCTCTACCTTCAGCTCTTCCGGCACGAATGGGACAGCAAGCCCTACGACCGGACGGTCCTGGCGGAGTTCGCCGGGCGGGTCGGCGAAGGAGGCAGGGTCTGGGACGTCGGCTGTGGTCCCTGCGGCCAGGTGACGGCGATGCTTGCCGAGTACGGGCTCGACGTGCTGGGCATCGATCTGTCGCCGCGCTGCATCGAGTTGGCCCGCCGTGAGAAGCCCGGGTGTCGGTTCGAGGTGAGGGACCAGCAGGACGCCGGGCCGGCCGTGAAAGGGGATCTGCTCGACGGACTGGTCTCGTACTACTCACTCCACGACCGGCCCAAAAGGGAGTTGCCCAGCACGTTGGCCGCGTGGAGTGCGGCGATCTGCCCGGGCGGCCAGCTCCTGATAGTGGCGAAGGAAGGGACCCGTGACGGCGCCGTGAAAGATCCGCTGGGCACCGAACACCTGGTGTATTGGGCCGATTTCACCGAAGCGGAACTCCGCCGCGCAGTAGGGTCCGCCGCGTTCCACGTTGACGACATCACCGTACGGGAGGCGTACGCCGGGGAGATCCGCACGCGCCGGATCTATCTTTCGGCGTCACGCCTCGCTCGGCTGTGAGCAGTCGGTCGCCCGCGTGGCCGACGCACACGTGGCAAGGGGACGCCTCCCGCACGCCGGCACGTTCGATCTCGTGAAGATGACGCACCGGCGTGCCCCGGTGCGGCTTTCGCCGTCCCACGGATCCGCGAAGAGAGGTCGCGTAGGACCAGGACCGGACCTGTGCGTCCGTCGCAGCCAGTCGCAGGGTTTCCATGGGAACGGCCGGTGTCCGGCCGGGCGGTCGCCCCTGGCGGGAGACTGCCCGGCCGGACTGTGCTGCTCCGGACCGAGATGGTTGCCGATGCGGTTACCGAACGTCGTGGGCGCGGGTGATGGTCTGGGTGACCGCGTTGCCGTTGGCGTCGGTGAGGGTGACCTTCATCGTGACCTGCTTGCCGGCGGCGCCGGTGTGGTCGAGGACCGCCGTCCACCTGCCGTGCCGCTTCTGGGTCGGCGCCTGGGTCCAGGTGGTGCCGTCGTAGGAGTAGGACAGCGAGGCCGCGGTGATCGCGCCCGGGGTGTACCCGGCATGGCCCTCGGCCGACAGCCCGATCTCGATGCCGCTCTGCGCCGGCAGGGTGTTCAGGCCGTCCACCGGCACGTCGTACGCAGGGAAGAGGATCGGCAGGCCGCGCGAGTAGACGCCCGGCTCCCGGTGGGAACGGAAGCTCCACGAGGTGACGACAGCGGAGGAACGCAGCCAGTTCCGGTCCGAGGACGGGATCTTCTCCAGGTACTGGGTGAGTTCGTACGCGGAGTCCTCGTCCGGCACCCGGAACACGTCGGCCGGATACATGCTGGTGTCGAACGGCTCACCGTTGCGCTTCAGCTCCATTCTGCCGAGGTCCCCGAACGACCCGCCGTAGGACCAGTGGTCGCCGGATCCGTCGAGCCAGAGCGCCGTCTGGATGCCGATCAGGTCGCCCTGCCGTTCGGCGACCAGCGCCGGCTTGCCGTCGGCGTCGCGTGGGGCGGCCGGCCGCAGGGGGCCGCCGTACCACTCCTCGGCGCTCCGCTGTCCGGCCCGGTAGGTGCGCTCCTGGTCGCTCAGGAACGCGGCGAACGGGAAGCTGCTCATCGCGCTGTGGAACCAGGCGTCGCTGCCGGTCGTGTAGTACGCGGTGCGGGTGCCGGGCACGTGGACCGCGCCGAACGGGCTCACGGGTATGTAGTCGCTACCGCCACCTGCGGGCCGGACGAACATCGCGTCGATGTAGTCGGCCTCCTTGCCCATGGCGTGCCACGTTTCGGTGACCCGGGCCAGCTTGGAGTTCCTGGGCTTGTAGACCTGCTCGGAGTGCAGCGGGCCCGAGGTCGGGAACGACAGGTTGTAGACGTAGGGCGAGCCGCCTTCGGAGCCGGTCGCACGCCAGGTGGGCCGGAACTCGAAGTCGCCGTTCACGGCTCGTCCGTCGATGTCCGCGTAGAACTTCTGGACGGTGTTGCCGGCCATGAGCGATCCGGAGAGCTGCCAGGTGTCGTCCCACGAGCGGCTGTAGCTGAAGGTGGTGTTGTTCACCGTCGAGGGGCGGTCGGTGTCCAGGCTGAGGCGGTGGGCCTTGCGCGCGTCGAGGACGACGGTGGTGTCACGGGTGATCCGCAGTTGCGGGCTCGCGAGGTAGCTGACCGACTCGGGCACGTTGTCCGCGTCGTAGGTCCCCACGAAGCTGCTGAGGGAGTAGTCGCCCGGGCGTACCCGGTACAGCTGATCGGTCGCACCCGCGTTGCTGCGGCGCTCGCCCGTGTTGACGTCGAGGCTGACGAGGTCCAGGGAGGACGGGCCCGCCGCGGGCTTGCCGTTGCGGTCGATGACCTTGACCCGGAGCGTGACCGTCTCCGGCTCGACGTAGAGCGTGAAAGGTACGGAGACGTGCGCGTCCCCGCCGGTGGCCAGGATCCGGCCGGTGACCGCACCGTACTGGGCGTCCTCCAGACGGGCGGTGGGGTCGATCCGCAGCGGCACCTGAGCGGTGGCCCCCGCAGGGACCCTCACCATGCCGTCCGCCAGCTTGACGATGCCGGAGCGGACGTTGCTGCCGTCGTTGCCGTGCACACCGCTGACCTTCAGGCTCAGGGTGAGGTCGCTGCCGCCGGTGTTGGTGAAGGGCACCTGCACGGTGGTGCGGTCCGAGGCGTCCTGCGGCCAGTTGAAGCTGCCGGCCTGTACGGCGGGCGCGGAGAGCACCTTCTGGTTGACGGTGCCGAAGACGTCGAGGACCCCGGCGCCGGTCTGGTCGGCGCCCGCGACCTTGCCACCGGTGCGGGCGGACGAGACGAGGGCGGCCTTGATCTGTTGCGCGGTCCAGTCCGGATGGGCCTGGCGGACGACGGCCGCGGCGCCCGCGACGTGCGGGGTGGCCATCGAGGTGCCGGACATCGTCCGGTACGCGTAGACGCCGCGGCCGCCCGCGGCTGCCGCGGAGATGTCGACGCCGGGGGCGGAGAGCTCGGGCTTGAGGGTGTGGGTGACGGCCACCGGACCGCGGCTGGAGAACGGCGCGGTGGTGTCGTCGCGGTCCACGGCGCCGACCGTCAGCACGTCGGGCACGCAGCCGGGCGAGGAGACGGTCTCGGCGTTCGGGCCCGCGTTGCCGGCGGCGACGACGAACAGCGTGTGGGTGCTCTTCGAGAGCTCCTTCGTGGCCTGGGCCATCGGGTCGGAGCAGTCTCCGATCGCCGGGTTGCCCAGGCTCATGGAGACGACGTCGGCCTTCCGGTCGACGGCCCACTGCATGCCCGCGATGATCCAGGAGTCCAGGCCGTAGCCCTGGTCGTTGAGGACCTTGCCGATGAGCAGGGAGGTACCGGGAGCGACTCCCTTGTTGCGGCCGTCGTCGGCCGCTCCGGACCCGCCGACCGTGGAGGCGGTGTGGGTGCCGTGCCCCACCCGGTCGTCGGTGGTCTGGGAGTCCGTGAAGTTCTTGGACTCGGCGACCCGGCTCACCAGGTCCGGGTGCTCGGCGTCCACACCCGTGTCGAGCACGGCGACCTTGGTCCGCTTGCCGTCGTAGCCGGCGTTCCAGGCCTCCGGCGCGTGCACCTGCGCGGTGGACCGGTCGAGCGTCGCCTCGACCTTGCCGTCCAGCCACAGCTTCTTCAGCGTGGAGCCGGAGCGTGAGCGGGTGTTGGTGATGTCCTGCCAGAAGGTGGCGGCAGTGTCCTTGCCTGCCTTGAGCGCGACGCCGTCCACAGCGGGAAGGCTCAGGCCCCGCTCGGAACCGCGCGGCGCAGCCGGCGCGCTCTCGGCGACGTTCACACTGTTCCGGTAGGTGGCGATGAGCGGCAGCGTGTCGCTGTGCGCGTCGTCGTATCCCTGGCGGATGAGCCCGGTGACGTTGAACAGCTGCTCGTCGACCCTGCCTTCGGCGATCGCCAGGGAGGCGTCCTCGGGATAGACGTAGAGGTCCTTGCCCATCTGATACGTCTGGACCATCGGCTGCGTGCCGTCCTCGCGGGGCAGCACGGCCGCCGAGCTGTGGCCCGACGCGTCCGTCGTCACCAGCACCTTGTCGCCGGTGACGAGCGTGACCGACAGCTGCTTGCCGCCCGCAGCCGCGGCTTTGCTGCCGATGACGGGTCTCTTCCCCGGGGCGCCGCCGGGCGGTGCATCCGCCGCCCCGGACGGTGCGACCGCAGTGACGGTCAGGACGACGGCGGTCGCCGCACCCAAGGCTGTATGCGTTATGGAACGCATGAATCTCCCCACTCGATACCGTGAACATGCCGTGCTGACGCCGCAGCCTGGCAGACCTGCGGAGGGGATGGGGACGCACGGCTTGACGGGTTTCCCGCATGTCGGATTTCCGTCATGCGGTCACATCCTTCGACTCTGTGTGGCAGCGCACACCGGCCGCGTCCGTCAGGCCGGGTTCGCGGGCAATGGGCTCGCAGGTTTCGTCATCGTGGCCCCACCGGTGCCATGCCGTGCCTCATCCCGGGCTGTCGAGAACCGAACGGGGACGCGGCGGTACACCTGCCGGCATGCTCCCGAGGGTGACCACCGGCAGCGGAGGCCACGCGGCCCTCGGAAGGATGCGAAGGCGCAGGTCAAAGCCAGCCCGCGCGCGCGGCATGCCACCCGAGCTGCAGGCGCGAATCCGCTCCTGCGAGGACCATCAGGCGGCGGGTCCGTCGCTCCACGGTGCGTATCGAAAGGCCGAGTTGGGAGGCCGCCCGCCGGTCGGAGATCCCTGCCAGCAGCAGGGCGAGGACCTCGAGCTCCTTCTCGGTCGGCTGCTGATCGGGGGCCACCTCCGCGTGCAGACCCGCGGTGGTGGAGTACAGCGGCCGGGCCTGGACCCATTCCTTCTCGAAGAGATGGACCAGGGCCGCCAGCAGGCCACTACGGTGCACCACGATCGCACTCGGTTCGCCGCCGGAGTCCGCCAGGTCCAAGGGCACCATGGCGCGCTCCCTGTCCGACACGAGCATCTTCAGCGGCAGCGAGTCGGCCACGCGAAGCTCGATGCCCGCCGTGATGCCCGCACGCACGTCCCGTGTCACGTCGGGGTCGTCGAGATAGTCCTTGGTGGCCACGATCCGGAAGTCGACGCCGCGGTCCACGGCGGAACTCTCCGACATGTCGGTGTCCTCGCGCGGCACCGCGGTGGGCTCGCCGACGAGGAAACTCAGCAACTCCCTCTGTGCGCCGAGCTGCAGCTGGTGGAACCGGTGCGCAACCTGCTCCACACCGACGACCACCTCCACAACACCGCCGGCGGGGTGTGCGGCGGTACTGCGGTACTGCTCGGTCAGCATCGAGAACGCCGCCTCGGCCCGCTGCAGAGCGTTGCGCTGTTCGACCAGGATCGGGGCCAGGGCCACCGAGGGGGGCGTGAGCCGGAAGCGGGCAGGCCGGAAGTCGGTGGAGTCGGGCGCCCCCGCCTCGGTGGCGGTCGCCACCAGGCCGCGTGCCGCCAGGTCGAGCAGGATGCGCGTGGTCTCGGACTTCTCAAGTCCGCTCTGCCGGGCAAGGTCCTGCGCGGAGGCTGTCGGGCGGGCCAGCAGTGCCGTGTACACGGCCTCTTCGGCCTGGTTCAGCCCCAATGCCTGCAGCATCCAGCTCCCCCTCGGGCGGTTGCCCTGTCTGACCTCGGCGCGGCTCGGGATTCTTCTCGGCCGGACCTTATCTCACCGTCAGGATGTCGACATTGCTGCCGCGTACGGGACGCCCCGCTCGGGACCGTCGGCCCGCTGCGACCGACGCGGCGGCCAACGTCTACCCGCGCGAGATCGAGGAGACGTTGAGCGACGGGCTCCCCAAGGGGGCCACGGGCAAGATCCTCAAGCGCGACATCGTCGTCCCGCACCAGGCGTACGAGGGCTGAACCAACGGCCCGGAACGGCCGGTGAGCGGCCGGCCCGCTCCCCTGTCAGGGGGTCGCCGCAGACACGACGTAGACGACCGGGGCGGCCGGGTCCGTCATGTTGACGGTGATGTCCTGCGTGGGGCGCGGGTCCTTGTTCTTGTGGACGGTCCCCGCCCAGTCGACGCCCGGCCCGAAGTACCAGCCGGTGATCTTGACATCGCGTTCGGCGATGGTGACCTTGCCGGTCTCCAGCGCCGCGCGCCCGGTCCCGACGCCGCTCAGGAACCGGTCGAGCCCTGCGGATGTCGTACGGAACTTCACGTACATCCGGCTGGCCTTCCAGTTGTTCGTCTCGTAGTACTGGACCCCGATCGCATTGCCGGGGATCGGCAACTCGAAGATCCGGCGCTGCATGCCGGACGGCCAGCTCTCGCGCAGTCCCTGCGCGGCGGCCTCGGCCTCCTTGTCCTTGCCCGAGCGCCGGCTCTGCCCGGCGGAGATCACCAGGTAGCCGGCCGGGATGCCGATCAGCAGCACGATGATGGTCAGAGTGATCAGCCGTCGGCGGATCACCCTGCGCCGGTCCGGCGGAGGAGTCCCCTCGCCCCCGGAGCCCGAGGAACCGGAAGAAGGGGACTGGCGCGGCACGGCGCGGTGCTCGGCTGCGGTCATGGTCGGTGGTCCCTCGAAGCTACGGTGCGGAGTTGCGGAGTACGGGTGGCGTGCCGCTGATCAGTCGGCGGTGCGGGTGCTCCGCGAGTTACGGATGGTGCTCGCCGCCTGGTCGTAGAACTGCGCGTACCGCTCGTACCGCTCGACGCGCCGGCGGTTGGTCCGGCGGAATCTGCGGGCGACCAGGCGTGCCAGGTCCGCGGCGCCGACCATACCCGCCTCCGGGCCGAGCTGGGCCTTCGCGATCCGGGCCTCGGGGCGGTAGCCGCGGCCGGTGAGGTGGCGTTTGAAGGCGTCCCTGGCCGGGCCGATCAGGAGGTCGTCGGCCGCGCTCACACCACCCCCGATGACGAAGCAGGACGGGTCCAGCGCGGCGGCGAGATTGGCGATGCCGACACCCAGCCACTGGCCGATGTCCTGGAGGAGCTCGACGCACATCGCGTCGCCCTCGCGGGCCAGTTCGGTGATGAGCGGCCCGGTGATGTCGGGGATGTTGCCCTTGACCCGTTCGATGATGCCGTGCGCCACCGGGGAGTCCGCAGCGGCCAGTTCCCTGGCCTCGCGCACCAGGGCGTTGCCCGAGCTGTACTGCTCCCAGCAGCCGCGGTTCCCGCACGGGCAGCGGTGCCCGCCGGGCACCACCTGCATGTGCCCGAACTCACCCGCGACGCCGTACTTGCCGCGCTTGACGTGCCCGTCCTCCAGGATCGCGCCGCCGATGCCGGTGCCGAGCGTGATCATGACCAGATGGTCCTCGCCGCGGCCGGCGCCGAAGCGCCATTCCGCCCAGGCGGCCGTGTTGGCGTCGTTGTCGACCATGACGGGGACCACGAGGCGGGAGGCGATGGCGTCCCGGAGGGGTTCGTCGCGCCAGGCCAGGTGCGGGGCGAACAGCACCTTGGAACGGTCGGCGTCGACCCAGCCCGCCGCGCCGATGCCGACGGCGTGGACGTCGTGCCGGTCGGAGAGGTCCAGGACCAGTTCGACGATGGTGTCCTCGACGACCTTGGGGCTCTTGGACTTGTCCGGCGTCTCGGTACGCAGGGTCTCCAGGATGTTGCCGTCGGCGTCGACGACGCCGGCCATCACCTTCGTACCCCCGATGTCGATGCCGACGGTGGGGACACGGGGCGCTGTGAGGTGCGAGCGCCGCTCCCGGGTTCCTACGGTCCGCAGGACGGTGGCGCGGGCGGAGCCGCGGTGTGCGAAGTCGCGGTACGTGCTCATCGTCCCTGCGCAGGTCGGGGGGCCGGCTGGTCGTTCCTCCGGCGGCGGACGGTGCCCGCCGTGCTCGATTCTGCCATTCCCGCGCCCCCGTGACCGGTGGACGGCCCGGGGGCGGGAAACATCAGGGGCCTCTACGGGGTGTCGTCGCCGGCCGGACGGCCGCCGATGTGGTCCGGCGCGGGGGCCCGCTCGAGCTCGTGGCTGAGCTCCTCGAGCTCGCTCCCACCGGCCATCTGGCGGGTCAGCTCGTCGAGCGTGACGCTGTCCCGGGTGTGGCTGCCGGACATCGCGCCGCGCTTGAGCAGGACGAAACGGTCGCCCACGAGGTAGGCGTGGTGCGGGTTGTGCGTGATGAGAACCACGCCGAGCCCGGCGTCCCGGGCGGCCGCGACGTACTTCAGCACGACGCCGGACTGCTTGACGCCGAGCGCCGCGGTGGGCTCGTCCAGGACGAGGACCTTGGCGCCGAAGTACACGGCGCGGGCGATGGCCACGCACTGGCGCTCACCGCCGGACAGGGTGCCGATCGGCTGGTCGACGTCCCGCAGGTCGATGCCCATGCGCAGCAGTTCCGCGCGGGTCGTCGTGCGCATCAGCTCCACGTCGAGGCGCTTGAACGGGCCTGCCCCCTTCGTCGGCTCCGAGCCGAGGAAGAAGTTGCGCCAGACCGGCATCAGCGGGACGACGGCGAGGTCCTGGTAGACGGTGGCGATGCCCCGGTCCAGTGCGTCGCGCGGGTTGGCGAGCGTGGTCTCCTCGCCGTCGATCAGGAACGTCCCGGAGTCGTGCCGGTGCAGTCCCGCGATGATCTTGATGAGGGTGGACTTGCCTGCGCCGTTGTCCCCGAGGACGCAGGAGATCTCGCCCGCGTGGACCTCCAGCGAGACGTTCTCCAAGGCCTTGATGTTGCCGTAGAACTTGCTGACGTGCTCGAGCGCGACGAGCGCCCGGCCCTGGGCCGTGTCCCGGGGAGCCGGATCCTGGGGGGCCGTCATTTCGTCGCCTCCGCGCGCTTGCGTACCCATGCGTTGAGCAGGGTGGCCAGGAGCAGCATCGCTCCCAGGAAGAACTTGAACCAGTCGGGGTTCCATTCCGCGTACACGATGCCCTTGCTGGTCATGCCGAAGATGATCGCGCCGACCGCGGATCCGATCGCGGACCCGTAGCCGCCGGTGATCAGGCAGCCGCCGATGACGGCCGCGATGATGTAGGTCAGTTCGTTGCCGACGCCCTCGCCCGACTGCACCACGTCGTAGGAGAACAGCAGGTGCTGTCCGGAGACCCAGGCGGCGAAGGCGACACCGAGGTAGAGCCCGACCTTCGTACGGATCACCGGCACGCCGACGGCCCGCGCGGCGTCGGACTCGCCGCCGACGGCGAAGATCCAGTTCCCGAAGCGGGTGCGGAGCAGGATCCAGGTGGCGACGGCGACGATCACCACCCACCACAGGATGGTGACCTTGAGCTCGATGTCGCCGATCGTCAGGTGGGAGGCGAAGACCTTGCGGGCCGATTCGAAGCCCTCCATGTCGCCGATCGCCTTGGTCGACACGGTGCCGCTGATCAGCTTGGTGAAGCCGAGGTTGAGGCCGGTCAGCATGAGGAACGTGCCGAGCGTGATGATGAAGCTGGGCAGTTTGGTGCGGGTCAGCATGAAGCCGTTGAACGCACCGAAGCACAGGGTGACCAGCAGCGACACGAAGACGCCGACCCAGACGTTGGCCGTCATCTGGTAGCTGAACATCGACGAGATCAGCGCGGAGCTGGTCACCATCACACCGGCGGAGAGGTCGAACTCGCCGCCGATCATCAGGAGCGCCACCGGCGCCGCCATGATCCCGATGGTGGACGCCGCGTACAGCACCGTGCCGAAGCTGGACATCTGCAGGAAGTTGTCGGCGACGATCGCGAAGAAGAGGAAGACGGCCACGGCGCCGACGACGGAGCCGAGCTCGGGACGGCCGAGGAGCCTGCGCAGCGGTGAGGTGCGCAGCAGCCGTTCGTCGGTCTTCTCCGGGGCCACCGGTTGCCCGGTCGCTGTCATCGGGTCCCCCGCTTCGTGTACTCGGCGAGCTCGTCGGCGTCGTCGGCGGTGATGATCTGCGGCCCGGTCAGGACGGGCAGGCCTCCGCCGAGCACGTTGCGGTTGTAGCGGTAGAGCCAGAGCAGGTCGACGGCCTCGTACCCCTGGAGGTAGGGCTGCTGGTCGACGGCGAAGCCGAGGGTCTTGTTCTGCAGGCCGGTGGCGACGCTTGCGTTCAGGTCGAAGGTGTCGATCTCGGCCTTGCTGCCCGCGGTCTGCTTCGCCTTGACCGCGGCCGCGGCGAACGGGGCGCCGAGGGTGACGACCGCGTCGATGCTCTTGTCGGCCTCGAGCTTCGCCTCGATGGAGGCCTGGACGTCGGGCATGTTGGTGCCGTCCACGTACAGGTTCTGCATCGTGCCGTCGAAGCTCTCCTTCGCTCCGCCGCACCGCTGCTCGTGGCCGACGTTGCCCTGTTCGTGCAGGACGCAGAGCGCCTTCTTGCGGCCCCGCTCGTCGAGCTCGTCGCCGACGGCCTCGCCCGCGATGGCCTCGTCCTGGCCGATGTGGGTCAGGGCGCCGAAGGCCTTGGACTCGGCGGAGCCGGAGTTCACCGTGATCACGGGGATGCCGGCCTTGGTTGCCTTGGCGACGACGGCCTTCATCGCGTCGGGCTTGGCCAGCGAGACGATCAGTCCGTCGACGCCCTTGTCGATCGCGGTCTGGACGAGCTGGGCCTGCTGCTGCGCCTCGTCGTTGTGCGAGTAGAGGAAGTTGATGTTGTCCTTGACGGCCGCCTGCTCGGCACCCTTCTGGACGATGTCCCAGAAGGTGTCGCCGTCGCCCGAGTGGGTGACCATGGCGAAGGTCCAGCGGGGCGTGTTCACCGCGGACCGGCCCTCCGCGGCCTCCTTGGCCGCGCGCTCCTCCGCCCGCTTGCCACCGGTGCTGCTGCATCCCATGAGGGAGGCTCCCAGGACCGCTGCCAGCACGGCACCCATCGCACGTACCCCTGTCCGAACCCTTGCCACGACGCCGTGCCCTTCTTGTGCTGCTCGCTGTGCTGCCTGGTGGAGCCGGGGAGAGTGGACTCCCGGCCCGGCCGCACAAGTATCCCCGAGCCGGTGCCGCCGTCGCTCGGCAGGGGCTCGGCGACGATTCGGCGTGGCCACGTCCGGGCCCGTCATCGGGTTCCGCGGGCGGTGTACTTCTCGAGCAGGGGTACGTCGTCGGCGGTGACGATCGCGGGGCCGGTGAGTACGGGCTTCCCGCCGCCGATGACGTTTCCGTTGGACCGGTTGAGCCAGAGTTCGTCGACGGCGAGGTACCCCTGGAGGTAGGGCTGCTGGTCGACGGCGAACCCGATCTCCTTGGCCTTGAGCTGCTCGACGACCTCGGCGTTGAGGTCGAAGGTGTCGATCTCGGCCGTGCTCCGGGCGCCCGCCCTGGCCTTGACCGATGCGGCGGCGAAGGGGGCACCGAGGGTGACGATCGTGTCGATGCCCTTGTCCGCCTGCAGCTTCGCCTCGATGGAGGAGGTGGCGGCGGGCATGTTCGTACCTTCGACGCCGAGGTTCTCCACCGTGCCGCCGAACGTCTTCTTCACGCCTGCGCAGCGCTCTTCGAGAGACACGTTTCCCTGCTCGTGGATGACGCACAGGGCCTTCTTCCGGCCGCGTCCGTTGAGCTCCTCGCCGACCGCCTCGCCCGCGACCGCCTCGTCCTGCCCGATGTGACTGAGGGCGCCCACCGCCTGGGAGTGCTGCGCGCCCGAGTTGATGGTGACGACGGGGATGCCCGCTTTCACGGCCTTGGCCACGACCTCCCGGACCGCTTCCGGTTTGGCGAGTGTGACGACGATGCCGTCGACCTTCTGGTCGATGGCGGCCTGGACGAGCTGGGCCTGCTCCTTGCCCTCCTTGTTCGCCGAGTAGAGGAACTCGACGTTGTCCTTGGCCGCGGCCTGCTCGGCGCCCTTGCGGACGATGTCCCAGAAGGTGTCGCCCTCGCCCGAGTGCGTGATCATCGCGATCCTCATCTCCGGGGTGGAGACGCCCCGGGGGCCTTTCGGGGCGCCGTCCCCGGAGCCGGCCTCGGAGTCCTTGCCGCCGGAACCGCTGCATCCGGCGGCCGCCAGGGCGCATACGGCGATCAGGACTGCTGCCGTGCGAGTGGTACGCATCGTGGGCCCGCCTTCTCTCCCGGCCGCCCGAGTGCGGCTGGGGGAGTTCTAGCTGCCTTACATGACCCCGTCAAGAGTTTGTCCGAACATTCTTACCCACGGGTGGCGCAGGGAGGAGAGCTCAAGGCGCAGGGGGAGATGGGCGCAGGGCACGGAGAGAAGAGCTCAGGGCCTTACCAGCAGCTGGAATTCGAACGCGTACCGCGAGGCCCGGTAGACGTGGGAGCCGAACTCGACCGCCCTGCCCCCGTCGTCGAAGGTGGTCCGCTCCATCGTCAGCAGCGGCGCCCCTTCGGCCTCCGTGAGCCGCTCCGCCTCCTCCGCCGTCGCGGCCCGCGCCCCGACGGACTGGCGGGCGCTGTGCAGCGTGATCCCCGACAGGCGCATCATCCGGTAGAGCCCCGTCGACTCCAGCCGCTCGGTGGTGAGGTCGAGCAGGTCCGGGGGCAGGTGGTTGCGCAGGAGGGCCATGGGCTCGTCGTGTGCGTACCGCAGCCGTTCCACGAGATGGACGTCGCTACCCTCCTCGACACCGAGCGCCGCCGCGACCTCGGCCGTCGCCGCCTCGACGGTGTTGCGCAGGACCCGGGTAGCGGGGTGCTGACCGGCCGCCTCCAGATCGTCGTAGAGGCTGCTCAGTTCGAGCGGTCGCTTGATCCGGCTGTGGACGACCTGGGTGCCCACGCCCCTGCGGCGCACCATCAGCCCCTTGTCGACGAGCGACTGGATGGCCTGGCGGACGGTGGGCCTGGACAGCCCGAGCCGTGCGGCGAGTTCCAGCTCGTTGCCGAGGAGGCTTCCGGGTGTGAGCCGGCCCTGCTCGATCGCCGCCTCCAGCTGCTGGGCCAGCTGGTAGTAGAGCGGGACGGGGCTGGTGCGGTCCACGCCAAGCCCCAGAGCGGCGGAGTCGGCGGTGGGTTTGGACACGGCAGGGAGCGTACCCCGTCGCGCACCACAGCACCCTTCGATTTGTCAGGACATATAGTTGACAGGGCACCCGGCGGGCGGCACGTTGGGTCCATGCGCATCGGACTCATCGGCACCGGCCGGATCGGCTCCTTCCACGCGGGCGTCCTTGCACGCCATCCCCGGGTCGACACCCTGGTGGTGACGGATCCCGACGCGGCTCGCGCCGCACAGGTCGCGGACCTGACGGGCGCCACGGCCGTCGCTTCCGCCGCCGACGTCCTCGGCGCGGGGGTGGACGCTGTGGTGATCGCCTCCGCCACCTCCGCGCACGCGGAGCTCATCGGCCGGGTGGCACGAGCGGGTCTGCCCGCCTTCTGCGAGAAGCCGATCGCGCTCGACCTGCCGGGGACGCTGAGCGCACTGCGCGAGGTCGACCGGGCGGGCAGTGTGCTCCAGCTCGGCTTCATGCGGCGGTTCGACCCGGGCTACGCCGCGGCGCGCGCCGCCGTGCGCAGCGGTGCTCTGGGCCGGCTGCACACCGTACGGGCGACGACCTCCGACGCCGCTCCGCCGCCCGCCGCGTATCTGCCGCTCTCCGGGGGCCTGTTCAGGGACTGTCTGGTGCACGACTTCGACATCCTGCGCTGGGTGACGGGCCGCGAGGTGACCGAGGTGTACGCCACCGGGTCGGATGCCGGGCACCCGATGTTCCGGGCAGCGGGCGACGTGGACACGGCGGCCGCTCTGCTGACCCTGGACGACGGAACACTCGCCTCGGCCACCGCGACCCGGTGCAACGGGGCGGGGTACGACGTACGGATGGAACTGGCGGGCGAGCAGGACCAGATCACGGTCGGCCTCGACGACCGTACGCCGCTCACATCGGCGGAGCCGCAGGGTCCTGCGGCTCCGGACAAGCCGTGGCCGGGCTTCCTGGAGCGGTTCGCCCCGGCGTACGAGGCCGAGCTGGACGCGTTCGTACGCGTCGTTCGCGGTGAACTGGCGAACCCCTGCGACGGCCGGGAGGCGCTGCACGCCCTGCGCATCGCCGAGGCCTGCGAACTGTCGCGCCGCGAGCGCCGCCCGGTGGCGATGGCCGAGCTGGCCGGGGCCTGACGTCAGGCCCGAACCGGCCGGGGCCGACGTCAGGCTGCCGGCCCGGTCTGGAGAACCGTCCCCTGGGCCACCGCGCACAGCACTTCAGCCCCGTCCTCGTCCACGGTGTACAACTCGCAGCGCACGACGGCCTGTCTGCGACCGGTGTGCGCGACGGCGGCCCTGGCGATGAGGGTGCGGCCTGCCGCGGGACGGACGTACTGGATGGAGAAGCCGCCCGTGAGCACAGCGGGGCCGAACGTCGTCCCGGCCGCGAAAGTGATCGAGTTGTCGGCCGCGTAGGCCAGCACGCCTCCGTGCAGGTACCCGTTCTGCTGCTCGAGTTCCTCGCGGACGTCGATCTCGAGGGTGGCGGCCCCGTCCCCGAACTCCGTGATCCGCGCACCGACGAGCCCGCTGAAGGGCTGGCTGTCGAGGATCTTCTGTGCCATCCGTAGAGATGGTTCCGTCATGTCGCTTCTCCCGGTTCCGTTCCTACGAGCTCACGGGCAGACTACGGACCCCCCGATCCTCGGCGGCCGGTCAGGCTCCCCGCTGTCCGGAATCCCGTACGAGGCCGGGGCCATCGGTCCAGCAGGGCGCGGATCGCGATCCGCCCCCGATCGGCCCGCCCCTGTTCCGGTCCGAACCGTTCAGCGCAGGCCGCCGTCGGGCGGTCCGTCCTCGTCCAGCAGGCCCGCGTCGTGGACGAGCAGCGCGATCTGGACGCGGTTGTTGAGCCCGAGTCTGGCGAGGATCCGGGAGACGTGCGTCTTCACCGTGGCCACACTCAGGTACAGGGCGGCGGCGATCTCCGCGTTGGAACTGCCGCGTCCGACCGCCACCGCCACGTCCCTTTCGCGGTCCGCGAGTTCGGCCAGCCGTTGCCGCGCGCGGTCCGCTCGGACCGGCCGGTCGTCCGCCGTGCCGCCCGCGGCGTGGGCCATGAGGCGGCGGGTGACAGCGGGTGAGAGGACGGGCTCTCCGGCTGCGACGCGCCGGACCGCCTCGACGATCTGGGCGGGCGGGGTGTCCTTCAGGACGAATCCTGCCGCCCCCGCACGGATGGCCCGCAGCACCTGCTCGTCGGCGTGGAAGGTGGTGAGGACGATGACCTCGGGGGCCTCGGGCCTGAGCCGCAGTGCCTCGGTCGCGGCCAGTCCGTCCATGACGGGCATCCGGATGTCCATCAGCACCACGTCCGGGCGCAGCCGGTCGACCAGGGCGTCGACCTCGGTGCCGTCGGCGCCCTCCCCCACGATGTCGATGCCGTCGGCTCCGCCGAGCATCAGGGTGAGCCCGGCCCGGACGAGCGGGTCGTCGTCGACGATGAGCAGCCGGACCGGCGGTGGTGCGGGCGTGGGGGTGTTCATGCGGGCCACGGTAGCCAGGCCCGGACGCCGAACCCGCCATCGGCCCCCGGCCCGTGCTCCAGGCGGCCACCGGCCAGGGTGGCGCGCTCGGTGAGGCCGATGAGGCCCTGGCCCGATCCGGGGACCCTCTCGAAGGGTTCGGTGGGAGCGGGGTTGTGGACCTCGATCGTGAGCCCGTCGCCCGGGCCGCCGGTCACGGTCACGGCGACCGGGGCGCCGGGTGCGTGTTTACGGGCGTTGGTGAGGGCTTCCTGCGCGATGCGGTAGACGGTGCGTCCGGTGGCCGCGGGCGCGCCGGCCGGGTCGGCGACGCGGTTGTCCAGGGTGACCTTCGCCCCGGCCGATACCGACTCCTCGATCAGCGCGTCCAGGGTGACGAGCGTGGGCTGCGGCCGGTTGCCCTCGTCGCCCTCCCCGGGGCCGCGCAGGACGCCGATGATCTCGCGGAGGTCCTGGAGCGCCTCGTGGGCGCTGTCCCGGATGACTCCGGCGGCCCTGCCGACCTCGGCCGGGGGCGCGTCGGGCCGGAACTCGAGGGCGCCCGCGTGGACGCTGAGCAGGGTCAGGCGGTGGGCGAGCACGTCGTGCATCTCGCGGGCGATGGCCTCACGGGCCAGCCGCTGGGCCTGTTCGGCCCGGAGCGCCGCCTCGGCCTCCGCCCGGCGCGCCCGTTCGCGCAGTGTGACGACGAGCTGGCGCCGTGACCGTACGACCATGCCCCAGCTGACCACCAGCAGGACCAGCAGCACCCCGATGATCGTGGAGGCGATGAAGGAGGTCGCCGGGTCCGGGCGCAGCAGGGGCTGCAGGGGGGCCACGGCGAGAGCGCCCGCGCCGACGATCGCCACCGGCTTGAACGGCCGGTGCACAGCCAGGCTGAACAGGGCGATCAGCAGCGCTCCGGTCGCGACGGGTTCCACGGTGCCGACGACGGTCAGCGACACCGCGAGCCCGACGGGCCAACGGCGCCGCAGCCAGAGGGCGCAGCAGGCCGCGGCCCCGATCAGGGTGTCGGCGAAGACGACACCGTCCGGGGTGGTGTGGTCCGCGTCGATCGCGGCGAGGGCGAGCACCCCGATGAATGCGGCGCACAGGAAGGCCGTGATGTCGTCGATCCAGTCCCGTGCGGTCCGGCGCGACCGGCCCCGGTCGCCGCCGGACAGCTCGTGGTCGGCCAGGGCCGAGGGCAGCAGCCAGCGGTACTCCGTGCGCGTCATATCGACAAAGCTACGCAGGCCGGAGCCTCCGCAGGCCCGTTGCGGCCCCCGCAGAGACCAAAGTCGCACGATCCCAGACTTTCGGCGGGCCACGCACGACCGGTGGCCGATGCCGGGACGGCGCCGTGCGCGACAGGCTCGGATCATGAAGAAGTTCGTGGAGACGGCCGGGTTCATCGTGTTCGTCCAGGGAGCCGCCGGACTGCTCCACGAATGGACGGGGTGGTTCCGGCTGTGGGTCGTGGTGGCGAGACTGGACTTCCTCGACGACTACGGGCTCTTCGTCAGCATCGTGCTGGCGGTGACCGGTGGGGCGCTGATGATCGCGGCGGACAGCATCAGGTCGCCGAACTGATCTGGGTACGGCCGCAGTCATGTGGGCAGCACGACACCTGCGTACTGGCTGCTGTCCGGCTTGGAGAGGAACACCCGGCGGGTTGGCAGGTCGATCTCCGTGACGACGACGTCAATCTCCTCTCCGACCTCGAAGTCCTCTGCCGGACTCGCCGCTGGGCGGCCGTCGATCTCTCTGAAGGAAACCAGCCCGAAAATCCCATCCCCGAGGTCGACGAAGACACCGATGGGAACCACCCGGTCAACCGTCCCGCGGAAATCCTGGCCCACCACTGTGCGGTCGGCGAAAGCCTGGAGGGGGTCGGGCTCCAGTGCCTTCAAAGACAGTCTGGCCTCAGCGTTGTGGGTGTCGGACCCGATGAACTCGCACGAGACACGCTGTCCTACCTGAACAACATCGGTGGGATCATCGAAGCGCCGCCAGGACAGTTCGGGGATACCGAGGAACCCGACACCGGGCAGGGTGGGGTGTTCAGGCCCGTCGTCGAGGGCCACGAAGACCCCGAACCGTTCGATCGCCGCGACGGTGCCGGACAGGATGTCGCCGCGGCGCAGGGACTCCAGGAACGCCCAGAGTTCCGGGCTCTCAGACTGCCAATCCATACCCGCAACCCTGGCACACGACGTCGTGTGCCAGCCATGTCTTCAAGCTGAATCGACCGTCCGCCATCCCGCCGCACCTCAGGATGGGAACAGGCCGCGCTGGACCAGGCGAGCTCCCCAACTCACCCAACCTGTATGGCCCTTCCCACGCCCCGCGTCGGTCGACGATTTCTACGCTGCTGGCCGAGACCATCGCCTGATGATCTGCGGGGCGGTCTGCGGTGCTGCCCACGCCTGCAGCCGCAGTTGCTCGATGGTCTCGGAAGACTCGTCGGATTCGATGTCCGCGCGCACTGCACTGGCCAGGTTCCGGCGCGATGCCCGGACTCGGATCCATCCGGCGGGGGCTTCGAAACGCGGAGCTTCCGGCAGGTAGTCGGTGCAGCCCATCACCACCAAGCACCCCGAGGGAACGTGGAGGCTCGCCTCGACGACGTGGTCGAATTCACTGCTGTCGCCGCCCGGCTCGCCACCCAGAAGATCCACCCTGACCGCGACATCGACGTTGACCGCAGTCCCGATGACCAGTGCATCGTGGGCGACACCGAGTCCGTCGAGTAGAGCTTGCTCTGTCCACACCTCACCGAGACCAGCATCTGAGCCCTCGTCCAAGACATGGATTTGGTAGTAGTCCGCGAAAACCTGCAGGTCGTTGGCCACGCGGCCATCTTCCCCCCCTGGCCTGGCGCGGCCAGACGGCAGAACGCCATCAGCGCCCTGGGCCGGCAGTCGGCCGTCACGTAACAGCAACGGTGCTACCGGTTCCGCTCGGACTCGCGCTGCTGGTAGTCGCGCGGAGACAGACCGTGGAAGCGGGAGAAGGCGGCGCTGAACGTGGGTAGGTGGGCGTACCCGGTCCGGCGCGCGACGGCGCTGGGCGGGGCGCCCCCGGCGAGCAGGTCGCGAGCGATGCGCATGCGGGCGGCGTAGCGCCAGCGACCCAGTGTCATACCTGTCTCGTCACGGAAGGCACGGTGGATCTCGGCGGTGACATCAACATCATGCGTCCCGCCAGGCTCGCCGATACGACGCAAGCACTCCATCGCGACAGCACGCGCGTGCGGATCGGTGGGCATCGGCACCGACAGCGCTCGCTGCGCGGCAACCTGCTCCGCGAACAGGTCGAGGATGTGGCGCGGGTTGTGGTCGTCAGGACGCAGTCCGGAACGGGCGCTGATCGAGCTGAACATCAAGTAGTCGTCCCATGCAGGCGAGAACCTCACCTGCAGCGGCACTGACAGTTGGAGGTCGCCGGTACTCGCGTTGCCCAGCGGCAGGGAGACGGAGTTCTCGCGGAGGCCGGTGACATGCTCCATCTCTGCGGGGATCCAGGTCGCCACCCCCCGCTCCCGCTCGTAGCGTTGGTCGCCGATGTCCAGGTACCCGCTGCCTCGATACATCCAGCTGAGGACGTGGATGTCGTTGGTGTGCGACGGCGTGCTGGCCGCGGGCAGCATCTCGGGCGCAGCGGGAGTGTCCGTCCTGCGCATCATCCGGATCAGGTCGTCGGTCTGCCGTGCCGCCGCTCCCCGTTGCGTCAGCCCGCCGGTGCCGGGTCGGGCGGAGAGCGATCGTCCGAACTCGTGGGGGGTCAGACCGAACCGTCCCTTGAAGGCCCGCGTGAGGCCGTTGCGGCTGGCGAAGCCCACTCGAGCGGCCACCTGGTCCACGTCGTAACCGGCAGCAAGGAATTCCACGGCAGCGCCGAGTCGGCAGAGCAGCCGCCACTGCTCGAACGTGAGCCCGGTGTCGGCGAGGAAGTCACGGCGGAGGGTGCGCGCGCTGGAGAGCACACGCGCAGCCCATTGCTCGACCGTGAGGTCGAGCGCGGGGTCGCGAATCAGTTCCTCGGCGACTGCTCTGGCGCCGAGGGCTCGCGGCATCGCCGGCGAGGCGAACCCCTCTGAGCTCGGATGTCGCCCGACCCCGAGGGGCGCCGGCGAGCGCGGGCCAGGACGCCGAAGGAGCTCCTCGATCGCCTCTGGGGAGTACCCGCGGCCGCTGAACGGGGTGACCTGCAGGTTGAAGAGCTGGATCAACCAGTCCTGCCAGCCACTGGGAACGTCGAACCGCGTGGGTTCCGACAACTCCCGAGCGCCGACGCCGACGTGGGGCCACAGCGGGAAGGCGACCGTGCCCGGCTCGGTGATGATCGCCCGCTCTGCCCAGCCGTCTGCGGGAATCCAGGCGCCTTCGCCGGCCTCGAGGCGGAGCACCGGCCCGCCGTCGAGGCGCACCTGCGCCGCGCCGGTGCGAACCCAGAGCAGCAGCGGTCGAACGGGCGCATCTGCCGAACCCAGCCGCGCGGTCGGAATCGGTGGCGGGTCGCCGGTGCCGGCCGCGGACGAGGAGGGAATCACCATGCCCTAATCATGCGGCAGTCTGCGCACACCATTGAAGGTAAGGTTTGCCTAACTTTAGCAGTGCGCGCCCCTCCCCTTACCGGTGCGCGACTCCCGCCCTCGAAGCGACCGGAAAGGTCAGTTCCCGCATGCCCAAGACCTCGCGCCGACTCACCGTGCACCCGCCGACCCTGCGTGAGGTCGAGATAGTCCGGACTGTCGACATCACCCCGGGGATGCGGCGGGTCACGCTGAGCGGCGCACAGTTGCGTGCGTTCACCACTGCGGACGGCTTCGTGCGGCCGGCCTTCGAGTCCCCGGGCTTCGACGACGACCTCGGGTTCTACTTTCCGTACCCCGGTCAGCGCGATCCGGTGCTCCCGGTCCAGGGCGAGGCCAAGTTGATCGTGCCCAAGGATCCTCGGCCGCTGTCGAGGACCTACACGGTCCGCCGGTGGGACCCCGAGTCCGGCGAGCTGGACGTGGACTTCGTCAAGCACGGGGTGGGCGCGGGTACGACGTGGGCCTATCGCACCCGGCCGGGTGACCGGATCCACCTCAGCGGCCCGAGCACGTCCAAGTCGTTCCCGACCGGCGCCGACTGGTTGCTCGTGGCAGGCGACGACACCGCGCTCCCCGCGATCGGCCGCCTGCTCGACGAGCTCCCGCCCGACGCCCGGGCACAGGTGTTCATCGAGATCACCGAGGAGGCCCACCGCCAGGAGCTGCGCGAGCTGCCGGGGGTCGACGTGACGTGGCTGGTCCGCCCCGGCGCGACGGCCCGGACCGTGTCGCTGCTCACCGAGACCGTACGCAGTGCGGAGTGGTGGTCCGGCCAGGCGTTCGCATGGCTGGCCGGCGAGCACACGGCCGTCCGGGACATCCGCCGGCACCTGGTCGAGGACCGTGGAGTACCCAAGGAGGACATCGACTTCGCCGGCTACTGGCGTCGCTCCGAGGTCGTCGCGCTGGAGACCGACGGGGCGGTACCCGACCCGGAGAGGACGGTCACCCCGTTCCAGAAGCTCCACTACCTGACCGAGCTTGTCGCGCCGATCGCGATCCGCACCGCCGTCGAGCTGGGCGTTCCCGATCTGGTCTCCCGCGGCGTGTCCAGCGTGACCGAGCTGGCCGCCGAGGTCGGCGCCGACGAGCGCGCTCTGGGCAAGCTGCTGCGTTACCTGCACACCCTGGACGTGGTGACCGAGACAGGGCCGTGTCAGTACGCCCTGACGCCGGTCGGCGACGTCCTCACTCTCGAATTCATCGCCGACCGGCTCCACTCCGCCGGGGTGGTCGGCCGCGAGATGCTCGGGATCCACGGCCTCACGGAGTCGGTGCGCACCGGCCGACCCGCCTACGCCTCGGTGACCGGCCGGACCTTTGCCGACGTGCGAGCCGAGCAGGACTACGAGGACCGTCACCTGGAGCGCCTGGCGAAGTTCCAGCCCGCACTGGCCGAGCCGATCGCCACGTCCGACCTGCTCGCCGGAGTGCAGCACCTGG
The DNA here is from genome assembly GCF_040605575.1 of Streptomyces sp. NPDC005566. Taxonomy (NCBI): domain Bacteria; kingdom Bacillati; phylum Actinomycetota; class Actinomycetes; order Kitasatosporales; family Streptomycetaceae; genus Streptomyces; species Streptomyces sp. NPDC005566. The sequence continues at coordinate 285,525 of NZ_JBEXDB010000009.1, read as the reverse complement.
TGATCCACTCCGGTGGTGCCGGCGCCCACGCCGGTGCGTACGTCGCAGCCCACGAAGGCCTGCGTGTGACGATCTGCGCTCTGCCCGCCCAGGCCGACTGGCTGCGCCGCGACCTGCCCGCCACGATTCCCGACGAGCGGCAACGCACGCGGGTCAGCGTGCTGGAGCAGTCCGTCTTCGAGCCCGGACCGGCAGCCGACGCCGTGCTCATCAGCCGCGCCCTCAAAACCCTGCCCGACGCCGACGCCGCTCACGCACTGCGCCGGGCAGCCGAGAACCTCGTCCCCGGCGGTCGGGTGCTGCTGATCGAGGAGGTCTTCGACACCGACGACCTCGACGAGCACGACGGCGAGGAAGACCTGATCGGCCTGGTCTGCCACGGCTCCGGCCTTCGCACCGCAGCGGAGCTGGACGCCGTCATCGCCCGGGCCGGCCTCACGCGCAGGTCGGCGCACACCGTCGGCCTGGGCGCCACCGTCCATGAGCTCCTCCGCTCCACCGCCGACTGAACCCCCTCCATACCGAGAAGAAGAGAACACCCATGAGCAACATCTCCCTGATGAGACGCGGCGCAGCCCTTGCTGCCGCACTGATGAGCGCGTCCCTCGTCCTCACCGCCTGCGGCAGTGACGGCGACGACACCGGCGACAAGGCCGCCGGGGCCCGCAGCGACAAGGCCGCCGAGACCCGCAGCGTCAAGGCCGAGAACGGCACCATCGAGGTTCCCGTCGCCCCCCGGCGAATCGTCACGATCGGCAACACGAACCTCCCCTTCATCGATCTGGGCGGCAAGCCGGTGGGCGTCACCGAGGCGTCCGAGTCCGACCTCGCCGTGCTGCCGGAGGAGCAGAGGACCGCGTACGAGGCAGCCGAGATCATCGGCAGCAGCGGTGGCGAGGTCGACGTCGAGAAGCTCGCCGCCCTCAAGCCGGACCTCATCCTGGTCCAGTTCTCCTCGGACGACTGGGCCAAGGTCGGCAAGCGGCTCGAAGCGATCGCCCCGACCGTGTCCTGGGGGCTCGACACCGAGTGGAAGGCCTTCGCCGACGCCATCGCGCAGGCCGGCAACGTCACCGATGAGCTCAGCCGGCAGAAGGCGGAGTACAAGGAAAAGGTCACCAAGATCCAGGAGACCTACGGCAAGATCATCGACAGCACCTCGTTCGTCGACGTCTCCCGCGGAGACTGGAGCGATCCCGGAACGTTCTACATCGCGGACATCGGCTGCTCCGAGATCGCCCGGGACGACATCGGCCTCAACCTCCCCGAGGCGGCCGAGGGCAAGGACCCCTTGGCCTACGAGTCCCTGCCGTTCGAGCAGATCGGTGAGCTGTCCGAGTACGACGTGATCACCTACCCCGTCGACGCCGATGGCGGGCCGAAGAAGCCCTTCGTGCCGGTGGTCGGGACCAACACCTGGAAGGCGCTGCCTGCCGTGAGCTCCGGTCGGGCGCTGGGGGTCTTCTGCCCCGGCAACAACTCCTACGGGCCCGTCATCCAGTACCTGGACTCGCTCGACGGCGCACTGGCGACCCTCCCCGGCAAGCAGTGACAGCCCTCGCCCTGCGGCAGGACGGTCCGGGCACCGAGACGGTGCCCGGCCCGCGTCGTCGTCTGCTCGGCCTGGTCGTCGCACTGGTGGTGCTGGTGGTCCTGCTGGTGCTGAGTGTGATGATCGGGTCGACGGCGGTCGCGCCGTCAGTGGTGTGGGACGCGTTGTTCAACTCCTCGGCCGACATCGACCAGTTCGCCATCCGTGACTTCCGGCTGCCGCGCACGATCGTGGGTCTGGTCGTCGGCGTCGCCCTCGGTCTGTCGGGCGCGTTGATCCAGGCGCTCACCCGCAATCCCTTGGCCGATCCGGGCGTCCTCGGCGTCCATGCCGGTGCGTCCTTCGCGGTGACGGTCGCCGTGGGCCTGCTCGGCGTCCGCGACGTCCAGGGCTACATGTGGTTCGCGTTCGCGGGGGCACTGATCGTCACGCTCCTGGTGCTCGCCTTCGGGTCGACACGGCAGGGCTCCTCGCCGGTGGTCATGGTGCTCGCCGGGGTGTGCGTCGGTGCCGTGCTCGGCGGCGCCAGGGAGGCGCTCCAGCTGACCGACCCGGACGCCTTCGACGCGATGCGGAACTGGAACGCCGGGTCGATCGCGGGTCGCCCGCTCGAGGTCGTGTGGCCGATCCTGCCGTTCTTCGCGGTGGCACTCATCCTGGCCTTCGCGGTGTCGGGCCCGCTCAACGCTCTGGCTCTGGGTGACGAGCTGGCGGTCGCCCAAGGTGTCCGGCTGGTACGGACCCGCGTCCTGGCGGTGATCGCGCTCACCCTCCTTGCCGGTGGCGCCACCGCGATCGCCGGACCCATCGGATTCGTCGGACTCATGGTGCCGCACGTGGCCCGCTGGATCGTCGGCCCGCACCAGCACTGGATCTTCGCCTACAGCATTCTCCTCGCCCCGAGCCTGCTGCTGGTCTCCGACATCCTCGGCCGCATCGTGATGAGCCCCGGCGAGATCCCCGTGGGTATCGTCACCGCCTTCGTCGGCGCCCCCGTTCTCGTCGCGCTGGTGCGGCGGAAGAAGTCGAGCGAACTATGAGCACGCACATTCCGCGGGTGGACTTCGGGCGGCGGGTGCTGGTGCTGCGGCGCCGGCGGATCGCCGTACGGCTCCAGTGGCGTTCGGTCGTCGTCTGCACGGTGCTCGCGGTCGCGATCGCCTGTACAGCGGTGCTCGCGCTGATGACCGGCTCTTACCCGTTGAGCCCCGGGCAGGTGCTCTCCGCCCTGACCGGCCGGGAGACCGGCATCGTCCACGACGTCGTGGTCGAGTGGCGGCTGCCCCGGGTGGCCGCGGCGCTGGTGTTCGGCGCAGCGCTGGGTGTGAGCGGGGCGGTGTTCCAGTCACTGTTGCGCAACCCTCTCGCCGACCCCGGCATCGTCGGGCTCTCCCAAGGCTCCTACACCGGCGCGTTGATCGTGATCCTGGTCGTCAACGGCACCTACGTGCAGCTGGTCGGCGGGGCGTTGCTGGGCGGGATGGCCACCGCCGTGGCCGTGTACGTGCTCGCCTACCGACGGGGGGTGCAAGGGTTCCGGCTGATCATCGTCGGCATCGGCGTCTCGGCGATGCTCGGGTCGCTCAACACCTGGCTGATCCTCAAGGCCGACCTGGACCAGGCGATGTCCGCGGCCGCGTGGGGTGCCGGGTCGCTCAACGGCGTGTCCTGGAAGCAGGTCGTCGTCGGCGGCGCCTGCATCGCCGTACTGCTGATGCTGGCCGGGATGTCGGGCCGGCCGATGCGGCAGATGGAACTGGGTGACGACGCGGCCGCCTCGCAAGGGGTACGGGTCTCGCCCGTACGCCTCGGTCTGATCCTGGTGGGAGTGGCGCTGACGGCGACGGTCACGGCCGCGTCGGGGCCGATCGCGTTCATCTCCCTGGTCGCCCCGCAGATCGGACGCCGACTCGCCCGCACCGCCGGCATCACCCTCGCCCCCGCCGCCTTCGTCGGCGCGCTGCTGTGTCTGGCGTCGGACCACCTCGCCCAGCACGTCGCCCCCACCCCGCTGCCGGTCGGCATCGTCACCGTCGTGCTCGGCGGCGGCTACCTCGGATACCTGCTGTTCACCGAAGCCAGGAGACGCCTGTGAGCGCAACCCCGGCCGACACCGCGCGCCTCCGTGTGGAGTCGGCGACGATCGGCTACGACAGGCGGATCATCTCCGAGCGCCTCTCGGTGGCGATCCCCGACGAGTCGTTCACCGTCATCGTCGGCCCGAACGCGTGCGGCAAGTCCACCCTGCTGCGCAGCCTGTCCCGACTGCTGAAGCCGTCGGCCGGGCAGGTCGTCCTCGACGGTGCCGACATCAACTCCTACAGGACCAAAGAGGTGGCGCGGCAGGTCGGACTGCTGCCGCAGACCTCGATCGCCCCGGACAGCATCACCGTCGCCGACCTCGTGGCCCGGGGACGGTACCCCTACCAGGGGTTCATCCGGCAGTGGACCGAGGACGACGAACAGGCCGTGCTCAGGGCGATGCACCAGACCTCGGTCGCCGACCTGTCCGGGCGCCTGGTGGACGAGCTGTCGGGCGGGCAGCGCCAGCGCGTGTGGGTGGCGATGGCGCTCGCGCAGCACACCGACATCGTGCTGCTCGACGAACCGACCACCTTCCTCGACATCACCCACCAGATCGAGCTGATGGAGCTGTTCACCGATCTGCACCACGTCGGCCACACTCTGGTCGCCGTACTGCACGACCTGAACCACGCTGCCCGCTACGGCACCCACCTGATCGCCATGAAGGACGGCGCCGTGGTCGCCGAGGGCACTCCGGACGAGGTGGTCACGGCCGAGCTGGTCGAGGAGGTGTTCGGTCTGCGCTGCCTGGTGGTGCCCGATCCGGTGGCCGGCAGCCCTCAGGTGGTGCCGCTCGGCCGCGAACGAACCCGGCAGAGATCCGCTGACAACGCCGACGTAGAAAGTGCGAGAAATGGCTGATCCGTTGGTCGAGAGACTGTCGACCGGTGAGTGGAGCCCGGAAAGGTTCAGACGACACCTCGAGGAGACGGGCGCACCGCTTGTCGAGCGGGTCTCCGCGGACGAGGTGGACGTGACGTTCGTCGACGAGCCCGGAGACGGCACGACGGTCACCTTCTCGGTGGTGATCGGCCCCAGAATCGGCTTCAACCCGATCGACACGGAGTTCGCCCCGGTGGCGGGGACGCCCTTCCGCGTTCTCACCCTGCGGATGCGTTCCGACCTGCGCTTCTCGTACGTGTTCGCACGACGTGGGCCGAGGGGTGAGGACGAACGGGTCCCGGACCCGTTCAACCCGCCACCGAGGTTCTCGGAGTGCTCGGTCGAGCGGTTCTCCGGGGCCTCGGTGGCAGTGCTGCCCGACGCGGTGCTGTTGCCCTGGCTCGATCAGGCCGAAGCACGGCCGGCCCCGGCAGTGGAAACTGCCGTGCTGGCGAGCGAGCTCCTGGGAGACGAACGCCGCATCTGGGTCTCGATGCCCCAGGGAGAGTTCTCGGACGAGAGTGCACTGCCCTTCGTGATCCACCTGGACGGGACGCCGGACCACAGCGCGCCGAGCGTGCGTGACGCCCTGGTCCGGGCGGGACTGGTCCGACCCTGCGCGGTGGTCCTCGTCGATCAGCCCGCACCTCGGCGCGACAAGGAGTTGCTCTGCAACCCGGCGTTCTCCCAGATGCTGGTCCAGGAACTGCTGCCGTGGCTCCACCACCGGTATCCGCTCTCGCGGGACCCCGGTGACGTCGCGCTGGCCGGCGAGAGCTTCGGCGGTCTGTGCGCCGGCTGGACAGTGCTCCACCACCCGACGACGTTCGGCAACGCCATCCTCCAGTCCCCGTCGTGCGGGTACCACCCGGACCTCAGGTGGGGCACCGGCTCGGGCGAACTGCTGCGCCGCACCCCCGTACCGACACTGATCGCCGACTACCTGGCCGCAGAAACGGCACCGATCTGCATCTTCCACGACGTCGGTGAGCTGGAGAGCTCGAACACCCACAGCCGCTGGTTGGACCACGTACTCACCGGGAAGGGCTACGACACGCTGTACAGAGAGTTCGCCGGCGGACACGACTACGCATGGTGGCGAGGTCTCTTCGCCGATGCCCTGCTCTGGTGCTTCCCGCTCCGGAGCGGGAATCGGAGCCAGGCATGAGGAACTCCGTGCGTTTCTCGGGCGCCGACACCGCAGGACTGGGGCGAGGACCGCTGACCCGCCGGCTGCCGGTGCTCCTGCTCGCTCCCGCCGAGCCGCTCGGTGCTCGGCCGTTCGAGTCCGGGCCGGGGACCACCTCGGGCCGGTTCCTGCTGCGCGTGATCTTCTCGGTGAAGCGGATCAGCGTTCCTGCGATGCTGATGGCGATTGTGTGGCAGGTGGGCGAGTCCGCGGTCCCGGTGGTGATGGGACTCGCGATCGACCGGGCCCTTGCGACCGGGGACGAGGGACAGCTGGTCCTGTGGCTCGGCCTGCTGGTGGCCCTCTACGTCGCGCTGACGTCGGCGGCGAGGCTCTCGCTGCGGCTGACCGCCCATGCGGTGCAGGTACTGCAGCACCGACTCCGCGGCACTCTCTCCACCGGCGTGCTGCACCCGGTCGGCGGCACCACCCGTGCGCCGGGCGGCAACGTGGTCTCGGTGATGACGAACGACGTCGCGCGCCTGGCCAACGCGGTGATCCTGACGATCATCCCGCCCTCGAGGATCGCGGCCATCGGATTCATCGCGGTATCGCTGCTGGCGACGCACTGGCTGCTCGGACTCGTGGTGCTGTTCGGGGCGCCGCTCGCGGTCTGGTCGATGGGCGTGCTCAGCGAGCGGCTCTCCCGGGACACCCGCGAGTACCAGGAACTGCTGGCCTCCACGGTCGGACAGGCCACGGACCTGGTCGCCGGCTACCGGGTGATCAAGGGGATGCGCGCCGAGGCCGAGGCGACCAGCCGGTACCGGCAGGCAAGCCAGGAGACCCTTGTCGGCGCCAGGCGCAACGCGGGCCTGCTGGGGAGGTTCCTCGTGGGCTCGGGCGTGGTCAGCGGCACGTTCGTCGCCGCGGTGCTGGGGTTGGCGGGCTGGTTCGCCGTGGACGGACAGCTCAGCATCGGCGGGCTGATCACCGCCGTCGGCCTCGCCCAGGCGCTGCTGCCGCAGATCCAGGCGATCGCGAGCACGTCCATCCCCAACCTCGCCGGCGGCCGCGCCGCATCCGTGCGTGTCCTCGACGTGCTGCGGGACGACACCACGTCGACGGCTGGGCCCTATGACGCGACCCGGCGGGAGGTCACCGCGCTGCCGGAGCTGGACGTGGTCGTGCCGGGCATCTCCGGGCCCGACGTGACGATCCGGGTCGAGCCCGGCGAGCTCGTGGGCGTGCGCGCCGACGACCGGATCGCCGCCCGTGTCGTCGAGGCGCTGCTGGACCCGCGGCCCGAGGGAGGGGTCGAGGCGCGGCTCGACGGGATCGCGGCGCGGGAGCTGTCCGCGGCCGAGTACCGCTCCCGGGTCACCGTCGCGCCGCACCGCGCCACGCTGTTCAGCGGCACCCTCCGCGCCAACGTCGCCGTGATCGCGGGCGCGCCCGAGCGGGTGGACGCCGCGGTGCGAGCCGCCGCCTGCGACGACTTCGCGGCCGACCTCGACGTCCCGGTCGGCGAGGGCGGCAACCGGCTCTCGGGCGGCCAGCGCCAGCGGGTCGCGCTCGCCCGCGCCCTGGCGAGCGACGCCCCGGTGCTCGTACTGCACGACCCGACCACCGCGGTCGACTCGGTCACCGAGCACACGATCGCAGGCCGTCTGCGTGGTGTCCGGGCAGGCCGCTCGACGCTGCTGATCGCCTCGAGCCCGGCGCTGCTCGCTGCCTGCGACCGCGTCGTCGAGCTGCCTGTCGACGTACCCGAGCTCTCAAGGACGGCGCAGTGAGCGGCACCTCCGCCGTGCCCGAGACCGCGGCTTCCGATGTCGGGCTGTCCGGGCTGCCCGTCGCAAGCGGCCGCGAGACGGTCAGGGAGGTGTGGCGGCTCAGCCACGGGTACCGGCTCCGGCTCGCGGCGACCGGGGTGCTGGGGATCGTCAGCACCGGCGTCGACCTGACCGTTTCCGTGGCGATCGGATTCCTCGTCGACCGCGTGCAGGCCGGCACCGCGGACCTCGCCACAGTGCTGACGGTCACCGTCGTCATGGCACTCTCGGCGGTCCTCGGTGCTGCGGGCACCGCGCTGACGATCGTGCTCGCCACCCGCGTCTACCACTCCATCCTCGCCGCGCTGCGCGAGCAGGTCGTGGGCCACGCGATGGCACTCCCACAGCACCTCGTCGAGCGCGCCGGCACCGGAGACCTGATATCCCGGTCCAGCGACGACGTCACCGCTGTCGCCGACGCCGCCCCCGCCGTGATCCCGGTGCTCACCGTCACCGCCTTCACCATCCTCGTGTCGCTGGGCGGGCTCGCGGCACTGGAGTGGCCCTACGCAGCCGCCTTCGCCGTCGTGCTGCCGGTCTACGTGCTGGCCGTGCGGTGGTACCTGCGCATCGGACCAGGGGTCTACCGCACCGAGCGCACGGCGATGAGCTCGCGTACCCAGCAGATCCTCGAGTCCCAGCGCGGCTACGCCACCGTGCTCGGCTTCGGGCTCGCCGAGCCACGACACCGGGCTGTGATGACGGACTCCTGGCGCGTCGCGAGGCAGTCGCTGCGCGCACGTACCGTGCTGAGCATGCTCAATGCCCGGCTCAACCTCGGGGAGTGCCTGAGCCTGGCCGCCGTGCTCATCGTCGGCTTCGTCCTCATCGACCAGGGCGCATCGACCGTCGGCGGCGCCACCACCGCCATGCTGCTCGTCCTACGCCTGCTCGGACCCGTCAACCAGCTGCTGCTGGTCATCGACACCCTCCAGTCCGCCCTCGCATCACTGAGCCGCATGATCGGAGTCGTCACGATTCCGATCAGCTCGGCGGATGTCCCGGCGCAGGCCGCGAGTACCGCCGTACAGCTCGACGGGGTCTCCTTCCGTTACGGCGAGGGGCCACGGGTGCTCGACGACATCACCCTCGACATACCGTCCGGTCAGCGCGTGGCCGTCGTCGGCGTGTCCGGGGCAGGCAAGACCACGCTCGCCGGCGTGGTCGCCGGCACCCACCTGCCTGAGGCCGGGAGGGTGACGCGTCCCAGCCGTACCGCGATGATCACCCAGGAGGTCCACGTCTTCGCGGGCACCCTGCGCGACAACCTCACCCTCGCCGCGCCCGGGGCCACCGACCACGACCTCCATGCGGCGCTGGAAGCCACCGGCGCTGCATCGATACTCGATGTTCTCCCCGACCGCTTGGACACCCTGCTAGGTGTCGGCGGACACCCGCTCACCGATGCACAGGCGCAGCAACTCGCCCTCACCCACCTGCTGCTCACCGACGCTGATCTGGTGATCCTCGACGAAGCGACCGCCGAGGCCGGCTCCACCTACGCGGCACAGCTCGACCGCGCTGCTGATGCTGTCCTCGCCGGGCGCACCGCAGTCGTCGTCGCTCACCGTCTCTCCCAAGCAGCGACCTGCGACCGGATCATGGTCATGGAGCGCGGCCGGATCATCGAGACCGGCACCCACGGAGAGCTGGTTGACGCCGGTGGTGTGTACGCCAGGTTGTGGACGGCCTGGGAGGCCGCTCGGTGACACCAGCACGACCGGGCCAGGATTCGCCGCGGTCCGCGGAGCTTGTCGTCCCGATCCTCCGTGGCGCCTGGACAGCCCCGATCACCGGGTTGAGCCCGCGGCAGTATGAGAACTCCCGGCACTCCACCAGCCATGAGGTCGCCGACGTCCGCCGGATCGTCATGGTCGGCCGGCCTCGGCCGTCAGCCTGTCCACGCTGCGGCGCCCCCATGCGGTGCCCCCCAGCACGAGCACCGCGCCCAGCCCTCCGAGGAGGCCCAGCCGCTCGCCCCCGAGGGAGATGCCCACCGCCGCTGCCCAGAGCGGTTCCGTACCGAGCAGCAGGCTGACCCGGGACGGCGAGGTGCGGCGTACGGACCACGCCTGCACGAAGAACGCGAAGAGCGTGCAGAAGACGGAGAGGAAGACCAGCCCGGCCCACTCGGTGGCGCCGAAGTCCGCCGCCACCGTCCAAGGGGCGGGGCCCGTCCCGGGGACTGCGGCCAGCACGGCGAACACGGCGACCGCACTGGCGAGCTGCACGGTGGTCAGCGACAGCGAGTCCGCCTCCTGGACCGCTCCGATGCGGGCCATGGCGAGGACGTGGACGGTACGGGCGAGGGCGGCGAGCAGCATCAGGAAGTCGCCCGCCGAGGGGCTGGTGAACCCGCCGCCCTGGGTCAGGAGCACCACACCGGCGACGGAGAGGCCGGCCGCGGCGAGAAAGGCCCTGGGCGGCCGGACCCGGGTGACTGCGGCCTCGGCGAGCGGCGTGAAGATCATGGTCAGGCTGATGATGAGCCCGGCGTTGGTCGCCGAGGTGTGCACGACGCCGTACGTCTCCAGGAGGAAGATCAGGCTCAGCACCAGCCCCAGCAGCCCGGCGCCCCGCCACTGCTGCGCGCTCAGCGCCCGCAGCCTGCGCCGGCCGGCCACGACGAGGACCGGCAGCACGATCGCGAAGCGGAGCACGAGAACGGCGATCACGGTGTGCGTGGTGGTGATGCCCTTGGCCGCGAGGTAGCTGGCGCCCCAGACGAAGGCGACGAGCAGGACGGGCAGATCGGTGGCCCACGCGCGGCGGGGCGGGGCGGGAGCGGACAGGGCGACAGAGGACACGCGGTGCTCCTGGTTCTCCACAACGGGAACGATGTGGAGACTTCGCCGGCTCACACGCGGAGCCATCACCGTACCGAACGGACACCCCTGTCGGAAACCCGTTTCCGCAGGATGATCCGGCCACCTGTTCGCAAGGGTCGACCCTGGCCGAAGCGGTCTCCCGGCGGTGTCGGCTCCTCCTAGAATGTCGGTCTTGGGACGGTCGGACACACGGAGTTGGCACATGGGTGGAGCGCGGCCGGACGGACGGGTCGAGCGGGGGAACCAGACCAGGCAGCTGGTACTGGGGCGCGCGGTCCACGTCGCCTCGACCGAGGGGCTGGAGGGCCTGTCGCTCGGCCGGCTCGCCACGGAACTGAAGCTGAGCAAGAGCGGCGTCTTCGCCCTCTTCGGTTCGAAGGAGGAACTGCAACTCGCCACCGTGCGCGCCGCCGTGACCGTCTTCGTCGAGCACGTACTGACACCGACCCGGGCCGCCGCGCCGGGGCTGGGACGCGTCTGGCGGATGTGCGAGAGCTGGCTCTCCTACTCCCAGCGCCGGGTGTTCAGCGGCGGGTGCTTCTTCTACGCGACGATCGCCGAGTTCGACTCACGGGCCGGCAAGGTGCACGACGCACTGGCCTCCACCCAGACGGGCTGGGTGACCTTCGTGGAGGAGACGATCGAGGAGGCCAGGGTCCGGGGCGAACTCGCTGCGGACACGGACGTCTCCCAACTGGCCTTCGAACTCATCGCGTTCATGGAACTGGCCAATGCGGAATCCGTACTGCACAACAACAACCCCGGTTACACCAAGGCGGCCCGCGCCATCCTGGGGCGGCTGCGTGCCGCCGCCACGGAGCCCTGCCTGCTGCCGGAAGCCCCCTGAGCAAAACTAGCCGCACGATCGTTCGTATAGTTATAGGGTCGACGGGAGGCCGGGGCACCAGCCCTGCCCGCCCCCTCGACGAAGGGTCCGGATCATGCCCTCCGGCATCTGGAAGACATCCTGGAAGCTCGGTCCGGCGGCACACAGCACGAGCCCCGGCTCGCCCGTCGTCGTCAGCGTCACCGAGTTCAGCACGCACCGCCCCTGGGGTACGCCCGCCGTCGCGTTCGAGGGCATGCGGCTGCGGCGCAGCTGGCCACAGACGACTGGAGCGGTCGCCATCCGGCTCTGGATGGACCCCGGCCCCCGTCTGAACCGCTCGGGGTCGGTCACGGTATGGGCCGACGAGGCTTCCCTGAGGGAGTTCGTCGCCCGGCCCGACCACGTGCGTATCGTCCGGGCGTTCCGGGGGCGCGGAGTGATGCGGGCGGTCCTCCACGAGACGGCGCTGGGAACCCCTGACGCAGGCATCCCACCGGCCTCCGGCACCGCGCTCGGGCCGCTCTGGGCGGACGCGGAGCAGATCCTGAGCGGAGACGTCCCGTGGAACTGAGAGGGGAACCCGCGGACATCGTCGCGCTCGACCGCGCCGCCGTCCTGGAGTCCGTCCGGCTCGTGGGCGAGGCCCGCCCGGGCGACTGGCGGCGCCCCACGCCGTGCGACCGGTGGACCCTGCGTGAGCTGGTGGCGCACATGGCCGCACAGCACCACGCCTTCGCGACGGCAGCGCGCGGGGAGGGAGCGGGTGCGAGGGCGGAGCGCGGGGAGCGAGCGGGTGCGACGGCGGAGCGCGGGGAGCGAGCGGGTGCGACGGCGGAGCGCGGGGAGCGAGCGGGTGCGACGGCGGAGCGCGGGGAGCGAGCGGGTGCGGCGGCCCGCCGGCCCCCGGATCCCTGGGACGACCCGGCAGGCGCCTACCGCAGCGCCGCCGGCACGGTCCTGGACGCCTTCGCCCGCCCCGGTACGACCGACAGGCCGTTCGTCCTTCCGGAGATCAGCGCGCGGACCGTGCCCGGCCACCGGGCCATCGGGTTCCACTTCATCGACTACGTGGTACACGCGTGGGACGTGGCCGCCACGCTCGGGCTCCGGGTCCTGCTGCCGGAACCGGTGCTTCGCGCGGCCCTGCCGATCGCCCTGGCCGTACCGGGCGGAGAGGCACGGCGCGCACCTGACTCGGCGTTCCGCCCGGCGCTCCCCCCGGACCCGGGGCGCCGGTCCGCTCCCTCGGCAGGTGAGCCCACCGGCAGCGACGGGTCCGGCACGCTCTCCCTGATCCTGACCTGCCTGGGGCGCCACCCCGGCTGGACGCCGCCGGACACGCGGTGACCCTCGGCCCGGTTCCTCCCCGAGCGCCCCCGGGCACCGTGTCCGTTTCCCGCCGGTGAGCGGGCGCCCGGAGGGCTTTCCTTGTTCTTGTCGCCGCCGAACGGTCGCGGCAGCCCCGGCAGACAGGGAAATACGCAATGACCAGCACCAGCAGGACCGCGCTCGTGACCGGCGGAAGCCGCGGCATCGGTGCGGCGACCGCCCTCCGCCTCGCCCGGGACGGCGTCGACGTGGCACTGACGTACGTCCGTGACAAGGACGCCGCCGAGGCTGTCGTCCGCCGGATGGAGGGGTACGGGCGGCGTGCGGTCGCCCTCCACTCGGACGCGGCCGACGCCGGCGCGGCAGAGGCGGCCGTGCACGAGGCGGCGGACACGCTGGGCCGGCTCGACATCCTCGTCAACAATGCGGGAATCGGTGTCCTCGGCCCCATCACGGACCTGACCACGGCCGATGTGGACCGGGTACTCGCCGTCAACGTGCGCGCCGTGTTCCTGGCCTGCCGGGCGGCCGCGGGACGAATGGCGGACGGCGGACGCATCATCACGCTCGGGACCGCGCTGAGCAGGCACGCGGGTGGGCCCGGCGGCACGCTCTACGCCATGAGCAAGTCCGCCCTGGCCGGCCTCACCAAGCCGCTCGCCCGCGAGCTCGGCCCGCGCGGCATCACGGTGAACATCATCCAGCCGGGCCCGGTCGACACCGACCTCAACCCGGCGTCCGGCCCGTTCGCCGCCGGGCAGCGGTCCGCCACCGCACTGGACAGGTTCGGCACGACGGGCGAAGTCGCCTCTCTGATCGCCTACTTGGCGAGCGATGAGGCCGCGTACATCACCGGGACCGAGGTGGTGGTGGACGGCGGCCACGCGGCCTGACCGTCACGGATCGAACACTTCGGCCACGGCTCGCACGGGGGTGGGGTGGGATGGCTCCATGCGAGCCATACTCACCACCGCCGCCGGAGTCTGCGCACTGGTGGCACTCACCGCCTGCACGCAGGAGGCGGCGACGTCGCCCGGGAAGCGGCCGGCCGCTTCGGCGCCCGCGAGCGCGCCGGTGGACACCGCGGCGCTGGAATCGTCCGTACGCGCGTACGTGAAGGCCTACTACGAGCCCGACACCGGCGCGGCCTACCGGCTCCTCTCGGCGACGTGCCGGGACGAGTGGACCGAGGAGTCCTTCGCCGGACTCCCCGAACGGGCGGCGGCGACGGCCCAGCAGCTCGGGACGACGTACGCCCTGCGGCGACTGACCGTGGGCAGGGTTACGAAGGACACCGCGCAAGTGACCTACGGCGTCGGTGAGCCGAGGTTCGACGAGACGTCCTCATGGGTCCTGGAGGACGGCGGGTGGCACAACGACACCTGCTGACAGGGACCGCGCCGCGCCGCCCCGTAACGCTGCCGGTCCTACGCTGGCCGGGACGACAGCGAACGAAGTGGGAGACCATGAGCCAGACCCCGATCCCGGTTCACACCCTCAACGACGGCCGCACCGTCCCCGCGGTGGGGCTCGGCACCTGGCCGCTCGACGACGAGGCGGCCGACCAGGCGGTCGCCGGGGCGCTGGGCCTCGGCTACCGGCTCGTGGACACCGCGCTGAACTACCGCAACGAGACCGGCACCGGACGCGGGATCGCCCGCAGTGGCGTACCGCGCGAGGACGTCTTCGTGACGACCAAGGTACCCGGCCGGCATCACGGGTACGAGGAGACGCTCGCCTCCTTCGAGGAGTCCCGGGGCAATCTCGGGCTGGAGTACGTCGACCTGTACCTCATCCACTGGCCCCTTCCCGGCGTCGGCAGGTACGTGGACACCTGGAAGGCGATGATCAAGCTCCGTGAGGAAGGGCTCGTACGTTCCATCGGCGTCTCCAACTTCACCGCGGCCCATCTGGTCCGGCTGGAGCAGGAGACGGGCGTGCTCCCCGCGGTGAACCAGATCGAGATGCATCCGCTGCTCCCTCAGGAGGAGTTGCGGGCGTTGCACGCGGAGAAGGGCATCGTCACGGAGAGCTGGAGCCCGTTGGCCCGGGGGCGCAAGGTGCTCGAGGCCCCGGAGGTCGTGGCTGCCGCCGGGGCACACGGGGTGACACCGGGCCAGGTCGTGCTCCGGTGGCACACGCAGCTCGGTGCGGTACCGATCCCGAAGTCGGCCGATCCCGGGCGTCAGTGCGAGAACCTGGACCTGTTCGGGTTCGAGCTGACGCCCGAGGAGCTGGCACGGATCGGGGGCCGGCCGCAGCATCGCTTCGGCGGCGACCCCGAGACGCATGAGGAGTTCTGACGCCCGGCCGGGTGGGGCGAACAATCGCCGCCGACGGCAGGCGGACGCCCCGGCGGGTCACCGATTGCGCGGGGTGACCTCCGACATCCGGGACCAGTCGTCGCCCGGCACCTCGACATTGATGATCTCCGGGATCTCGGCGACGAGCCCGGACATCGTCTCGATCGCCGCCTTGAAGTGCTGCGAGTTCACATGCGCCACGCCCGCCTCCTGAGAGGCGAAGGCTTCGAGCAGGACGAACTGGTCCGGGTTCTCGACGCTGTACGACCACTCGAAGAAGAGGTTGCCGGGCTCCTGACGGGTGGCGAGGGTGAAGTCGTCGACCGCCGGGAGCCAGTTGTCGCGCTCGGCGGTACGGACGGTGAACTTGACGGCGATGAAGATCATGGCGACTCCTGGTCGACGGCGTGCCGCGGTGCGGGCGTCGACCAGGGTCCCATATGCCGTCAATCAGGTCATGCCCGGCACACCCGTGTGCTGCCGACGGGCCCTGCGGTCCCTATCCGCCCAGCTCCTCGTGACGGGCGGTCAGCCGGTCCGCCCCTTGCGCGGTCAATGAGCCGAAGAGGCGCAGCCTGGAGATCCCGCCGTCCGGGAAGATGTCGATCCGGACGTGCGTACCGAGCGCGGGCTCGGGAAGGACGAAGCGGTGGTTCGTGTCGGGCTGCAGCCGGGTGCGGGGCAGGATCTCGGCCCAGTCACCGTCGCTCCCGTCGCGCACCGAGAGGGTCGCCCAGCCCGCCGCGTTGCCCTTGAGGTAGGCGGTGTCGATCTCGACGGCACGGATCTCCGACTGCGCGGCCAGCCGGTAGCGGATCCAGTCGTTGCCCTTGTCCCGCCTGCGCCGCGTCTCCCAGCCGTCGTCCATCTTGCGGGAGCGGCCCGGTGCGATGGTGTTCGTGGCCGGGGAGTAGAAGCGGTCGGAGGCGTCCTCGACCTGGCCGCCGTTCTCCAGGGCCACGAGGTCGAACGTACCGAGGGCGGACAGCCACGCGGGGTCGGGGGCCACCTCGCCGTGGACCCTCAGCCGGGCTATGCCGCCGTCCGGGTGCTGGTTGACCCTGAGGTGGGTGAAGCGCTGCCCGGCGTCGACCGTGAAGCCGTTGGCCGCGTGGCCGCCGACAGCTGTACGGGGTACGAGCGTTGTCCACTTCACGTCGGGTGCGAGGAGGTCCTCGGGCGACGGGGAGCCGGGCACCGAGGTCGCCTCGACGGAGACCGACTGCGGGTAGTTGCCACGGAAGTGGGCGGTGTCGACGACGAGTCCGCGCACGACTCCGGGTGCGCCGAGGCGTACGAGGGCCCAGTCGTGGTCCTCGTCGGTGGGGTGCGGCTCGGCGGCACCCGTGCCGCGTCGGCGGCGGGTCTCCCAGCCGTCCATGATCTTGCCCTTGTGCCCGAAGCGCTCCGGGTCGAACTCGGCGGGCTCCGGCTTCAGCAGATTCTCGCGCTCGGCGAAGAACTCGTCGTTGGCGGCGATCACACCGGCGCCGAGCCGGCGGTCCGCGAGGTCCACGAGGTGGGTGAAGGGGAAGTCCGCGGTCCGGTAGTCGGCGTACGGGTCGCCACCTCCGTACGGGTTCGCGTCGCCGGTGAAGTGCGGTGTCGCCGTCATGGTCAGTGGTTCCTTTCGAGGAGGCGGCCGGCGGGTTCGCCGAGTACGCCGTCGGCCGCGATCCGCCGGCCGCGCAGCCAGGTCGACCTGACGACGCCGTGGAGCGTCCGGCCGGCGTAGGCGGTGACCTGGTTGCGGTGGAAGAGCTCGGCGGGGTCGACGGTGAAGGTCTCGTCGGGGGCGAGGACCGCGAAGTCCGCGTCGCGCCCGGCTTCGATGGCGCCCTTGCGGGTGAGTCCGGCGAGCGCGGCGGGGGCGGCGGACATCCAGCGGGCGACGTCGTCGAGCGTGTGGCCGCGCCTGCGCGCCTCGGTCCAGATGGCGGGGAGGCCCAGTTGGAGGGACGAGATACCGCCCCACGCGGAGGCGAAGTCCGGTGTCTTGAGGTCGGTGGTGCAGGGCGAGTGGTCGGAGACGATGCAGTCGATGGTCCCGTCCGCGAGTCCCGCCCACAGCGCGTCCTGGTTGGCGGCCTCCCTGATGGGCGGGCAGCACTTGAACTCCGTTGCTCCGTCGGGGACTTCCTCCGCGGTGAGAGTAAGGAAGTGCGGGCAGGACTCGACGGTGACGCGTACGCCCTCACGCTTGGCTGCGGCGATCAGCGGGAGGGCGTCGCTGGAGGAGAGGTGCAGGACGTGGACGCGGGCGTCCAGCCGCTTGGCGTGGGCGATGAGGCCCTCGATGGCGGTGTTCTCGGCATCGCGCGGCCGGGAAGCGAGGAAGTCGGCGTAGGCGGGGCCGCTGCGCTGCGGTGCGGACGCCAGGTGGTGCGGGTCCTCCGCGTGCACGATCAGGAGTCCGCCGAATCCGGCGATCTCGGCCATGGAGCGGGCCAGCTGCTCCTGGTCCAGCTCGGGGAACTCCTCGACCCCGGAGGGCGAGAGGAAGCACTTGAAGCCGAAGACCCCGGCTTCGTACAGCGGACGCAGATCCTTCGTGTTCGACGGGATCGCACCGCCCCAGAATCCGGTGTCGACGTGCGCCTTGGGCGCCGCCACCTGCTGCTTGGTACGCAGGTGCGGGACGGTGGTGGTCGGCGGGAGGGAGTTGAGCGGCATGTCCAGCAGAGTGGTGATGCCGCCTGCCGCCGCCGCCCGGGTCGCGGTCCAGAAGCCTTCCCACTCGGTGCGGCCGGGGTCGTTCACATGGACGTGGGTGTCGACGAGGCCGGGCAGCAGGACGTCGTCGCCGAAGTCCTCGATACGGGCCCCGTCGGGCACCTCGGTGTCGTAGGGCAGGACCGCCTCGATCGTCCCGCCGGCGACGACGACCGCGGCCGCGCGGGTCCCCTCGGGGGTGACGACGCGCGTCGAGCGCAGTACCAGTTTCATGTCCGCCTTCACGTCCGCACCGGGCACCCGTGCTCCTCACTCAGAATTTCAACGAATTGTTGAAGGAGTCTTCACTCGGGAAAGCACCCCGTCAAGACCTCACCTTCCCCGCGGGGCGCCGAGCGGGCCACCGGCGGCCCCCGGGACGGCGCTGGTTGGAGATTTCCACAAAGTAGAAGTCCAATTTCGTCAGGTGGAACGTAGAATGGGACAGAAGCGGCACCACCGCACCCCGGACAGACCGCGGCCGGGACTGTCGACACCGGGACAAAACAGGTGCTGACCGGCAAGGACGCCGCACCGGGAGCAGTGGGCCGATCGGGAGCAGCCCGGTAGGCTGCTGCCTTGCCTCCGCTTCGAAAGGACCGTTGACGTGCCGCCGTCCCACGCCAGCACATCCGACTCCAAGCCCGCCGGTCCCAGTGGCGGGGTGCAGTCTCTCGAGCGCGCCTTCGACCTGCTGGAGCGCATGGCGGATGCCGGGGGCGAGGTCGGGCTCAGCGAACTCTCCGCGAGCAGTGGCCTTCCGCTGCCGACCATCCACCGGCTGATGCGCACGCTGGTCGTGTGCGGCTACGTACGCCAGCAGCCCAACCGCCGTTACGCGCTGGGCCCTCGGCTGATCAGGCTCGGCGAGTCCGCGTCCCGGCTGCTGGGCACCTGGGCGCGTCCGTACCTCCAGCGCCTGGTCGAGGAGACCGGCGAGACGGCGAACATGGCGCTGCTCGACGGGGACGAGATCGTGTACGTCGCACAGGTGCCCTCGAAGCACTCGATGCGTATGTTCACCGAAGTGGGACGCCGGGTGCTCCCGCACTCCACGGGTGTGGGCAAGGCCCTGCTCGCGAACACGCCGGCGGACGAGGTCCGGGCGCTGCTGGCACGTACGGGAATGCCCGCGGCCACCGAGAAGACGATCACCACACCGGACGGCTTCCTCGACGCACTCGAACAGGTGCGCAGGGCGGGCTACGCGGTGGACGACAACGAGCAGGAGATCGGGGTCCGCTGCCTCGCGGTGTCCGTGCCCAACTCCCCCACCTCGGCCGCCATCTCCATCTCGGGTCCGGCGGGACGGGTGACGGAGGCGGCGACGGAGCGGATCGTGCCGATCCTCCAGCAGATCTCGAAGGAGCTCTCCGAGGCACTGGCCAGCAACGGCTCGACGGCCTGAACCTCGGGGGCCGTCGACGGCCAATGCAGTTGACTTTGAGCCTGGGAGATCGTTGCCCCGCGTGTGACGGGGTGGGACGCGTGCCGACGGGTGCGGATCGGGATCCTCGAGCCTTACAGGGGGGACGAGCCTCATGCCGCGAGTGCAAGGCCACCTGCATCTGGCCCGACTATGGATTCGCGTTCGCACACCCCGTCACCGCCGCGCTGCGGCTCTGCCTGCACGCACAGCCGATGGGGCTGCCGGCACCGGCCGCGGCACGAGCGGTGAGTGACGGCACTACGCATTCCACGGCCGTCGTCGTCGTGGCGGGGGTGATGGCCGCGCTGTACGCATCGGGTGCGTCGGCCCCGGTCGTACAGCCGCGGACGCGCGCGCCGCCGCCGTGTGGCTCACTGCTCTGTGCGCGTTCTGGCTCGCTCTGCTCGCCCTGTCGTCCGAGGGCCTGTGGGTGGCCGTCCTGCGCGGCCACGGCACACGTCCGCCGGGCCCGTCAGGCGGCGCAGGACAACCTGGCCGAGGCCCGCCGCTTCGTACGCGCCCTGAGCCCGCCGGACCTGGAGCACGGTTCGCCGGCAGCGGCCCTCGCCCGTCTCTCGTCACGCACCTCGGCACCGGAACTCACCCTGCAGTTCGCGCGGTCAGCGGTACGCCGGTGGAGCTGCCCACCCCGTACGGGGCGGCGATGCTCCGTACCGCCCGGTCGGCGCCGGCCGACGCGGTGCGCGACTCGGGTGCGCTGCGGACGGAGGTCACCCTCAGCTTCATGGG
The DNA here is from genome assembly GCF_040605575.1 of Streptomyces sp. NPDC005566. Taxonomy (NCBI): domain Bacteria; kingdom Bacillati; phylum Actinomycetota; class Actinomycetes; order Kitasatosporales; family Streptomycetaceae; genus Streptomyces; species Streptomyces sp. NPDC005566. Next base: position 265,862 of record NZ_JBEXDB010000009.1, on the reverse strand, counting down.
GACAGCGTTGCCCCTGGACGTCGTCGACGACGGGTAGGCCTTCGACCCGGCGGCGGCGGTACGTACGGCTGCCGCCGGCCGCTCGGCGCTCGCCCCGGCGGTCGCGCACCGCCTGATGGACCGGATGCGGACCCCTGCCCCAGGCCCTGACCAAACGGGAGCTCGAAGTGCTCCAGCTGGTCGGTGAGGGCCTGTCGAACCAGCAGATCAGCAAGCGGCTCTTCCTGAGCCCGGCGACGGTGAAGTCCGATCTGGTGCACATCTACGCCAAGCTCGGCGTCGACGCCCGCACCTCGGCGGTCGCTGCGGCGACGGCACGCCGCCCGATCCGCCGCTGACCGGGCGCGCTTCCCTCACGGGCGCGGCGGATGGGCACTCACACCACCCTCACGGGCGCGGCGGCTCCCCGAAGAGGTCCACGGCGATCCTTACGTCCCGCAGGCCGGGAGCGAGTGCGCTCACCGAGCCGATCGCCCCCGCGACCAGCAGGAGGGAACGGCGCAGCCGGGGGATCTCCGGCGTTCCGCTGACCGCCATGGCGTCCAGCGCGGCCAGCTCGTCCTCGGCGATTCCGCGGTCGGGGAACTCCACGGGGTGTCCGGCCAGTTCACGGCGGAGCCGGGACACGGCCGTACGCAACTCCGCGACTCTCGGATCCTCATCACTGCCGGTCAACCGCTTCTGCCCCACGCTTCGCAACAAAGCACTCCCCCTCGCACGTTCCTGTGCCGTGTATCGACCAGGTCCCGGGCGGCGGTCAAGTGCCTGGGTCCGTCGTCAAGTTAACGCCATGAAAGGTGGCGTGCGCCACTCCGCGGCCGGAAAATGAGAGTACTCCCTGAGAGTGACCTCCATTTCGCCAGTGCGAACAGTGCAGTGGTATCCAGAGCGCATGGCTCACAAACAATCGATCCCCGTGGTCGCCGGGGTGCTGCTCGCCGCAGGTGGCGGCCGCAGGCTCGGCGGCCGGCCGAAGGCGCTGCTGGAACACCGCGGGCGCCCCCTGGTCGAGCACGCGGTCCGCGCGCTGCGCAACGGCGGGTGCGGCCCGGTCCATGTGGTGCTGGGCGCCTCGGCCGAGGAGGCACAGGCCCGGGCGGACCTCTCCAGGTGCACGGTGACCGTGAACCCCCGCTGGGAGGACGGCATGGGCTCCTCGTTGCGTGCGGGGCTCGATGCGCTCACCGGTTCGGACGCGGATGCGGCCCTGGTCCTCCTGGTCGACCAGCCGGGTATCGGCGCGGAGGCGGTGGCGCGGGTGCGGTCGGCGTACCGGTCCCGGACGAGCCTGGTCGCGGCGACGTACGACGGGCAGCGGGGCCATCCGGTGATGTTCGGCGCCGCGCGGTGGGCGGACGTCGGGGCGGGCGCGGTCGGCGACCAGGGTGCGCGGGCGTACCTGCGGACGCACCGCGATGCGATCACGCTCGTCGAGTGTTCCGATGTGGCTCAGGCGTACGACATCGACACGGCGGAGGACCTGGGGTACCTGGAATGAACGGAGGGTACCCGCCATGGCACGGTGCGCCATCGCTTCCGCACTTCTGTCGAGCGGGAGAATCTCGACATCAACAAACCATTGAACTTCCACCATGAGGAAACTAATATCCACTGATCAGAAGCGCGAAGTGCCGCTTCCGCACCCGGACGGCACCCACGACCGCATCCCGGAGCCATGGCACGCAGTGCCGTTCCAGGCGACCCGGCGGCTGTGGGCCGCCGCCCGCGCCACCCGCTGAAGGAGTGACAGCTCATGTCCGCACCAGCGCCGTCCCCGCTGGCCATCGTCGACGCCGAGACCCTGCCGAGGCAGGACGAGGTCCTGACCGATGCGGCTCTCGCGTTCGTGGCGGAGCTGCACCGGCAGTTCACGCCCCGGCGTGACGAGCTGCTCGCCCGCCGCGGCGAGCGCCGCGCCGAGATCGCCCGCACCTCCACGCTGGACTTCCTGCCGGAGACGGAAGCGATCCGCGTGGACGACACCTGGAAGGTCGCACCGGCCCCGGCCGCGCTCGACGACCGCCGGGTGGAGATCACCGGTCCGACCGACCGCAAGATGACCATCAACGCCCTGAACTCGGGCGCGAAGGTCTGGCTCGCCGACTTCGAGGACGCGTCCGCCCCCACGTGGGAGAACGTGATCACCGGCCAGCTCAACCTGATCGACGCGTACACCCGGAACATCGACTTCACCGACCCGAAGTCCGGCAAGTCGTACGCCCTCAAGCCCGCCGAGGAGCTCGCGACCGTCGTCACGCGCCCGCGCGGCTGGCACCTGAACGAGCGCCACCTCCAGCTGGACGGCACCCCGGTGCCCGGCGCCCTGGTCGACTTCGGCCTCTACTTCTTCCACAACGCCCAGCGGCTGATCGACCTCGGCAAGGGCCCGTACTTCTATCTCCCGAAGACGGAGTCGCACCTGGAGGCACGCCTCTGGAACGACATCTTCGTCTTCGCCCAGGACTACGTCGGCATCCCGCAGGGCACGGTCCGCGCGACCGTCCTGATCGAGACGATCACCGCCGCGTACGAGATGGAGGAGATCCTCTACGAGCTGCGCGACCACGCCTCCGGGCTGAACGCGGGCCGCTGGGACTACCTCTTCTCCATCGTCAAGAACTTCCGCGACGGCGGCTCGAAGTTCGTCCTGCCGGACCGCAACCTCGTCACGATGACCGCCCCGTTCATGCGCGCGTACACCGAACTCCTGGTCCGCACCTGCCACAAGCGCGGCGCGCACGCCATCGGCGGCATGGCGGCCTTCATCCCCTCGCGACGCGACGCCGAGGTCAACAAGGTCGCCTTCGAGAAGGTCAAGGCAGACAAGGACCGCGAGGCGCACGACGGCTTCGACGGCTCCTGGGTCGCGCACCCCGACCTCGTCCCGATCGCGATGGCCTCGTTCGACGCGGTCCTCGGCGAGAAGCCGAACCAGAAGGACCGCCTGCGCGAGGACGTCTCGGTGGCGGCGGGCGACCTGATCGCCATCGACACCCTCGACGCGAAGCCCACGTTCGACGGCCTGCACAACGCCGTCGCGGTCGGCATCCGCTACATCGAGGCGTGGCTGCGCGGAATGGGCGCGGTCGCCATCTTCAACCTGATGGAGGACGCGGCCACCGCCGAGATCTCGCGCTCGCAGATCTGGCAGTGGATCAACGCGGACGTGGTCTTCGAGAACGGCGAACACGCCACCGCGGACCTGGCCCGCAAGGTCGCCGGCGAGGAACTGGCCGCGATCCGCGCGGAACTCGGCGACGAGGCCTTCGCCGCAGGCAAGTGGCAGCAGGCCCACGACCTGCTGCTCCAGGTCTCGCTGGACCAGGACTACGCGGACTTCCTGACGCTGCCGGCGTACGAGCAGCTGGGCTGACGGCAGGCCCCCGGCAAGCGCCGTACCCCGCGTATCACCGCGCCGGGGTGCGGCGCTTCCGGCATGCGGGCAGGTCGGCGGCGACCATGCGCACGAAGCACACCACGGCCCGGACGAGCAGCACATTCACGATCGCCCCGAGCCCGCACGAGAGCGCCAGGCTGTACGGACCGGCGTCACCCCCGCCCCCACCGAGGTCGTCGAACACCGCGGTGAGCGGCATGAGGACGAAGACGTACAGGAAGTTCAGACCGGGCTGCGACAACCAGAACAGCAACGGACCCGCGTGCGAGGGGCCCTGAGCACCCAGGATAAACCCGCCGACGACCATGGCGACGACGTACACGAGGGCCACGACCCGGGCTGTACGGGGACGGCTGGTACGGCTCATCGCTGCGGGCCTCTCGTCACGGCGCACAGGAGTACGGCCGCTCGGCTCGAACGACCGCAACTCCACTATTGAACATGTTCGAAACTTACCACCTGGCCACAGGGAGGCACCCCACTGCGAACCCGCCCGGCTGCGCCCTGGCCGAACGGATCACCGAACTCGTCCTCCAGCTCGCGCAGTCGGGCGAACCTGCCGAGTGCGGGTACGCGCGAAGGCTGCGCCGCCACGATCACCGTCCCGCAGAGCTCAGCGCGCTGCCGTCACTCCGCCGAACGGGATGTCCACGTAGTCCTTGAACAGCAGCGACACCGTGTGCCGGTCCGAGGGCCAGTTGGGTACCGCGAGGGTTTCGTCGACCCCACCGGTGCCGCGCATCGTCTGGGTGACGGGAATTGCTCCGCGGGCCTGTGCGTCGGCCGGGAGAGAGAGGTCGGTGGCCGTCAGGAACGGGACGCGGTCGAAGGGCGGCAGCGCCGCGTCGAGGTGGCTGATCCCGTCGCATCCCTTGTCGAAGGCGAACAGGCCGAGAATCTGACGGAGTTGGGGAGATACGGCGGGGTTGAGGACATCGGTCCCGCCGATGCGGAGCCGGTCGTCGTCCACCGTGCCCGCCCGCCACTCGCGTGCGCGGACGATGGTGAGCGCGGTGTGCCCGGGACAGGCGTCGATGGAGTCCGCGACACCGCCCGGAGGAGAGACGAGCAGCCGCACGAAGCGGTCGCTGCGCTCGAACGGTTCGAAGTAGAAGTGGTTGGTGCGCTCGCCGGAGCGGATGAACGCCAGCTCGTAGTGCCCGCGTCCACCGACTCCGAGCGGGCCGAAGGCACCGTCCGCGCCGACTCGCACGACGTGCTGCGGAAGAAGACCGGCCCGGGCGCCGGTGGCGGGATCGAGCCTCCACACCTCGAGGCGCCCCGCGAGCCCCTTGTTCTGCGGGAAGTGCACGGCACGGCCGGCGATCTCCACGGAGGCGGGCAGCTCGGGAATCACCCGGGTGGTGAGCGGCGGCCTGCCGCGGAGGAACGTGTAGATGTGGGCAAAGCTCTCGGCGGATGTGGCGCTCTCTGTGTGTCCCGCCTGTGGCTCGTAAATGTTGAGCGCCCCGCCGATCGACCCGTTCGGCTGGAGGCTGCTCCAGATGGCGAGGGTGGGAATCCCGCCGGGCTGTGCGGCCGCCGTACGGCCGTCCAAATTCACGTACTTGGCGACTTCCGCCGCGCGCTCCGGCACCGAGAGGTACGCGTGCATCACCCGTGTGCCGCGCGAGTGGGCCAGGATGTCGACCTTCTCCGCGCCGGTGCGTGCCCGGACGGAGTCGACCAGTGCCTCCAGCCCGGCGATCGCATGGGCGTCGGTCGCGAGGGAGGTGTCGTACTCGTGGACGTACAGCAGGTCGTCGCGGTAGCCGTTGCCGGCGAACCTCTTGGCCTGGGACTGCCACTGCTGGGCCGAGCCCTCCTGGCCGTGCACGAAGATCACGGGATTGACCGTGGTGCGCGGCGCGGTCGCGGCCTGCGTCGGGGCTGTCAGGGCTGCCGGTGTCCCGACGAGCGCCAGAAGCACAGCGAGCAGCGTGGCCCGGCCCGTCCGGGCCGACTGCGAACGAGTCATCGATTCCTCCGAGTTGGCGTCGTCGGAGTCGGAAACTACGGCCGGGGGCTACGGGCCCACCAGTCGGCGGTCCGAGGGTGAGACAGCGGTCTCAGATCGTGCCCGGTGGCGTTCAGCGGGTTTGCTGGAGTACGGCGCGGGCAGTGCGTTCGGCCAGGGCGAGGTCCGGTCGGCGGCTGCTCAGCAGTTCTGCGTACAGAGTGGATTCGACGACCCTGACGTAGAGGTAGGCCAGGTCGTCGATGCCGGAACGGGGCCAGAGGCGGTCCCGCTCCCCCGCTTCCAGCAGGATGCTTCGCTGAGCCAGGACGGCCCGCCGGTGCACGCAACCGCCGGTCAGCAGACGTCGTGCCGTCTCGGGCTCGGCCCGCAGGAAGACACCGAAGGGGGCGGAGCCGCGCAGTGACGTGACGAAGTATCTGGTGATCTCCAGGACTCCGTCCACGCCCGCACTGGTACGGCGGCGCCGCGCCCGGTCCAGCAGGTGGTCGGCCAGCTGCCACAGCACGTCGGCCAGGAGGCCGTCCCGGCTGCCGACCACGCGGTAGAGCGTCGCCCGGCTGACCGCGAGGTCCTGGGCGAGCGCGTCCATGTCCACCGTGCCGTGCCGCAGGAAGTACCGGCAGGCGCCGTGCACGACGTGGCCCCGGCTCACCACGCGTCGGGCAGGTACCGCACCCGGCATGGCAGGCTCGCCTCCTCCTCCGCCGACGCCCCGGGCGGCCCGGGACGGGGGCCGGTACCTTACCGCGTGCGGCCCTCACCCGGGCGGTGCCCTCAGCCGGTGAGCTCGACCGTGCGCTGGGCGGAGAAGTCGCCCCACGTCCCGTCGGGGAGTTTGGCCCGGATCTTCAGCGAGTAGCGCGTGCCGGGCGGGTCGCTGAGGGTGAGCCGGTACGTCGCGCGGCCTGCGGGCGGGGTGCCGCCCCAGACGATGGTGGTGGTCAGTTTCCCGTTGAGGTACAGCTGGTATGCCGGGATCGTGCCGCCGGTGTCCGGCTGGTCCCAGGAGAGGTCGACCTGGAACTCCTTGCTCGCAGCGGTCGTCTTCGTCCGCAGCCCGGTGGGTGCCGTGCTCGCGGGAGCTCCGGGGGCGGAGGCCGTCGTGAGATCGAGCGCGTTGCTGTCGGGTGAGGACCTGTCGGCGGCGTCCCTGGCCCGGACGGTGAAGGTGTAGACGGTGCCGGGGCGCAGTCCGGTCAGCCGGGCCGTCGTCTGCGTGCCCGGCACGGTGTGGATCCTGGCGTCCTCCTGGTAGACGTCGTACGCGGTGACGCCCACGTTGTCCGTGGAGACGCCCCAGGAGAGGGTGGCCATCCGGCTGCCGTCGGCCGTGCCGCGCAGCTTCGCCGGGCGGGTCGGGGGCTCCTCGTCGGCAGGGGTGGGAGCGGGGGTGGTGACGGGGACGGCCGCGCTCGGTGCGGACAGGTTCCCGCCGCCGTCACGGGCGCGGACGGTGAAGGTGTAGGCGGTGGCCGGGGTCAGGCCGACGATGTCGGTCATCTGCTTGGTCGCCGGGACGGATGCCGCCTTCTTCCCTTCGCGGTAGACCTCGTAGCCGGTGATCTTCTTGTTGTCCGTGGCCTGTTCCCACATGACGTGGACGGACGTGGCGCTGCCCGCCTGTGCGGTCACCCCCTGGGGTGCCGTCGGTTTCTGGGTGTCCGCTTCCGCGGCGCCCGCGCAGGCGGTGAGGGTGGCGAGGAGCAGGGCGGCGGAGCAGGCCAACGCGGTGCGTGCGTGGGGGCGTTGCACGGTGATGCCTTCCATCCGGCAGCAATTGGTCCAGACCTGTATGCCATGCAGGTGGGGGTGTCCACAAGGGCGTGGATCAGAACGTTCCGCAATGTCCTGCGATGAGTGCGATGAGTTCCGGGGGCCGGAGCAGTCTGAGGAGTATGGATACGCTCAGCGGGAACGCACCCGCCCTCGATCTGGAACCGGCGACCAGACAGATCGGCGAACTGATCAGCTCCATCGACGACCGGCAGCTCTCCGGGCCCACACCCTGCCCGGACTACGCGGTCCGTGAGCTGCTCGCCCATGTGTTCGGCCTGTCCGTCGCCTTCCGTGACGCGGCACGCAAGGACCTGGGGCCGACGACGGGCACCTCACCGGGCTCGGCACTGCCGGTCCTCCCCGACGACTGGCGGAAGTCGCTGCCTCCCCTGCTGGAAGAGCTCGTCGCGGCGTGGCGCGACCCGGCCGCCGTGGAGGGCATGACCCAGGCCGGCGGGGTGGACCTGCCCGGCTCGGTGGCCGCCATGGTCGTGTCGAACGAGCTGATCGTGCACGGGTGGGATCTGGCCCGGTCGACCGGTCAGGAATTCCGGGCGGACGAGGCGAGCCTGCGCTCGTCGGAGGCGCTGCTGGCGCCCGGGGACGACGACAGGTCCGGTCCGGACGCGATCTTCGGCCCGCCGGTTCCGGTTGCGCAGGACGCGCCGCTGCTCGACCGCGTGATCGCGCTGAGCGGTCGCCGGCCGGACTGGAAGCCGGGCGACTGACGGAAGCGGGGGTCCGGGACGGCAGGCAAGAGTTCCCGGGGCGGTAGGCAGGAGTTGCCGGGACGGCAGGCAGGAGTCCCCAGGGCGGCAGGCAGGAGTTCCGGGACGGCTCAGCTGGTGAAGAACTCGGTGATCTGGTGGGCCACCTCGTCCGCGTGCCGCTCGTGCACCTGGTGACCCCCGCCCAGCGTGATGAGCCGGCAGTCGGGGATGAGGGAGGCCATGTCCGGCAGCCGCCCCTGCGGCATACCGCTTTCCGGGCCGCCGGCGATCATCAGTGTCGGTGCGACGATCTGCCCCAGCTCCTCCTCCCACCGCGGGTCGGGCGCGGCGATCTGTGCCCTGACGGCCGCGAGTACGTTCTCGTCGCAGTCCACGGGTCCGTTGGGGCGATCGGCCGGCTCCTGTCCCGCGAACGGCGGCGGGGTCTCCACCAGCACCAGCCGCTCGACCCGGTCGGCGTGCTCCTCGGCGAGCAGGTAGGCGACGACTCCGCCCATCGAGTGGCCCACGACGCCCACCCGGTCGAGTTCGCACTCGTCGAGGAAGCCGAGGACGTCGTCACGCATCTGCTCGAGCGCGTACTCGTCGGGCCAGTCGCTCTCGCCGTGGCCGCGCATGTCGAGTGCGTACACCCGCCATTCCTCGCCGAGCAGCCGCGCCACCGGCTCCCAGCTCACGGCGGAGCCGCCGAGGCCGTGCAGCAGCACCACCGGCGAGCCGAGGGGGTCACCCCAGGTCCGGTACGCCAGCCGCACATCGCCGACATCCAGGACAGACCGATCTTCCATGTCTCGAACGCTACAGCCGTCGGGCGTGGTCCGGTCCCGTGCACGCGCCTGGCAGGCTTGTCGCGTGAAGAACCTGTGTCGCGCCCTCGCCGTAATCGTGGCCCTCGCCCTGTCGGGCTGCTCCGGACCGGCCGCCGACGCCCCGGAGAAGGGGCTCGACGATCCCGCGAAGAAGGACGTCGCCATGCAGCTGGTGTCCAGCGCGGAGAACTCCTCGCTGGACTGGAAGGCCCAGTACGGCTACATCGAGGACATCGGCGACGGCCGCGGCTACACCGCCGGCATCATCGGGTTCTGCTCCGGCACCGGCGACATGCTCAAGGTCGTCGAACGCTACGGGGCGGCGCGCCCCGGAAACACGCTCGAACGCTTCCTGCCGGCGCTGCGCGCGGTGAAGGGCGGCGATTCGCACGCGGGGCTCGGTGCACCGTTCACGGAGGCCTGGGCGAAGTCCGCGTCGGACCCGGCCTTCCGGGCCGCACAGAACACGGAGCGTGACCGCTCCTACTTCGATCCCGCGGTCGGTCAGGGCGAGTCCGACGGGCTCAGCGCCCTGGGCCAGTTCATCTACTACGACGCCTATGTGATGCACGGTTACGAGGACGCGGCGGGCACGGTCGGCTTCCGCACGATGCGTGCCCAGGCCGTCGCGGCTGCCGAGCCACCCTCGGCCGGAGGGGACGAGGAGGCCTATCTCAACGCCTTCCTCGATGCCCGGGTGGCCGCTATCCGCAAGGAGCCCTCCCACAGCGACACCAGCCGCGTGGAGACCGCCCAACGCGTGTTCGTACGCGAAGGAAAGCTTCAGCTGGAATCGCCGCTGCGGTGGAAGGTGTACGGCGAGAGCTACCAGATCGACTACTGAGCGTCACCGTTCCGAGCCCCGTACTGCGTGTCTGCACGCGGTGCGGGGCTCTTGCGTGTACGGAAAAGGAGCCCCGTACATCTGTGTCCGGGGTCTGTACCGCAGGCTCGACCACCTGATAGGAAAGCTTCCTAACAGAACATCGGAACGACGAACTCCCGTTTGGAGGACTGGTGCACTACCCCCACAATGGCACCGCACGTCGCACCACCCGTCTCACCCAACTCCCCCGTCTCACCCGACCCCTCGGTCTCGCCGCAGTGGCCCTCGGGCTGACGCTCACGGCGATTCCGTTCACCGCTCAGGCAGGCGCCCCCACCTCGTCTGCCGCGCATCACCTGGAGGCCGCCGCGAACGGGCTCGACGACCCCGCGAAGAAGGACATCGCCATGCAGCTGGTGTCCAGCGCGGAGAACTCCTCACTGGACTGGAAGGCCCAGTACGGCTACATCGAGGACATCGGCGACGGCCGCGGCTACACCGCCGGCATCATCGGGTTCTGCTCCGGCACCGGCGACATGCTCGACCTCGTCGAGCTGTACACGGAACGCAAGCCGGGCAACGTGCTCGCGAAGTACCTGCCCGCCCTGCGCGCGGTGGACGGTTCCGACTCCCACGACGGGCTCGACCCGGGCTTCACCAGGGACTGGGCCGAGGCGGCGTCGGACCCGGCCTTCGAACAGGCCCAGAACGACGAGCGGGACCGGGTGTACTTCGATCCGGCGGTGAGTCAGGGCACGTCCGACGGCCTCGGAACGCTCGGCCAGTTCGCGTACTACGACGCCATCGTCATGCACGGCGGCGGCGGTGACAGCACGAGCTTCGGCTCCATCCGCCGGATGGCTCTGGCCCAGGCACAACCGCCGTCGCAGGGCGGCGACGAGGTCGCCTACCTCAACGCGTTCCTGGACGCACGGGTCTGGGCGATGAAGCAGGAGGAGGCCCATTCGGACACCAGCCGGGTGGACACCGCCCAGCGGGTGTTCCTGCGGAACGGCAATCTGAACCTGGATCCGCCGCTCGACTGGCACGTGTACGGCGACAGCTTCCACATCGGCTGACCCCGCCAACGCCCATGGCGCGTACGGCGGTTCCCGCAAAGGGCCGTCGTACGCGCCTCGGACGCCGAGCCGCCCGGTCAGTGGGCGACAGGCAGGGCCACCGGATCCTTCGGCGGTTCGATTCCGGCGACTTCCTCGCCGCCCTCCGGCTTCCGGCCCAGGTGGTTGAAGGCAAGGTTCAGCAGGATCGCCACGACACAGCCCGTGGAGATGCCCGAGTCCAGGACGACGAGCAGGTCCTCGGGGAAGGCGTGGTAGAAGTCCGGCGCGGCGATCGGGATCAGGCCGATGCCGACGGCGGTCGCGACGATCAGCGCGTTCTCGCCCTTCTCCAGGGCCGCGGCGGCCAGCGTCTGGATCCCGCTCGCGGCGACCGAGCCGAAGAGGACGATGCCGGCGCCGCCGAGTACGGGCAGCGGTACGAGGGCGATGACGGACGCGGCGACCGGAACCAGTCCGAGCACCACGAGGATCGCTCCGCCCGCGGCGACGACGAAGCGGCTGCGGACCTTGGTCATCGCGACCAGCCCGATGTTCTGGGCGAACGCGCTGCACATGAAGCCGTTGAAGAGCGGGCTGATGGCGCTGCCCAGCGTGTCGGCGCGCAGACCGCCCTCGATGGTCCGCTCGTCCGCCGGACGCCCGACGATCTTACCGAGGGCGAGCATGTCGGCGGTGGACTCGGTCATGCAGACCAGCATCACGATGCACATCGAGACGATCGCGGCGATCTCGAACTGCGGGGCCCCGAAGTGGAACGGGGTCGGGAAGCCGACCAGGTCGGCGTCCCCGAGGGTCCCGAAGTCGGTGATGCCGACCGGGATCGCGATGAGCGTGCCGATGACCAGGCCGAGCAGGATCGCGATCTGCTGGAGGAAGCCGCGCAGGAGTTTGCGCAGGGCGAGCACGATCACGAGGGTGACGGCGGCCATCGTGATGTTGGTCGTCGAACCGTAGTCGTCGGCGCCCGCGTTGCCGCCCTGGGACCAGTTGAAGGCGACCGGCAGCAGCGAGACGCCGATCAGGGTGATGACGGTGCCGGTGACGACGGGCGGGAAGAACCGGACGAGTTTGCAGAAGTACGGGGCGAGTACGAAGCCGAGGAGGCTGGCGACGATGATCGCGCCGAAGATGACGGCGATGCCGTCGTGTCCCCGGTCCTTGCCGATCGCGATCATCGGGGTGACCCCCGCGAACGAGACCCCGTTGACGAACGGCAGCCGGGCGCCGACGCGCCAGAAGCCCAGGGTCTGGAGGAGGGTGGCGATGCCCGCGGTGAAGAGGCTCGCCCCCATCAGGAAGGCGGTCTCCTTCGCGGTGAGTCCTACGGCGGGTCCCACGATCATCGGCGGCGCGACGACACCCGCGTACATGGCGGCCACGTGCTGCAGGCCGCTGGTGAACATCTTCAGTGGGGGAAGTGTCTCGTCGACCGGGTGTTTCCGGTCGGTTCCTTCGGATATCTCTGTGCGAAACCTGGGCGTAGCTGCCACGGCGGCTTCCTCCGGTCGGGTACGCGTCGGGGACGCGGGTGTCAGGGAGGTGGTGCTGAGTGGTGCGTTGGTGCAGGTCGTGCAGCTGATGCGGCAGCTTTCGTCACCGGTGCGAGGGCGCGTACGTATGGGCACGCGCCCTCGCAACGGCTGCCGTTGACCCGGTTCGGGCCACGGCGGCCGGCCCAGGGCCGTCCCCCTCGGCCGGCCAGTCGGGGGAGGGTGCGGAGCGTCAGGCTCCGGCGGCCGGGGGTCAGGCCCCGGCGGCGATCTGCGCCAGGCGCCTGGCCTCGTCGCGGGTCGCGCGGGCGATGGCGTCCTCGTCCACCGTGGTGAGGTGGTTGTCCTCGACGACGGTTCTGCCGTTGACGAGGGAGAGGGTGACGGGCGCCGCGGCGCCGAAGACGAGTGCGGTCACCGGGTCGGCGATGGAGGCGTGGGCCAGGGTGTCGAGCTTCCACAGGACGAGGTCGGCGAGCTTGCCGGCCTCCAGGGAACCGATCTCCTCGGCGCGGCCGAGGACCTGTGCACCGCCGTACGTCCCCAGGCGCAGGGCCTGGCGGGCGTTGAGGGCCTTCTCGCGGTGGGCGCCGAGACGGTTGATGAGGAGGGCGTTGCGCAGTTCGGTGTGGAGTTCGCCGGACTCGTTGGACGCGGTGCCGTCGACGCCGAGACCGACCGGGACGCCGGCGGCGAGCATGTCGGGGACACGGGCGATGCCTGCGGCGAGGCGGGCGTTGGAGGACGGGCAGTGCGCGACGCCGGTGCCGGTGCGGGCGAAGGCGGCGATGTCGGAGTCGTTCATGTGGACGCAGTGCGCCATCCACACGTCGTCGCCGAGCCAGCCCGTCGACTCGAAGTAGTCGGTGGGGCCCATGCCGAACAGTTCCTTGCAGAACTGCTCCTCCTCGACGGTCTCCGATCCGTGCGTGTGCAGCCGCACTCCGCGTCGGCGGGCCAACTCGGCTCCCTGCCTGAGGAGTTCGGTCGACACGGAGAAGGGCGAGCAGGGCGCGACGGCGATCCGGGTCATCGCGTCGAACGACGCGTCGTGGTGTGCGTCGATGGTCGCCTCGGTACCGGCGAGGGCACCGTCGAGGGTCTCGACCGCGAAGTCCGGCGGCAGTCCGCCGTCCTTCTCGCTGCGGTCCATGGAGCCGCGGGCGAGCGTGAACCGCACGCCCATGTCGCGGGCGGCGCCGATGATCGCGCCGGACAGGTCGCCCGCGCCCTGCGGGTAGACGTAGTGGTGGTCCATCGCGGTGGTGACACCGCCGCGGGCCATCATCGCGAGCGAGCCCTGCGCGGCCACGCCGGCCATCCGCTCGTCGATGCGCGCCCACGTCGGGTAGAGGGCTACCAGCCAGTCGAAGAGGTTGTGGTCGGTCGCGAGCCCCCGGGTGATCCACTGGTAGAAGTGGTGGTGGGTGTTGACCAGTCCGGGTGTGACGAGGTGGCCGGTGCCGTCGATGCGTCGTACGACATCGGTGAGGCCTTCGGGCGCCTTGCCCGCGCCGACGGATTCGATGCGGTTGCCCGCCACGACGACATGGCCCGAGGCGTACTCGGTGTCGTGGGCGTCTACGGTCGCGATCGAACAGTTCTCGATGACGATGCGCTGTGTGGGCCTGGGGTCCGCCGAAGCTGCCATGGTGCTTCCTTCTTCTGTCTCTGGCGATGTGGGCACGGCAGGACCCTAGGAGGATTTGAGTGCCACAGCGTCGCGGCTGTGGGTGCCGAGGTAGGAGGAGGACGTCCGGCCCCCCGCACGACTGCGGGGTGGCGGGAGGCCGGCTCGGTGCTGTGTCAGAGGTTGGTCATGTCGACGGGGATCCTCGGCTCGACACCGTCCCGGAGAACCGTCGCCTCGATGAGGCCGTACGGCCGGTCGGCGGCGAAGTAGACCTCGTTGTCGTTCTTGAGGCCGAAGGGCTCCAGGTCCACCAGGAAGTGGTGGTTGTTCGGCAGCGAGAAGCGGATCTCGTCGATCTCGCTGCGGCTGTTGATGACCCGCGAACCCATCTGGTAGAGGGTCTGCTGGAGCGAGAGGGAGTACGTCTCGGCGAAGGCCTGGAGCATGTGCTTCTTGGCCTGCTCGTACGACTTCTCCCAGTTGGGCATCCGCTCGTCGTCGCGGGTCCAGTTGTAACGCCAGGCGGCCGACACGTCGGTGCACAGGACGCGGTCGTATGCCTCCTTGAGCGTCGTGTACCTGTCCTTGACGTAGCCCCAGAACTCCGAGTTGGTCGAGTTCATGACGGTGAGGTCCTTGAGACCGGAGATGATCTCCCAGTTCTCGCCGTCGAAGGTGATCTGGGTGGTGCGCAGTTCCTGGCCCTTGCGGGCGAAGGAGTGGTTGACCTCGTCGGCGCCGATGAACTTGGAGTTGCCGTCGGAGGTCGCGATGCGCTCCCAGGCGTACTCCTCGATCCGGATCCGCGCTGTCTTGATCGGCTCCTGCGAGGTCACGAAGTGCCGGGCGAGGTGGATGCCGAACTGCTCGGCGGACGCGATGCCGTGTTCCTTGGCGAACGCGAACACCGTGTTCTTGGTGGTGTCGGTCGGCAGGACGTTCGCGTTGGAGCCGGAGTAGTGGACGTCGTCCATGTCGCCGGAGAGTGCGACCGAGACGTTGAGGTCCTTGATGTGGTGGGTGTCGCCGTCCCGCGTGATCCTGACGACGCGGTTCTCTGCTTTGCCGTACTGGTTCTGGCCGAGAATCGTGGGCATGTCTGCTAGCTCCCTCGGTAAACGGAGTAGCCGAACGGGTTGAGCAGCAGCGGTACGTGGTAGTGCTCGCCCGGTGTGACGGCGAATGCGATCGCCACCTCCGGGAAAAACGCACCGCTGTCCCTTACGCGGGGGGCGTCCTGCTGCGCCTCGGCTTGCTTCTGGCTGGTGAAGTACGACTCGGTGTCGAAGACGAGCCGTACGTGGGTGGTGCCTTCCGGCAGGGCCGGCAGGTCCTTGCAGCGCCCGTCCGCGTCGGTCGCGGATCCGCCGAGCGTCACGTACTGCGCGTCGTCGCCGCCGCGGGCGGCGAGGGAGACGGTGACGGCTGCGGCGGGGCGGCCGATGCTGGTGTCCAGGATGTGTGTGGACACCGATGCGGTGGTGTCGGTGCTCAAGGCCGTCACGCTCCTTGTTCCGGGGTTTCCTGTACGAGGCGGGTCAGCCGGATACGGTTGATCTTGCCCAGTTCGGTGCGTACGTGTCCGCGCTCCTGCTCGGGTGAGTTCCCGATCCGGGACTTCACCGCGTCGCGCATCTGCTCACCGGTGGCTCCGGTGGCGCAGATCAGGAAGACGTGGCCGAACCGCTCCTGGTAGGCCAGGTTCAGTTCGAGCATCTCGGTCCTGAGCTCCTCCGACGCTCCGGCCATCCCCCGCTGTTCACGGGCGGAGGCCGGGTCCCCGGGCTTGGGGCGGCCGATCGGCGGATGGCCTGCCATCGCTTCGGCCAGGTCCTCCGGGGAGAGACGGGCCGTGGCGGCGTCGCTCGTGGAGAACAGGGCTTCTGCGGTGGCGTACGGCCGGTGGGCGAGAACCGCGCTCCCCCAGGCCGCGCTGGCGCACACCTCGTGCAGCTCGGCAGTGGCCTCTGCGGCCGCCAGGGTGTTGAACCGGGCGAGGCCCGGTGTGGAGCTCGAAGTCACGGGAGCCTCCGTGGCTGTTTTTCGCTGTGCGTTGTACGGGCTGCGGATAGCTAACGCCTTTCACAACATCACGTCAACAGTTTGTTGAAATTCCGCGAACGCGAAGAGCCGCCGTCCCGGCATCCGGACAGCGGCTCTCGGTGCGTACGGCTCACCCCTCGGTCAACTACTCACCCTTGGCGCCGTTCTCGCGGTTGAGGTAGTTGTAGACGGTGAAGCGGCTGACGCCCAGGGCGCCCGCCACGGTCTCCACGCCGTGCCGCACGGCGAAGGCACCGCGTGCCTCCAGAGTCCGGACGATCCGCTGTTTGGTCTTGCGGTCCAGGTCGGCGAGCGGCATCCCGTGCCGCCGCTCCATTCCGGCCAGGATGTGGTCGAGCGAGTCGGAGAGCTGCGGGAGCCGCACGGCTATGACGTCCTCCCCCTCCCAGGCGAGCACCACGTCGTCGGCCTGCGCCTGCCCGGGCCCCAGCAGCTCGGCGCCCATGGCGTCCACGAGCGGTTTCACCGCGGCGATCAGGGGGTGCTCCCCCTGTCCGGTCACGGGGTGCCCTCCCCGATCACGTTGACCTGGAGCGACACCCGGGTGGCACCCGAGGCCAGGGCCTTGCGCAGCAGGGAGTCCACGGCTGTGAGGACCTGGTCGGCGCCGCCCTCGGCCGTGTTGCCGAACGGGCCGACGTCCACCGAGTCCAGTTCGGCCGTCCGGATCACCTCGCGGGCCACCACCGCGTGGGCGGGCGCCTCGTCGAGATCGAAGGGCTCGGTGGTGAATTCCACCCTCAAGCGCACAGTGCCTCC
Organism: Streptomyces sp. NPDC005566; assembly: GCF_040605575.1. Classification (NCBI taxonomy): domain Bacteria; kingdom Bacillati; phylum Actinomycetota; class Actinomycetes; order Kitasatosporales; family Streptomycetaceae; genus Streptomyces; species Streptomyces sp. NPDC005566. Next base: position 249,314 of record NZ_JBEXDB010000009.1, on the reverse strand, counting down.
CTCATGTCCCCGCCGCGGTCGTCGGCTCGCACGGCTGGCTCCCGACCCTATGGCACGGCGATCAGGAGCCCGACTGGATGTCCCCCCGGGTGGAGGAGGTGATCGGGTCGCCGTGCGCGAAGTCGCCGGGCGGGATCCCGGGGTGGTGCCCGTCCCTGACCAGCCCTGCGGCGGCGGCCGCCGGACCGAGTGCGAGCCGGGAGACGATCCGGTACCGGTCGCCCCGGTAGAGCGAGTGGACGTACTCCACGGGCCGGCCGGTGGTGTCCGAGGTCAGGCGCTCGAAGAGGAGCGCCGGGGACAGTTCCGGAACCTCCAGGAGCCGTGCCTCCGCCCGGGTGACGACCGTGGGCTCGATGGCCTGGACCGCCTCGTGGACGTGCACGTGGTGGGTGTCCCGCAGATGCTCGTACAGGTCGCCGTGCTCCAGTTCCTGGGCCGAGAGGCCGGGGACGAGCGCCGCCCTGATGTGCAGGTACTCGATGGCCATGGGTGCGCCGTCGACCAGGCGCAGCCGGGCGACGTACACGATCTCCTCGGCGGGCGACATCCGCAGCTTGCGGCCGACCCGGGCGCCGGCCTGGAGGGTGGTGAACTCCAGCAGGCGGCTCGACCACGCTCCGGCCGCCTGCGGGACGCTCAGGGCGAGGTCGGCGGAGACGAGCTCCTGGGTGATCTTCTCGGGTGCGACGAACATGCCGCGGCCGTGTTCGCGGACCAGGAGCCCGGTGGCCACCAGCTCGTCGATCGCGGCGCGCACCGTGGGCCTGGACACGCCGAGCAGTGTGCACAGGGCCCGCTCGGAGGGAATGGCGTCCCCCGGACTGCGCGACTCGATGAGCTCGAGGACGGCGTCGCGGGCCCGCTCCCGTTTGAGCACCGTCCCCGGTACGTCGTCTGCCATGCCCTCACCCTCCTGACATCAGGTTCCCTTACCAGTTGACCAACTGGTGGCTACTGGTCAGGACAGTGTAGCCGTCCTTCGCGAGGGGGGAAGCGGTCTCCGGAACGTGGAGATCTTCAAGAGCCCTTTATTCCCAAGGGGTTGACGACCTCATTGGTCTATGCCACCTTCATCCACCATCAAGAGGTGAGCTGTCCAGTGGGCTTCACTGGTCAGGTGGTCAGGTCTCGTTCTCGTTGAGGTGAACCGTGAAGTACCGCTTGCTCGCATGTGGTTCCGCGCTTGTGATGGCCGCCGCCCTCAGTGCCTGTAGTTCCTCCTCGGACGGCGCCGATGAGGCCGGGGGTGTGACGACGGTCGACGTCTGGCTGATGCGTGACAGCGTCTCGGCCGCGTTCCAGAAGGAGTTCGTCAAGGGCTTCGAGGCCCAGCACCCGGAGATCAAGGTCAAGGTCCAGATCCAGGAGTGGGACGGGATCGGACAGAAGATCACCGCAGCACTGGCCAGCAACGACGCCCCGGACGTGATCGAGGCGGGCAACACCCAGGTGGCGCAGTTCGCCGAGAGCGGCGGGCTGCTGGACCTCAGCGACAAGAAGGACGAGCTGAACGGCGAGGACTGGCTGAAGGGCCTGGCCGAGCCCGGCTCGTACAAGGGGAAGCAGTACGGCATCCCGTACTACGCGGCCAACCGGGTCGTCATCTACCGCACCGACCTGTTCGAGAAGGCCGGGGTCGACGCCGCCTCCATCACCACGCGCGAGCAGTGGATCGATGCCACCACCAAGCTCAACAAGGGCGGTACACAGGGCATTTATCTGCCCGGCCAGCTCTGGTACGCGCTGGGCGGATTCATCTGGGACGAGGGCGGCGACTTCGCCACCGAGTCCGGCGGCACGTGGAAGGGCGCACTGGACACTCCCGAGGCGCTGCGCGGCATGGAGTTCTACGCACAGCTCCAGGCACTCGGCAAGGGCCCCAAGGACTCCGACGAGGACGATCCGCCGCAGGCCGAGGTGATGGCCCAGGGGCAGGTGGCCCAGGTGATCTCCACCCCGGGCGGGGCGAACGTGGTCATGGAGAACAACCCGGAGCTCAAGGGCAAGCTCGCCTTCTTCCCGATTCCGGGCAAGACGGCCGGCACTCCGGGCGCGGTGTTCACCGGGGGTTCCGATCTGGTCGTGCCCGCCGCGGCCGGTCACCCCGACGAGGCGCTGACGTTCATCAAGGAACTGACCGGCGACACCTGGCAGAAGAAGCTCGCCGTGGCCATGAGCTACGTCCCCAACCGGACCACGCTGGCCTCGTCCGTGGCCGGTGACCCGGGCGCCTCCGCGATGGCGGTCGGCGCGGCGAACGGGCACGCGACGCCCAACACGCCCGGCTGGGCCGCGGTGGAGGCCGAGAACCCGATCAAGGACTACATGACCGCCGTCCTCACCGGCGGCAACGCCTCGGAGGCGGCCGCCAAGGCCTCGGCGGACATCACCAGGGCCATGAACGCCGGCTCCTGAACCGTCCCTTCCCCTCGCCGAAAGGAGGCCTGCCGTGCCGGTCGTCCAGGAACGGACCGCACCACGCACCCGAGTCCCCGCGGGAGCACCGCCGGGGCGGCGGCCCCGCCCCTCGCACAACCTCTGGCCGTACGCCCTGATCGCCCCCGCGATCGGCGGCATGCTCTACCTGCTCGCGTACCCGCTCGCGCGGGCCGTGCTGATCTCCCTGCAGGACTTCCGGCTCCGCCAGCTGATCAGCGGGGACGCGGAGTTCGTCGGGCTGCGGAACTACCGGACGCTGCTGTCCGACCCGCGGTTCTGGGAGGTGGTCGGCCGCACCTTCGTGTTCATGGCCGTCAACGTCGTACTGATCATGGTCATCTCCACCCTGGTCGCGCTGATGACGGAGCGGCTCGGCCGGGCGGGGCGCACGGCGGTGCTCTGTGCGCTGGTGCTCGCCTGGGCGATGCCGGTGGTCGCGGCCACCACGGTCTTCCAGTGGCTGTTCCACTCCGAATTCGGCATCGTCAACTGGTCGTTGACCTCGCTCGGCTTCGGTTCGTTCGACCGCTACCCATGGTTCGCGAACGGTACGGCGGCCTTCGTGATCCTGGTCGTACTGATCGTCTGGCAGTCCGTGCCGTTCGCGGCGATCACCCTCTACTCGGCGCTCACCACCGTCCCGGCCGAGCTCTACGAGTCGGCCCGGCTGGACGGTGCGTCCGGCACCCGGATCTTCCGCTCGGTCACCTTCCCGATGCTCCGGCCGATCTTCATGCTGGTCTTCTCCCTCGAGGTGATCTGGACGTTCAAGGCGTTCGTTCAGATCTGGGTGATGACCCGCGGCGGTCCCGGCGATGCCACCACGATCCTTCCCGTGTACGCGGTCCAGACGGCGCTCTCCAGCCAGCGCTACGACCTGGGATCCGCCGCTTCGATGGTCACCGTGGTCCTGATGTCCGGGGTGCTCGTCCTCTACTTCCGCCAGATGTTCCGCCAGGAGGACGAACTCCGATGACCCTGCTACGACCCCGGATCCGGCGGATCCCGCTGAACGCCGCCGCTGTGGTGACCGTCGTCGTCTGCCTCTTCCCGGTGTACTGGATGATCTCGACGGCCTTCAAGCCGTCCCGGGACATCCAGTCGGCCGACCCGCAGCTCGTTCCGTACACCTGGACACTGGACCACTTCCGCCGGGCCGTACAGGCCGACGGGTTCGAGCTGTTCTGGCGCAACAGCATCCTGGTCACGCTCGGCGCGGTGCTGCTGGCGCTGGTCGTGGCGCTGGGGTCCGCCTTCGCCGTGGCCAGGATGAGGTGGAAGGGCCGGCGCCAGTTCATGCTGCTGGTCTTCATCGCCCAGATGGCGCCCTGGGAGTCGCTGATCATCCCCATCTACATCATCTCCCGCGACACGGACATGCTCGACCGGCTCCCGACACTGACCCTGGTCTACTTCATGATCACGCTGCCGTTCACGATCGTGGTGCTGCGGGGCTTCATCGCGACCATTCCGCCCGAGCTGGAGGAGGCGGCGCAGGTCGACGGCTGCACCCGGACCGGCGCCTTCCGGCGGGTGGCCCTGCCCCTGCTCGCTCCCGGACTGATGGCCACCTCGCTCTTCGGATTCATCACCGCCTGGAACGAGTTCGCGTACGCCAACTTCCTGATCATCAAGCAGCAGGACAACCGCACCCTGCCGGTCTGGCTGTCGTCCTTCCAGAACACCTTCGGCACGGACTGGGGCGCCACCATGGCCGCCTCCACGCTCTTCGCCCTGCCCGCGCTGGTCATCTTCCTGCTCCTCCAGCGCCATGTCACCTCCGGCTTCGCGGCCGGCGCCGTCAAGGGCTGACCCCACTCGCCGTACCCGCGAACCGCCCGAGATCCGAATCCGGAGGCCCTCATGCCCGCATCACGCCCCGAGCTCTCCCTCGTACCCCGGCCCCGCAAGGTCTCGCCCCGGCCCGGCCGCTTCGTCCTCGACGCCGACACCTGCGTCCGTGCCCTGCCGGGCGCCGAGGCGGCGGCCGAGTTGCTGCGGACACTTCTCGGCCCGGCCACCGGCCTGCCGCTGGCCCCCGCGGCCGACGGCCGGATCGTCCTGGCGCTCGACCCCCAGCTCGGCGGGCTCGGCGACGAGGGGTACGGCCTCACCGTCGGACCGCAGGCACTGCTGCTGCGGGCAGCCCGGCCGACCGGTCTGCTCCGCGGCGTACAGACGATCCGTCAGCTGCTGCCTCCCGAAGCCCTTTCGGGCGGTGCGCGGGCCGAGTCCTGGGAGCTGCCGTGCGTCGAGATCAGCGACGTGCCCAGCTACCCCTGGCGCGGCGCGATGCTCGACGTGGCACGGCACTTCCAGCCCGTCTCGTACCTGCACCGGTATGTCGACCTCCTGGCCTTCCACAAGCTCAACACGCTCCATCTGCACCTCACGGACGACCAGGGCTGGCGCATGCCGGTGGACGCCTTCCCGCGGCTGACCTCGGTGGGGAGCCACCGGGCCCAGTCCCTGTCCGACGGCGTCCCGCACTCGGGGGCGTACACCAAGCAGGAGCTACGTGACCTGGTCGACCATGCCGCGGCCCGCGGGGTGACGGTCGTACCCGAGATCGAGATGCCCGGCCATGTGCGCGCGGCCCTCGCCGCCTACCCCGAGCTGGGCAACCACCCGGACCGGAGTCTCGATGTCTGGACCGAGTGGGGCGTCTGCGACACCGTGCTCGGCGTCCACGAGCAGGTCTTCGACTTCTGCCGGACCGTGCTGGAGGAGGTCATGGACGTCTTCCCGTCCCCGTACATCCACATCGGCGGGGAGGAGTGCCCGACCACCGAATGGGAGAACAGCCCCGCTGCCCGTGAACGGGCGGCGGCCGAGGGGCTCGCAGGTCCCGGGGCGCTGCACGGCTGGTTCATGGGCCGGATCGGGTCGTTCCTCGTGGAGCGGGGGCGCAGGCCCACCGGCTGGGCCGAGACCGGCACCGAACTCCCCCTCGACTTCACGGTGATGACCTGGCGCGACCCGGACCACGCCCGTGCCGCCGCCCGCCGCGGCCACCGGGTGGTGAGCGCGCATCACCGTGCCACGTACCTCGACTACGCCCAGTCCACGGATCCGGGCGAGCCTCCCGCGCAGCCGGGGGCCCCCGTCGGTCTGCACACCGTGTACGGGAACGAGCCGGTGCCGGAGGACTGGGAGGCCGGCGAGGCGGAGCTGATCCTGGGCACCCAGGCGCAGTTGTGGACCGAGTACGTGCGGACGCCGGACCGGATCGAGTACCTCACCTACCCCCGCCTGTGCGCCCTGGCCGACCGCGCCTGGTCCGGCAGCGGCGGTGACTGGCCGGGGTTCGTCGAGCGCCTGCGCCATCACACCGCACGGCTGGACGCCCTCGGTGTCCCCTACCACCCCCTGACCCCGCGGTCTCTCATGACCGCCTCCGCAGGTACAGCGCCATCCCCTCGGTAGCTCAATCCCCCACCACTGTTCCGGAGAGGAACATCCCATGAGGAAGATCGACAGGAGCCGGATCCGTTCGGCTGCGGCTGCCGCCGTCACCGTGGCGCTGGGCTGTACCGCCTTCGCCGCCCTGCCCTCGACCGCCGGCGCCGCTGCCGCCGCCGACGGGCTCGTCGTCCAGTACCGCACGAGTGCGTCCGGGGCGACGGCCGACCAGAGCGAGCCCTGGCTGAAGGTGCGCAACACCGGCAGTACGAGCGTGCCGCTCAGCAACGTCAAGGTGCGGTACTACTTCAAGGCCGATTCGGCCTCGACGGCCTACCGGTTCGCCTGCTCCTGGGCGGTGAAGGGCTGCGGGAACATCACCGGTACGTTCGGGACGCTCGCGAACCCGACGGCCGACGCCGACCGCTACCTGGAGATCGCGTTCACCTCGGGCGCGGGCTCGCTGGCCCCGGGTGCCGACACCGGGGACATGCAGCTGCGTTTCCACCGGGCGGACTGGCAGTCGCTGCGCCAGAGCGACGACTACTCCTTCGGCGCCGCGCGGACCTCGTACGGCGACTGGCCGAAGATCACCGCCCAGCTGGGCGGGGTCACCGCCTGGGGCGAGGCCCCCGGCGGCAACGGCCCGACGGATCCGACGGATCCGACGGATCCCCCCACCGATCCGCCGGCCGACGGGCCCAGGCTGTTCGACGACTTCAACTACAGCGGCCACACGGACCCCGGCATCGCGGCGCACGGCTGGAGCGTCCGCTCCAACTCCGGCGGTCCGGGTGTGCCCGGTGCCGTGTGGGCTCCGGAGAACGTCACCTTCAGCAGCCAGAGCGGCAATTCGGTGATGAACCTGGAGACGTCCACGGCGGGTACCGGCGCCTCGACGGAGCACACGGAGATCCTCACGCAGGCCACGAAGTTCCGCAACGGCACCTATGCGGCCCGGGTGAAGTTCAGCGACGCCCCCCGGTCCGGGCCCGACGGCGACCACCTCGTCCAGACGTTCTTCACCATCAACGACCTCAAGGCGCCGATGGCGGACGACTACGCGGAGTACGACTTCGAGTACCTGCCCAACGGCGGCTGGGGCGAGCCGGCCAACATCCTCTACACGACGTCGTGGGAGACCTACCGCCCCGACCCGTGGGAGGCCGTCAACCAGCACAGCGAGGCACGGCAGAGCTATGCGGGCTGGCACGACCTGGTGGTGACCATCGACAACAGCGCCATCACGTACTACGTCGACGGGCAGCACTTCGGGACGCACGGGGCGGCGTACCTGCCCGAGCGTCCGATGTCGATCAACTTCAACCAGTGGCTGATCGATCTGGCGGGCCAGAGCAGCACCACGCCCCGGTCCTACGACCAGCAGGTGGACTACGTCCTGCACGTGAAGGACCAGGTCCTCTCCCCGGCCCAGGTGTCCGCGCTGGTGGGCCAGTACCGGGCAGCGGGCACGACCTTCCAGGACACGGTGCCGGCCGGCTGACCCGGCGGGTGTGACCCGGTGGCGGGGTGGAGGCGGGTGGCCTCCACCCCGCTTCGGCATGTCCGGAAGTCAGGAAGGCTCTTGACAGCCCTGCCACCTTGCGGGCAATCTTCCGTTAAGCAGAAACTAACTTCCGCAATACGGAAGGAGCGCACAATGGGTTACTCGGACCAGCGCTTCGATGTGAACCTCTCGATCCTCTTCACCGAACTCCCGCTCCTGGAGCGCCCCGCGGCGGCCGCCGCGGCGGGCTTCACCGCGGTCGAGCTCTGGTGGCCCTGGACGGAGACCCCCACCCCGGCGCAGGCCGAGCTCGACGCCCTGAAGAGGGCGCTCGACGAAGCGGGTACGCAGCTGGTGGGGCTGAACTTCTACGCGGGACAGCTGCCCGGCCCCGACCGCGGCGCGCTCTCCGTGCCCGGCGCGGAGTCGGACCGCTTCCGCGCCAATATCGCGGTGGCGGCCCAATTCGCGGCCTCGGTCGGCTGCCGGGCGCTGAACGCGCTGTACGGCAACCGCGTCGACGGCGTGGACCCGGCCGCACAGGACGCGCTCGCCCTGGAGAACCTGACCGCTGCCGCCCGCGCGGCCGACGGAATCGGGGCCACCCTCCTGATCGAGACCCTCAACGAGCCGGAGTCGCCGCTCTACCCGCTGGTGAGCGCACCCGCGGCGATCGAGGTCGTCGATCGGGTCAACGAGGCGACGGGGCTGGGGAACGCAGCATTCCTGCTGGACCTCTACCACCTGTCGATGAACGGCGAGGACCTCAGCCAGGTGATCAAGGCGTACGCCGCGAAGACCGGGCACGTCCAGATCGCCGACAACCCGGGGCGCGGCGCGCCGGGCACCGGCTCGCTCCCGCTGGAGCAGCTCCTCGACGAGCTGGCGCAGGCCGGCTACGAGGGCTGGGTCGGCCTGGAGTACAAGCCGGGCGACCGGCCGAGCGCAGAGTCCTTCGACTGGCTCCCGGCCGCGGCCCGGCCGGCCCGCTGAGGCCCCGGCCCTCTCGTACACACGCTTATCGGAAGGCACCCTCATGAGCAACAACCTCCCCAAGGTCGGGTGGATCGGGCTCGGCATCATGGGCTCGCCCATGTCCGAGAACCTGATCGAGGCCGGTTACGACGTCACCGGCTACACCCTGGAGCAGGACAAGATCGACCGGCTGGTCGCGGCGGGCGGCAAGGGTGCCGCCTCGATCGCGGACGCGGTGCGCGACGCCGACGTCGTCGTCACGATGGTGCCCGCGTCGCCGCAGGTCGAGGCCATCGCGTACGGCCCGGACGGCATCCTGGAGAACGTGCGGCCCGGCACACTGCTGATCGACATGTCCTCGATCACGCCGCAGACCTCCGTGGACCTGGCGAAGAACGCGAAGGCCAAGGACATCCGCGTCCTGGACGCCCCGGTCTCCGGTGGTGAGGCCGGCGCGATCGAGGCCGTGCTGTCCATCATGGTCGGCGGCGAGCAGACCGACTTCGACGCCGCGCAGCCCCTCCTGAACGCCCTGGGCAGGACGATCGTGCTGTGCGGACCGCACGGCTCGGGCCAGACGGTGAAGGCCGCCAACCAGCTGATCGTCGCGGTCAACATCCAGGCGTGCGCCGAGGCCGTGGTCTTCCTGGAGAAGTCCGGCGTCGACCTGGCCGCGGCCCTCGACGTCCTGAACGGCGGGCTGGCCGGCTCGACGGTCCTGACCCGCAAGAAGGACAACTTCCTCAAGCGGGACTTCGCTCCGGGCTTCCGGATCGACCTGCACCACAAGGACATGGGCATCGTCACGGACGCCGCCCGAAACGTCGGTGCCGCCCTGCCCGTCGGCGCGGTCGTGGCCCAGCTGGTCGCCTCGCTGCGCGCACAGGGCGACGGAGGCCTGGACCACTCGGCCCTGCTGCGTGCCGTCGAGCGCCTCTCCGGCTCCGAGGTCTGACACCCCCGGCCCTGCACAAGGGCCCCCCGAACTCCGGGTCGCGGTGGCGCTGACACCTGTCCTGTCGCGCCCAGGCGCTGCCGCGACCCGGAACCATCTCCTCCAATTTCAACAAACTGTTGACGTTCCGATCCCGGCGAATCTACGCTCCTGGGGCCGTCAGCAGCCCCAGTACGGAAGGTCTCCATGTCGAAGCGTGTGCTCACGACCGAGTCAGGCGCCCCGGTCGCCGACAACCAGAACTCCGCCACGGCCGGCGCCGGTGGGCCGATCCTCCTCCAGGACCAGCACCTGCTGGAGAAGCTCGCCCGCTTCAACCGCGAGCGCATCCCGGAGCGCGTCGTCCACGCCCGCGGCTCCGGCGCGTACGGCTACTTCGAGGTGACGGACGACGTCACCGGTTACACCCGCGCCGACTTCCTCTCCGACGTGGGCCGACGCACCGAGACGTTCATCCGGTTCTCGACGGTCGCCGACTCCCTCGGTGGCGCGGACGCCGTACGCGACCCACGGGGATTCGCCCTCAAGTTCTATACGGACGAGGGCAATTACGACCTCGTCGGCAACAACACCCCGGTGTTCTTCATCAAGGACCCGGTCAAGTTCCCCGACTTCATCCACTCGCAGAAGCGCGACCCGTTCACGGGACGCCAGGAGCCCGACAACGTCTGGGACTTCTGGGCGCACTCCCCCGAGTCGACGCACCAGATCACCTGGCTGATGGGCGATCGGGGCATCCCCGCCTCGTACCGCCACATGAACGGCTTCGGCTCGCACACCTACCAGTGGACGAACGCCGAGGGCGAGGCCTTCTTCGTGAAGTACCACTTCAAGACGAACCAGGGCGTGCGCTCCCTCTCCGCCGAACAGGGCGCCGAGCAGGTCGGCAAGGACGCCAACTCGCACCAGACGGACCTGCTCCAGGCCATCGAGCGCGGGGTCAACCCGTCCTGGACCCTGCACGTGCAGGTCATGCCGGCTGCGGAGGCGGCGGACTACCGCTTCAACCCGTTCGACGTGACGAAGGTCTGGCCGCACGCCGACTACCCGTTGCAGCGCGTGGGCCGCCTGGTCCTGGACCGCAACCCGGACAACGTGTTCGCCGAGGTCGAGCAGGCCGCGTTCTCCCCGAACAACTTCGTACCGGGCATCGGCCCGTCGCCGGACAAGATGCTGCAGGGCCGGCTGTTCGCCTACGCGGATGCGCAGCGCTACCGGCTGGGCATCAACCACACCCAGCTCCCGGTCAACGCACCGAAGGCAGCCGTCGTGGACAACTACGGCCGCGACGGACTCCACGCGACGCGCCACGGATCGCGCCAGGACAAGAACTACGAGCCCAACTCGTACGCCGGTCCCGCCGAATCCGGCGCGGCCCTGGCCGCCCCGCTCGCCGTCCACGGCTGGACGGGTACGCACGAAGCGCCCGCCCACACGAAGGACGACGACTTCTTCCAGGCGGGTGAGCTCTACCGGCTGATGTCGGCGGACGAGAAGGACCGCCTGATCGCCAACATCGCCGGCGGCCTCTCACAGGTCACCCGCGACGACGTGATCGAGAAGAACCTCGCCCACTTCCATGCCGCGGATGCCGAGTACGGCACGCGCGTGCAGGAGGCGGTCCGCGCCCTGCGCGAGGACTGACCCTCCCTCCCCATGGGCCCTGCCCGTGCCGCACCACCCGGATGAGGGGTCATGTGCGGCACGGGCAGGACGAGGCCGCGGCGGCGGACGACGCCAGTGCGGTGGCGAAGGGCCCGGACGGCCCGGCTTCTGACCTGAAGAAGCCGGGGCTCCGGCCCGGTCACCGCCGCCGCGGCCCCCTGTTCCGAGGGGCGCGGCGCACGGACAACTCCGTGCGCCGCGCCCCCTTTTGCTGGCCCGGGACGCGTCGCCTGAGTACATGTACGGATGGAGATACCACCGGCTGCACGCCGAGAATGGCCGCATGACCATGACGCGGGCGCCGCGCGCCACATCCGGCGGGCGCAGGGCCGCCGGATGCCTCCCCGGTCTCCTTCTCGTACTCGCCGTCACCGCCTGCTCCGCCGCGGACCGCGCCACGAGTCCCGAAGAGGTACGAGAACTGGCGTCCGGTACGCAGGCGCAGGAGGCCCGGAAGACGGCCGAGGACTACCGGCGGAACACGGTGCGCGCCTACGACCGGGACACTCCGCTCACCCTCGGGCTGGTCACCGTGACCGACACCTGCATCGGCGGAGCGGCGAGGGAGTGGTTCTTCCCGACCGACGACGACAGGTACAGGATCCACTGCGACCTGCGCATCACCGCCTACTACGGCGCCGATCCGAAGCGGATCGGTGACGTCCTGGACGGCATCCTCACGGCCGGCGACCACGACGTCTCCGCGTCGTCCCCGGGCCCGATCCCGTTCGAACACGGCGGACCCCTCGTCGACTACTACCGGGGAAAGGGCCCGAACCCGACGGGCCCGGGCACGCCGGAACCCGCCCGGCTCTCCACCCCTGGGCAGACCCTCTCCTGGGACACCCTGCGCAGCAGCCGGGCGACGCCGGTCGCGGAGTCGGGTCCGTGCCCGCCGGACGATCCACCCGTCACACGGTGCTTGCGTGAGCCGGCATCGGCAACGGTCGCAGGCCTGCGCAAGCAGTACGGAATGGTCTTCGCGCTGGAGCTGTCGGCCTCCGACTACTACACGGTGCTGAGGGACTCCTAGAAGCACGACACCGGCCCCGGGAGTCGCCGACGGTGTCGGGAATCCCGGGGCCGGAGCTCCGCACGGGTGGCCGGGTGGTCAGGAGACCGTCAGCGCACGGATCGACGTCGGCGCGTGGCCGGGCTCCGTCGCCACGTCCTCGAACTCGTTGACCGACGCGATGTCCGTCCCGCTCATCGAGATGTTCGTGACGCGCTCCAGGATCGCCTCGACGACCACCGGCACCCGGAACTCCGCCGCCAGCTTCTTCGCCTCCTCGAACGCGGGCAGCAGCTGGTCCGGCTCGGTGACCCGGATCGCCTTGCAGCCGAGGCCCTCGACGACCTTGACGTGGTCCACGCCGTAGACGCCCAGCTCCGGGGAGTTGATGTTCTCGAACTCCAGGTTGACCTGGAAGTCGATGTCGAAGTTGCGCTGCGCCTGGCGGATGAGCCCCAGGTAGGAGTTGTTCACCAGCACATGGACGTACGGGATGTGGTGCTGCGCGCCGACGGCGAGCTCCTCCAGCATGAACTGGAAGTCGTAGTCGCCGGAGAGTGCGACGACCGATCCTTCCGGGTCTGCCGTGGCGACTCCCAGCGCGGCCGGGATCGTCCAGCCCAGCGGGCCGGCCTGGCCGCAGTTGATCCAGTGACGCGGCCGGTAGACGTGCAGCATCTGCGCGCCCGCGATCTGGGAGAGGCCGATCGTCGTCACGTACCGGGTCTCGGGCCCGAAGGCCCTGTTCATCTCCTCGTACACCCGCTGCGGCTTCAGCGGCACGTTGTCGAAGTGTGTGCGGCGCTGCAGCGTGGCCCGCCGCTCCTGGGTGGACGCGGCCCATGCCGACCGGTCCTTGAGGGTGCCTGCGGCCTTCAGCTCGCGCGCCACCTCGACGAAGAGTTGCAGCGCGGCCTTGGCGTCGGAGGCGATGCCGAGGTCCGGGGCGAAGATCTTGCCCAGCTGCGTGGGCTCGATGTCGACGTGGACGAACGTCCGGCCCTGCGTGTAGACGTCCAGCTTGCCGGTGTGGCGGTTGGCCCACCGGTTGCCGATGCCGAGGACGAAGTCGGACTCCAGGAAGTTCGCGTTGCCGTAGCGGTGCGAGGTCTGCAGACCGACCATGCCCGCGTTGAGCTCGTGGTCGTCGGCGAGGATGCCCCAGCCCATCAGGGTCGGCACGACCGGGACACCGGTCAGTTCGGCGAACTCCACCAGGAGTTCGGAGGCGTCCGCGTTGATGATCCCGCCGCCCGCGACGAGGAGCGGACGCTCGGAGGCGTTGAGCATCTCGACGGCGCGCTCGATCTGCTTGCGGGTCGCGGCGGGCTTGTGGACGGGCAGCGGCTCGTACAGGTCGGGGTCGAACTCGATCTCGGTGAGCTGCACATCGATGGGCAGGTCGATGAGGACCGGGCCGGGACGGCCGGTGCGCATCAGGTGGAAGGCCTGCTGGAAGACGCCGGGCACCTGGGCGGCCTCCAGGACGGTGGTGGCCGCCTTGGTGACCGGCTTGGCGATCGACGCGATGTCGACGGCCTGGAAGTCCTCCTTGTGGAGCACCGCCGTGGGGGCCTGGCCGGTGATGCAGAGGATCGGGACGGAGTCGGCGATGGCGGAGTAGAGGCCGGTGATCATGTCGGTGCCTGCCGGACCGGACGTACCGATGCAGACACCGATGTTTCCGGCCGCGGCCCGGGTGTAGCCCTCGGCCATGTGGGAGGCGCCCTCGACATGGCGGGCGAGGGTGTGGTGCACCCCGCCGGATGCCTTGAGCGCCGCGTAGAACGGGTTGATCGCCGCACCCGGCACACCGAACGCGTTACTGACGCCTTCGCGCTTGAGAATCTCAACTGCCGCTCGGGCAGCGGTCATACGAGGCATTGAGTGCTCCTGCTCGGACCTGGTGGATTCGGGCTCTGTCGCGCCACCTGAGAGCACCAATTCCGCATTACGGAAGTTCTGTTCTGCTATGTGGAATCAATCTAAAGCCGAGTCGTACGGTCGTCAAGGGAGGCCGCCGGGACGAAGTACGCCAACCTCCTCCCCAGAACCTCGCTCCTGGTAGACCATGGGGGTACGGAGCGCAGTCGCCGCGACAAGCACGGCAGGAGGGGGCGGACGGTGGAGTCCCTACCGGTGCACTGCCCGGCCTGCGGCCGGGACCACGCGTACATCACGCCCGTCTACCCGTGCCCCTGCGGCTCCCCGACGGCCCCGCCACTGATGCGGGGCACACCGGTCGAACCCATCACCCACCGCACCTGGAACGACGACTGGGTGAGCGTGCGCTGCACCGCCTGCGGGCGGCGCGACCAGTGGCCGCATCCCGAGCTGTGCTGCCCCTGCGGCGCCGTCCTGCGGATCCCCGTCCGCCCGGTGACCCCGCACGGCACCACACCGCCCACCGCGGCCCGGCCGCCCGGCCCCTCCCACATCCCGCTGCCGCGCACGGCCGCGCACCCGCGCCCGTCGTTCCGGCCGATGGTGATCCGTACCGCGCGCGACGCGGTGAGCGCCGCCGCGCTCTACCTGAAGTGGCTGGGCTACCACGAGGTCGTCCAGCCCGAAGTGCGCCCCGCGTCCCGGATAGACCTCCGGGCATCCGGGCTCATCGCGCAGGTCGACTCCACCACCCGGCCGACCGCTCTGCGCGACGTCGAGTGCCTGTGGCTCAACGCCCTCAACGCCTCGGTCTCGGGGGTGCTCTTCTCCCTGGCCGGATACGCGGAGGACGCCCGCTCACGCGCCGACGGGCTCGCCATCCCGCTCTTCGTCATGGACCTCACGGGGACGCCGCAGCCGGTGAACAGCCCTGCGGACGAACTGATCAGCACGGGACCCTGACCGCCCGTCATACTGGACCCATGCGCATCCGCCCCGCCCGGCGCCCGGAACTCCCGCTGCTCCAGGACATCGAGCGCGCCGCGGGCGAGCCGTTCCGCGCGGTCGGCATGCCGGCCGTCGCCGACGACGATCCGCCGCCGCTCGCCCTGCTGGAGAACTACCGTCGCAGCGGACGCTGCTGGGTCTCCGCGGACGAGACCACGGACCTCCCGGTCGGATACCTGATCGCCGACCGCGTGGACGGCGCCGCGCACATCGAGCAGATCTCCGTCGACCCGGCAGCCGCCCGCCGGGGTGTCGGCCGCGCCCTCATCGACCATCTCACCGACTGGGCAGAGGCGGAGGGTCTGACCGCTCTCACGCTGACAACCTTCGCCGAGGTTCCGTGGAACGCGCCCTATTACACGCGCCTCGGTTTTCGGACACTGGCGGAGGACGAGCTCGGTGACGGGCTCCGCGGGATCAGGTCGCAGGAAGCCGAACACGGCCTGGACCGCTGGCCGCGCGTGTGCATGCGCCGCGATCTCCCCACCGTCACATCGAAATGATTTCGGTCACGTGTGCCCCGCGAGCCTCATATGTTCGGGCTGTTGTCAGTATGGGGACGTACAGTGAAGGCATGGTCTTAACTCCTCGGCTTTCACCTCACTCCACCCCTGTTTTCGCGACCCAGCCCACCCACCCGTCCGCCGTCGAGGCGAACGAGGCGATTCGCGCGCTCGTGGACGCCCGCGCGGGACAGGACTGGTCGTCCGTGGAGTCGGCGACGTACGAGGTGCTTCTGATCGAGTGGGCGGCCGCGACCAAGGGCATCGACTGCGACATCATCGAGGCCGCCTGACCCCGCCCGACCGCCCCACCCGGCGCCGTGAGCAATGCGCACCGCGTGGGCAACGCGCACCGCGTGGGCGACGCGCACCGTCCCACGGCGTGCGCTACGCGCCGTAGCCCTCCCGCAGTTCGACCTTCCGGACCTTCCCACTGATTGTCATGGGGAAGGTCTCCAGGATCCGCAGTCGGCGCGGGATCTTGTAGTGGGCCAGCTGCTCACGGCAGTACGCCGTCACTTCGTCCAGCGTCGGCGGATCGGCCGGGTCGCGGGGGATGACGCAGGCCAGGATCTCCTCGCCGTACGTGGTGTCCGGCACCCCGACCACCTGGACGTCGGCGATCTTCGGATGACCGTAGAGGAACTCCTCGATCTCCCGCGGGTACACGTTCTCGCCGCCACGGATGATCATGTCCTTGATCCGGCCGACGATCTGGACGTATCCGTCCTCCCGCATCACCGCGAGGTCCCCGGTGTGCATCCAGCGCCCCGCGTCGATCACCTCCGCGGTCCGCTCCGGCTGGTCCCAGTAACCGAGCATCACGCTGTACCCGCGGGTGCACAGCTCACCGGGCCCTCCGCGCGGCAGGGTCACGCCCGTCACCGGGTCGATCACCTTGACCTCCACGTGCGGCAGCACCCGTCCGACGGTGCCGGTACGGCGCTCCAGGTCGTCGTCCCGGCGCGTCTGGGTGGAGACCGGTGAGGTCTCCGTCATCCCGTAGCAGATGGAGACCTCGTCCATGTGCATCTCGGCGACGACCCGCTTCATCACCTCGACCGGGCACGGCGATCCGGCCATGATGCCGGTGCGGAGCGAGGAGAGGTCGTAGTCGGCGAAGCCGGGGAGGTTCAGCTCCGCGATGAACATGGTGGGCACGCCGTAGAGCGAGGTGCAGCGCTCCTGCTGGACCGCGGAGAGCACGGCGGCGGGCTCGAAGGACGGGGCCGGGATCACGATGCAGGCGCCGTGCGAGGTGATGCCCAGGTTGCCCATGACCATGCCGAAGCAGTGATAGAAGGGGACCGGCAGGCAGACCCGGTCCTCCTCGGTGTAGCCGACCATCTCCCCCACGAAGTAGCCGTTGTTCAGGATGTTGTGGTGCGAGAGCGTGGCCCCCTTCGGGAAGCCGGTGGTACCCGAGGTGTACTGGATGTTGATCGCATCGTCGCAGGACAACTCCGCTTCACGGAAAGCGAGTTGCTCGACGGTTACGTTTGCCGACGCGGCCGTCAGCTCGTCCCAGGTCGGGTCGCCGATGTAGTGGACGGCGCGCAGGGCCGGGCAGTTGGCGCGGACCTGGCCCACGAGGGCGCGGTAGTCGCTGGTGCGGTGGGCGAGCGACGCGATCAGCAGCGAGATCCCGGCCTGGTCGAGCACGTACTCCAGCTCGTGGGCGCGATAGGCCGGGTTGATGTTGACCATGACGGCACCGATGCGGGCCGTCGCGTACTGGACGAGCACCCACTCCGGGCAGTTGACCGCCCAGATCCCGACACGGTCGCCCTTGGCCACCCCGGACGCCATCAGCCCGCGGGCCAGTTCCTGGACGGCGGCGCCGAATTCGGCGTACGTCCAGCGACGCCCGGACACCACGTCGACCATGGCCTCACGCTCCGGGAAGGCGTCGACCGCCCGGTCGAGGTTGCAGCCGATGGTGTCGCCGAGCAGTGCGGTGCCGCCGGTGCCGTGCGCGTAGGACAGCTCGCTCATCGCAGGTCCCCCTCGTCGAACTCGGTGCCCGCACCCTGGGCCGTGCGCTCACGCAGTTCGATCCTTCGGATCTTGCCGGAGACGGTCTTGGGAAGCTCGGCGAACTCAAGCCGGCGGATGCGCTTGTACGGGGCGAGGACCGCCCGGGAGTGCTCGAACAGCAACTTCGCCGTTTCCGGGCCGGGCTCCCAGCCCTCGGCGAGTACGACGTACGCCTTGGGGACCGCGAGGCGCACGGGGTCGGGTGCGGGCACGACCGCGGCCTCGGCCACCGCTTCGTGTTCCAGCAGGGCGCTCTCCAGCTCGAACGGCGAGATCTTGTAGTCGGAGGCCTTGAACACGTCGTCGGCGCGGCCCACGTACGTGATGTAGCCGTCCTCGTCCCGGGCGCCGATGTCCCCGGTGCGGTAGTAGCCACCCGCCATGGCCTCGGCGGTACGTTCGGGGTCGCCGTGGTAGCCGGTCATCAGGCCGACGGGGGCGGCCGACAGGACGAGGGCGATCTCGCCCTCCGCCACGCCCGCCCGCCCGGAGACCGGGTCGAGCAGCTCGACTTCGAAGCCGGGGCTGGGGCGCCCCATCGAGCCGGTCTTCAGTCGCTGGCCCGGCGTGTTCGCCACCTGGACGGCGGTCTCCGTCTGGCCGAAGCCGTCCCGGATGGTGACACCCCAGGCACGCCTGACGGTCTCGATGACCTCGGGGTTGAGCGGCTCGCCGGCCGCGACGACCTCCCGCGGCGGTGTCCTCAGCTGCGTGAGGTCGGCCTGGATGAGCATCCGCCACACGGTCGGCGGCGCGCAGAAGCTGGTCACCGCCGAGCGGTCCATCTCCGCCATCAGCCGGGCCGCGTCGAAGCGCGTGTAGTTGAAGATGAAGACGGTGGCCTCGGCGCTCCAGGGCGCGAAGAGGTTCGACCAGGCGTGCTTGGCCCAGCCGGGCGAGGAGATGTTGAGGTGCACGTCGCCTGGCTTGAGGCCGATCCAGTACATCGTCGACAGGTGGCCGACCGGGTACGAGACATGGGTGTGCTCGACCAGCTTGGGGCTCGCTGTCGTACCGGAGGTGAAGTACAGCATCAGCGGTTCGTCGGCGTCGGTCTCACGGTCGGCGGTGTAGGTGTCGGGTGCCTCGTCGGCTCCGCTGTACGGGAGCCAGCCCGCGACGTCCTCGCCGACGGCGATCCGGGTGTAGTCGCCCGGTACCTCGTCGAACTTCGGCGTGTCCTCGGACCGTACGAGAACGTGGCGGACCTTGCCGCGCTCGACCCGGTCGCGCAGGTCGACGGGGCCGAGCAGCGGGGTCGCGGGAATCACGACGGCACGCAGCTTCATCGCGGCGAGTGCGGTCTCCCACAGCTCGGTCTGGTTGCCCAGCATGACGAGGATCCGGTCGCCCTCCCGTACCCCCTGGGCACGCAACCAGTTCGCCGCCCGGTTGGAACGGGCGGCCATCCGGGCGAAGGACACCTCGGTGCGCCGGCCGTCCTCCTCCACGATGTGCAGGGCGGTCCGTTCGTTGTCCTCTGCGATGACGTCGAACCAGTCCAGCGCCCAGTTGAAGCGGGCAGGCCTGGGCCAGTCGAAGCCGGCGTAGGCCTTCGCATAGTCCTCGCGGTGTTCCAGCAGGAAGTCCCGAGCGGCCCGGAACGTCTCCGTCGCGCTGGTTGCCGGCATGTGCCCTCCTCATTGCGGACCCGTCCCTTAACATCATGCAAACAGTGACCCGGATCTCACCACCCCCGAACGGGGGTGGTGCTGGTACGGCCCCGCGGGGCGGAGAGGCATCGGCGTGCCACAACCGGCTGAGGCGACGGAGATGCAGGCGGCTCTGCTGAGGCTGCGCCGCACGAGCGGGCTGCCGGTGGTCTTCGGCGGCCTGCTGTCCGACCCGCACCACGCGCGCATCGCCGAGCTGAACGGGGCGCAGACAGGTGCGTTGCGCGGGCTCGTCATCTCCGCGGGCAGCGGGCTCGGAGGCAAGGCGATCGCGCTGTCGCGGCCGTGCGCGGTGACCGACTACGCCTCCTCGCGTCACATCAGCCACGAGTACGACACGGCTGTCGCGGCGGAGGGTCTGCGCTCGGTCGTCGCGGTGCCCGTCGTCGTACGCCGCAAGGTGCGGGGCGTGCTGTACGGGGCGCTGCGCGAGGCGCTCACGCTCGGGGACCGCACGTTCGACGCGGCGGTCTCGGCGGCCCGTGACGTGGAGCAGGCGCTGGCCGTGCGGGACGAGGTGCAGCAGCTCCTGGCGACCGCCCTGGAGCAGGTGACCGGTCCGCACACGGATCCCGGCACCTGGGAGGACGTCCGTGAGGCGCACCGCGAACTGCGTGCCCTGGCGCCGAAGATCGTCGACCCCGCCCTGCGCGACGAGCTCCTCTCGGTGTGCGGGCGGCTCGCCTCGGCTGCGGGGGCGAACCGGCCCCCGATGGCCCGGCAGGTGAGGCTGGCACCGCGTGAGACGGATGTGCTCGCCTGCGTGGCGGCGGGGGCGACGAACGCGGCGGCGGCCGAGCGGCTGGGGCTGCGGCCGGAGACCGTGAAGGGGTATCTGCGCTCCGCGATGCGGAAGCTGGGGGCGCACACCCGGCTGGAGGCGGTGGTGGCGGCGCGCCGGGCGGGCCTGCTGCCGTAGAGGCCTGGTGAACCGGACTCCCCTCGGGCGCGCCCGAGCGGTCGCCCTGCGCGCCGCGTCCGCCGGCGCCACAACCGGCGAGATCTCCCGCGCTGCCGGAGTTTCGGCCTCCGCCGCCAGCAGACACGCCACCGCGTTACGCGAGCGGGGCTCATCACCACCGTTCGGAACGGCCCGACCGTGCTGCACACCCTCACCCCCACGGGCGCGTCCCTGCTGCGCGCCGCCCTGCGCAACGCCCAGGCCGACGCTGCGGGCACCGTCGTCCGAGCCCGAGTTCGACGTGGAAGGAGTCCCTGCCCTTCAGGGCGGGGAGCGGAAGGCGACCGGCAGGGTGCGCACCGGCGCCCGAATCCGACACTCGTGCCGGGCGGCGGCACCACGGACCTGGGCCCCTACACCCTCATGATGGTGCCCGTGATCAGTGTCCTCTTCGCCGTTCTGACAGCACTCAGCAACGGTGCCGCCTCGGTCCTCCAGCGCCGCGCCGCCCTGAACGTGCCCGCCGCCGAGGCCATGCACCTGTCGCTGATAGGGCATCTGCTGCGTCAGAAGGTGTGGCTGTGCGGGATCGCCCTGGTGATCGTCGCCGCCGTCTGCCAGGCGGTGGCGCTGGCCACCGGGCCGATCGCCGTCGTCCAGCCGATCTTCGTGATCGAGCTGCCCGCGACGCTGCTGCTCGCCGGGGTCGTCATGCGGGTCCGGGTGTCACGGACCGTCTGGTACGGGGTGGCCGCCGTGACACTGGGGCTGGCCGTCGGCATGGCCGCCGCCGCACCGGTCGGCGGCCATGACAGTGTGCCGGGCGAGGACTGGATCCCCGCCCTGGTGGTCACCGGTCTGTTCGAGGCCGCGCTGATCACCGCCGCACTCGGCACCGGCGGCAACGCGAGGGCCGCGCTGCTGGGACTGGCCGCGGCGTGCGGGTACGCGCTGACGGCGGCCCTGATGAAGGACGCCATGGCGCAGCTGGACGAAGGTGGTGTGACCGCCCTGCTGACGGCATGGCAGCTGTACGCCACGGCGGCGGCGGGTGTGGGGGCCCTGTTCCTCCTCCAGAACGCGCTGCACGCCGGCAGTCTGGCGGCCGTACAGCCGATGCTGACACTCGGGGACGCGCTGATCAGCATCACGTACGGGGTGACGCTGTTCGGGGAGGTCCTGCGCACCGGCTGGTGGCTGCTGCCGCAGCTGGCCGGTGTGGCGCTGATCGCCGTGGGCTGTGTGGTGCTGGCCCGTTCCCCGCTGGCCGCGGCGAACGCGGGCGACGCCACCCCCGCGCCGCGGGTGGAGTGAGGAGAGGTCAGGGGCGCCCGCGGGCCGGTACGCCCTCGCCGGGCGGCACCGGGCCCGGCGGGGTGCCGTCGCCGAACGGGCGGCCGCCCAGCTGCTCCCTGTGGTGCGGGGTCAGCCAGCCGGACAGGTCGGGGCCGAGCGGCACGATGCCGGTCGGGTTGATGCCCGTGTGCACGCGGTAGTAGTGCCGCTTGATGTGGTCGAAGTCGACCGTGTCGCCGAAACCCGGGGTCTGGTAGAGGTCGCGGACGTACGCCCACAGGACGGGGTCCTCGGCCAGTTTCGAGCGGTTGCACTTGAAGTGGCCGTGGTAGACGGCGTCGAACCGCACCAGCGTCGTGAAGAGCCGGATGTCCGCCTCGGTGAGGGTGTCGCCGACGAGGTAGCGGCGGCCGGCGAGCCTCTCCGAGACGTCGTCCAGGCGGCGGAAGACATCGAGGTACGCGGCCTCGTACGTGCTCTGTCCGTCGGCGAATCCGGCGCGGTAGACACCGTTGTTGACGTCGCGGTAGATGCCCTCCATCACCTCGTCGATCTCCTCCCGCAGCCGTTCCGGGTAGAGGTCGGGGGCGCCGGGACGGTGCAGCGCCGTCCATTCGGTGGCCAGGTCCAGCGTGATCCGCTGGTAGTCGTTGGTGACGAGCCTGCCGCTCGGTACGTCGACGATCGCGGGGACGCTGACACCGCCGGGATAGCCGTGCTCCCGCGCGTCGTACGCCTCGCTGAGGTAGCGGATGCCGAGTACCGGGTCGCGGCCGCCCTCGTCCAGGGTGAAGCGCCAGCTGCGGTCGTCCTGGATGGGGTCGGCGACGGCCAGCGAGAGGGCGCTCTCCAGTCCGAGGAGACGGCGTGCGACGAGGGCGCGACTCGCCCAGGGGCAGGCCCTGCTGACGACCAGCCGGTAGCGGCCCGCCTCGACGGGCCAGCCGTCGCGGCCGTCGGCGGTGATGCGGTCGGCGAAGTGGCTGCGCGACCGTTTGAAGGGCTTGTGGCCGTACGAGGTGTTCCCGTCCGGCTCTGCTTCCTCGCCGCTCATCGTGTTCCCCTCTGCGCGTCGGGTGCTTCGGATGTCTCCTGGCGTCTTCTTCCCCGACGGCCCGCTCCGACATCGGCCAGGGCCACGACCAGCGCGGCCAGGACGAACACGATGGAGACGACGAGCCCGCTGTCGTACGAGTCCGCCCAGCCGTCGGGACCCAGCTGGGCGAAGAAGACCGAGCCCACCGCGGCGATCCCGATGGCCGATCCGACCCGCTGGCTGGTCTGGAGGGTGCCCCCGGCGCTGCCCGCGTTGTGCACCGGCACCTTGGAGAGGGTCAGGGTCTGGTTGGGGGCGATGACGAGTCCGCTGCCGAGTCCTGCGAGCAGCAGGGGCGCCGCCATCGCCAGTCCGGCGCCCCTGCCCGGCACCAGGTGCGCGGCCAGTGCGGTGAAGCCGAGCCCGACGGTCACCATCGTCAGTCCGACGACGACCAGGGGCCGGCCGAACCGGCCGACGAGCCGGCCGCCGATGGTCGCCGCTCCACCCGCGCCCAGGGCGAACGGGGTGATGGCGAGGCCCGCCTCCAGGGCGCTGTAGTCCAGGCCGGACTGCAGGTACAGCGTGTTGATGAAGAAGATCGAGGTGAAGCCCGCGAAGTACAGAAGGCTCATCAGGCAGCCCAGCCAGAAGGACCGGAGCCGGAAGAGCGCGAGGTCCAGCACGGGCTGGATGCCCTTCTGCGCGCAGCGGGACTCCCAGCCGACGAAGGCGGTCAGCAGGACCAGGGCGACCACGACGAGCAGCCATTTCCCGTTGCCGGGCCACTGCTGGGCCTGGACGAACGGCAGCAGCAGCGCCAGCACCCCCGCACCGAGCAGCAGCACCCCGACCGGGTCCAGGTCCCGCGGCCCGACCCGGCCCGCGGACGGGGTGTCCGGGAGGAGCCGGTGGGCCAGCATGAGGCAGACGGCTCCGATCGGCAGGTTGACGTAGAAGATCCAGCGCCAGCCCTCCTGCGCCCCTGCCCCCTGGATCAGCAGTCCCCCCAGGAGCGGGCCGACGGCGGTGGAGATGCCGACGACGGTGCCGAACATGCCGAAGGCCCTGCCCCGCTCGCGTCCCGAGAACATCTGCTGGATCAGGGCGGAGATCTGGGGTGAGAGCAGCCCGCCCGCCGCGCCCTGGAGCAGCCGGGCGATGACGAGCCACAGACTGGACTGGGCCGCTCCGCAGGCCGCGGAGGCCAGGGTGAACAGGGTGAGGCCCCACATGAACATCGTGCGCCGGCCCCGGGCGTCGCCGAGCCGTCCGCCGGGGATGAGGACGAGCCCGAAGGCGAGCGCGTAGCCGGACAGGACCCACTGGAGGTCGGACTCCGGGGTGTGGAGGCCCTCCTTGATGGACGGCAGCGCCACGTTGACGATGGACACGTCGAGGAGCGTCATGAAGCCCGCCACCAGGCAGACGGCGAGGGCGCGCCAGCGACGGGGGTCGGAAGGTCCGGGAGGAGAGCCAGGGTCCCGGTGCGCCACGCTCTCTGCCATGGTCCGAACCCTAGGCCGCGGCTGCCCATTCCGGCGGACCCGTCGGTGAGGTCCGGCGTGTTCCGCCCTACCGGGGGTACCCGCGGGACATGACTGTCGGGAAAACGAGTGTTCTGGTCCTGGACTGTGCCGAGCCCATGGAGCTCGCCGGGTTCTACGCCGCTCTGCTGGACGCCGAGATGCGGGTCGGAAGCGACCCGGACTTCGTCGAGGTCGTCGGCAACCCGGGCGTGCACCTGGCCGTTCGCCGTGACCACGGCTACGCGCCCCCCAGCTGGCCCCGCCCCGAGGACTCCCAGCAGGCGCATCTGCGGATCCTGGTCGACGAGGGGGACATGGACGAGGCCGAGCGCGAGGCGATAGGGCTGGGCGCCCGGCCGGTGGACACGAAGGACAGCAACAGCGGTCCGCGCGATGTCCGCGTCTACACGGATCCGGCCGGGCACTCGTTCTCCCTGGCCGTCTACCCCTCCTTCAGCCCCGAACGGCGCCGCAGCGACGAATCGGTGAGCACGGACGGGGTGTAACCGGAGTCGCGAACGGACAGGTTGCTGCCGGGCGGGACGATCTCGTCGATCCGGTCGAGGACGTCCCGGCTGAGCCTGACCTTGTCCGCACCCAACTGGCTGTCCAGCTGCTCGAAGGTGCGCGGCCCGATGATCGCCGAGGTGACGGCCGGGTGCTCCAGGACGAAGGCCAGGGCGAGCTGTACGAGGGTGAGTCCGGCCTCTTCCGCGAGCTCGGCGAGGGCTTCGGTGGCGGCCAGCTTGGCGGCGTTCTCCGGTGCGGTGATGTCGAAGCGGGCCGCCTGGCGTGCGGCGCGGCTGGATGCGGGCTGCTCGGCGCCCGTGCGGTAGCGGCCGGAGAGCCAGCCGCCGGCCAGCGGGCTCCAGGACAGGACTCCGAGCCCGTACCGCTGGACGACGGGCAGTACCTCGCGCTCGATGCCCCGGGCGAGCAGGGAGTACGGGGGCTGTTCGGCGACCACGCGCTCGCGGCCGCGGCGCTCGGCGAGCCACTGGCCCTCGACGATCGCGGAGGGCTCGAACGTGGAGGTGCCGATGTAGCGGATCTTGCCCTGGTGCACCAGGTCGGAGAGCGCGCCGAGGGCCTCGTCGAAGTCCGTGTCCGGTTCGGGGCGGTGCACCTGGTAGAGGTCGATCCAGTCGGTGCCGAGCCGGCGCAGGCTGTTCTCGACCTCGCGGATGATCCAACGACGGCTGTTGCCGCGCTCGTTGGGGTCCTCGCCGAGGCTGCCGTGGAACTTGGTGGCGAGCACCACGTTGTCGCGCCGCCCGCCGGCCAGGGCCTTGCCCACGATGGTTTCGGACTCACCGGCCGAGTACACGTCGGCGGTGTCGACGAAGTTGATGCCCGAGTCCAGGGCGTGGTGGATGATCCTGACGCTGTCGTCGTGGTCGGTGTTGCCACGGGCGCCGAACATCATGGTTCCCAGGGCCAGGGGGCTGACCTTGACGCCGGTGCGTCCCAGGGTGCGGTACTCGGTCATCCTGCGTTCTCCTTGACGAGTTCATCGGTGGTGAGGTGGTCCGCCGGTGCGGGGTTCCCGGTCTGCCGGAAGGCTTCCCAGAGGCGGTGGTAGGCGCCGCGGGCGGCGAGCAGTTCGGTGTGGGTGCCCGATTCGACGACGGTTCCGGCGTCGATGACGACGACCCGGTCGGCCCGTGCGGCGGTCGTCAGCCGGTGGGCGACGACCACGGTGGTCCGTCGCCTGGCCAGGGCCTCCGTCGCCGCCACGACTCGGCGCTCGGTCGCCAGGTCCAGCGAGGCGGTGGCCTCGTCGAGCAGCAGGATGTCCGGGTCGACGAGCTCGGCGCGGGCCAGTGCGAGGAGCTGGCGCTGCCCGGCGGACAGGCCCCGGCCCCGCTCCCCGACCGGCTGAAGGTAGCCGAGCCGCAGTCCTGCGACCATCTCGTGCGCGCCGACCGTGCGGGCCGCCGCCTCCACCTCGGCGTCGGTGGCGTCGGGGCGCCCGTAGGCGATGGCGTCGCGGACGGTGCCGCTGAAGAGGTGGGCCTCCTGCGGGACGATGCCGAGCCTGCGGCGGAAGCCGGGGAGGTCGAGGTCGCGCAGGTCCTGACCGTCGACCCGGACGGTTCCGGCCGTCGGATCGTAGAACCGGGCGAGCAGCTTGACGACCGTCGACTTCCCGGCGCCGGTGGCGCCGACCAGGGCGACGCTCTCGCCGGGGGCGATGCGCAGGGAGAGCCCGTGCAGCACCTCCTGGCCGCCGCCACCCGCGTATCCGAAGGAGACCCCGTCGAATTCCACGTCCCCGCGCAGTTCGCGGACGGGCCGGGGGCTCTCGGCGGGCGGGGTGCCGGCCGGGGTCCGCATCAGGCTGCGCAGCCGGCCGAGGCCGATGACGGCCTGCTGGTAGCCGTCGAACACCTGGGAGAGCTGCTGGATCGGTGAGAAGAACAGCTCGACGTAGAGCAGGAACGCGATGAGGGTCCCCGCGCTCAGCTCACCGGCCCTGACCTGTCCTGCGCCGATCACGAGCACGGC
The DNA here is from genome assembly GCF_040605575.1 of Streptomyces sp. NPDC005566. Lineage (NCBI taxonomy): Bacteria > Bacillati > Actinomycetota > Actinomycetes > Kitasatosporales > Streptomycetaceae > Streptomyces > Streptomyces sp. NPDC005566. Next base: position 222,981 of record NZ_JBEXDB010000009.1, on the reverse strand, counting down.
TGCGGTGGACAGGGTGCCGAGGAATTCGACGAACGGGAAGAAGGTGCCCATGTAGCGCTGGGCGCGCAGTCTCGAGGTGCGGAAGGCCCAGGCCAGTTCGGCGAAGTCGCGTGCGTTGCGCTGTTCGCGTCCGAACGCCTGGGTGACGCGGATGGCGGTGACGTTCTCCTGGAGGCAGGCGTTGACGGCGCTGATGCGCTCCCTGGCCTCCCGGTAGGCGGGTACGGAGTGGTGGCGGAACAGTGCGGTCGCGCCGATCAGTACGGGGAGCGCGACGAGCAGGACGACGGCCAGGCCCGCGTCGATGACGAGGAGCGCGACGAGGACTCCGAGGATGGTCAGCAGACTGACGACGGCGGTGATCAGCCCGGTCTGCAGGAAGTTCGACAGGGCGTCCACGTCGGTGGTCATCCTGGTCATGATCCGGCCGCCGAGCTCCCGCTCGTAGTAGTCGAGGCCGAGGCGCTGGAGCTGCGCGAAGGTCTTCACACGAAGGGTGTAGAGGAGGCGTTCCCCGGTACGCCCCGTCGTACGGACCTGGGCGACTCCGATCAGCCAGTTCACGGCCACCACGAGCCCGGCCGCCGCGGCGGCGGCCAGCAGGACCCCTCCGGCCTGGCGTGCCACGCCGTGGTCCACTCCGTGCCGTACGAGGACGGGCACCGCGATCTGTGCGGCGGCGTCCAGGGCGACGAGGAGCAGCCCCAGCAGCAGCGGCAGCCGGAAGGGCCGCAGCAGGGTGCCCAGGTGGAAGTCGGGGTCGGCGGCGACCGCCTGTGCGGTGGGGACCTTCGGGTCGGCCGCGGGCAGGGGCAGTCTGGCGAGGCCCGCCATCAGTTCGGCGCTCGGCGGGGCGGAGCCGAGCACTCCGCCGCCGGGTCCGCCCCGGCCGGGCCCTGAGGTGGCCGCCGCTTCGGCGAGGGCCTGGGCGGCCCGGACGGCGGTGCCTTCCTCGGTGGCGGTGTCGGCGCCTTCGGCGCGGTGCCACAGGTGCTCGGTGACCCCGCCGGCCGCGGTGCACGCGGGTGCGTCGGCCGCCTGCTGCGCTGCCTGTGGACTCTCGGCGGTCGACAGCAGCGTACGGAACAGGGCCGAACGCGAGCGGAGTTCGTCCAGGGTGCCGGTGTCCGTGATCCGGCCGCCGTCCAGTACGGCGATGCGGTCGGCGAGCTCGAGGGTCGATCTGCGGTGGGCGACGATCAGGGTGGTACGGCGTCGGGTGGCCTCGTGGAGGCCCGCGTGGATCTCGGCCTCGACCCGGGCGTCGATGGCCGAGGTGGCGTCGTCGAGTACGAGTACGGCGGGGTCGCCTACCAGGGCGCGGGCCAGGGCGAGGCGCTGGCGCTGGCCGCCGGAAAGGGTGAGTCCCTGTTCGCCCACGACGGTGTCGTAGCCGTGGGGAAGCCGCTCGATGAACTCGTCGGCACGGGCGGTCCGGGCGGCCCGGCGGATCTGCTCGTCGGTGGCGTCCGGGACGCCGTACGCGATGTTGGCGCGCACGGTGTCCGAGAGCAGCAGGCTCTCCTCGAAGACGAATCCGATACGGGAGCGCAGCGAGGCCAGGGTCAGTTCGGTGACGTCGGTGCCTCCCACCCGTACCGTTCCGGACGGTACGTCGTAGAACCGGGGCAGCAGGGCGGCCGCGGTGGACTTGCCGGAGCCGGCGGAGCCGATCAGCGCGAGGGTCTCGCCCGGTTCCACGTCGAGGGTGAAGCCGTCCAGCAGCGGGGCGCCGTCCCCGTAACCGAAGGTGACGTCCTGCCAGGAGAGGGCCGGTGGCCGGTCGGGGAGGTCGCGGGCACCGGGTGCGTCGGTGATCACCGGTGCTTCGTCGACGACCTCCAGAACGCGTTCGGCTCCGGCTCGCGCCTGCTGCCAGACGGTGAGCAGCGTCGCCACCTGGCGTACGGGGGTGACGAAGGAGCCGAGGTAGGTGGTGAAGGCGAGGAAGGTGCCCAGCGAGATCCGGCCGTGGAGGGCCATCCAGCCGCCGAGGGCGAGCACGGCGACCTGGCCGAGTGCGGGCACCGCCTGGAGGGCGGGGTTGTAGCGGCTGGTGAAGCGGACGACCCGCAGGCGGGAGGCGAACAGGGTACGGGCGCGCTCCTCGAGGCCGTTCAGTTCCCGTGTCTCCTGGCCGAAGCCCTTGACCACGCGGACGCCGGTGACGGTGGCCTCCACGGCGGAGGCGACTTCGGCGGCCTCCTGCTGGGCGTGCCAGTTGGCGGGGAACAGGTCGCGGCGGCTGCGCAGGGCGATGAGGTAGAGCAGCGGTCCGACGACCAGGGCGACCACGGTCAGCAGCGGCGAGAGGACCGCCATGAAGATCACGGAGCAGAGGAACATCAGGACGTTGCCCGTGAGGTTGGGCAGGAACTGCAGGAGCGTCTGGATCAGGGTGATGTCGGAGATGGACCGGCTGACGACCTGTCCGGTGCGCAGGTCGTCCTGCTGGGCGCCGCCGAGCCGCAGCAGTGCGGCGAAGGCGTCGTTGCGCAGGTCGTACTGGACGCCGAGGGAGAGCCGGCCGGAGCGGTAGCGGCGGGTGAAGTTCGCCGCGAAGCGGATCGCGCCGAGGCCGGCGAGCAGGAGGGTCCAGGGGAGGAGCGGTCCGGTGGTGCCCCCTGCCACCCCGTCCACGACATGGCGCAGGACGAGGGGCAGGGTGGCGGTGGCGACGGCCGCGACCAGGGCCGCTCCGAATGCGAGGAGCAGGTCGGTGCGGTGGCGTAGGCAGTACCCCAGCAGCCGCCGGGCCCAGCCGGGCGGCTGCTGGGATGCGCCTGACTGCGGAGGCGTTTCGGTCTGCGGCGCGGACGTGCCGGTCTGCGGTGGCGGACAGTCGGTCACCGGGCCGCCGCCGCGAGGCCGATGCCGGTGTGGCCCTCGGAGGTGTCGACGGTGTCGAACAGCCGGTTGGCGGGGCGCGGCAGACCGTAGTGCTCGCGCAGGGTGGCGCCGGTGTACTCGGTGCGGAACAGGCCCCGCTCCTGGAGGATGGGGACGACCCGGTCCACGAAGACCTCCAGACCGGAGGGGAGCACGGCGGGCATGATGTTGAACCCGTCGGCAGCCCCGCTGTCGTACCAGTGCTCGATGGTGTCCGCGACCTGCTCGGCCGTTCCTGCGAAGGTGCGGTGGCCGCGCCCGCCGCCGAGCCTGCCGATGAGCTGACGCACGGTCAGCTTCTCGCGTCTGGCGAGCTCCACGACGAGTGTGTAGCGGCTCTTGGCCCCCTCGATCTCGTCCTCGCTGGGGAGGGATTCGGGGAGTTCCCGGTCGAGGTGGAGCTCCGAGGGGTCGAGCTTCAGCTTCTGCGCCAGCTGGCGCTTGGCGTACTCGGGGACGATGAGCCGGTCGAGCTCGGCATCCAGTTCCAGGGCCTCGGCCTCGGTGTCCCCGATGACGGGCACGATGCCGGGCAGGATCTTGATGCCGTCCGGGTTGCGGCCGAGGGCTTCGGCTCGCTGCTTGACGTCCTTGTAGAAGGCGATGCCCTCCTCGAGCGTCTGCTGTGCGGTGAACACCGCCTCCGCGTAGCGGGCCGCGAAGTCCTTGCCGTCCTCACTGGATCCGGCCTGGACGAGCAACGGGTATCCCTGAGGGGGGCGCTGGACGTTGAGCGGACCGTCGACCCGGAAGAACTCACCGGTGTGGCCGATGGCGCGGACCCGCTCGGCCAGTGCGTGGACGCCGCTCTCCTTGTCGGCGACGACGGCGTCGTCCGCCCAGCTGTCCCAGAGCTTGGTCGACACCTCGACGAATTCGCCCGCGCGCCGGTAGCGGTCGCGGTGCAGCGGGGTGTCGTCCAGACCGAAGTTGCGGGCCGCGTCGGCTCCGGCGGTGGTGACGATGTTCCAGCCGGCCCTGCCACCGGAGACGTGGTCGAGCGAGGCGAACCTGCGGGCCAGGTTGTACGGCTCGTTGTAGCTGGTGGAGGCGGTGGCGATGAGACCGATGTGCTGGGTCGCCCCGGCGAGTGCGGTGAGCAGGACGGTGGGTTCCAGCTTGGCGGCCGGGCGGCGGCCGGGATCGCCCATCAGGACGGGGCTGTCGGCGAGGAACAGGGAGTCCAGACGACCGCGTTCGGCGATGCGGGCGAGGTTCCTGTAGTGCTCGAGGTCGGAGTTGGCCTCGGCGGCGCTCTCGGGGAGCCGCCAGGACGCCTCGTGGTGGCCGGTGGACATCAGGAAGGCGTTCAGATGGAGCTGCTTGCGCGGCATGGTGTCTTCTCCTCGGGAGTCAGTTCGCGAGCTGGGGCTGGGCCACGCCGAGGGCGCTGAGCAACGTGTCGCGGTACTCCTGGAAGCGCGGGTCGCGACGGGAGCGCGGGGACGGCAGGTCGATCCTGAGGTCCACGGAGATCCGGCCGTCCTCGAGTACCAGCACGCGCTCGGCCAGTTCGACGGCCTCGTCGACGTCGTGGGTCACCAGGAGGACGGCGGGGCGGTGGCGTTCGTACAGTTCGCGCAGCAGGCCGTGCATCTTGATCCGTGTCAGCGCGTCCAGGGCCCCGAACGGCTCGTCGGCCAGGAGGAGTTCGGGGTCGCGGACCAGGGCTCTGGCCAGGGCGGCGCGCTGCTGTTCGCCGCCGGACAGCTCGTGGGGCCAGGAGCGGTCGCGGCCTTCGAGACCGACTTCGGCCAGTGCGGTCAGGCCTCGCTCACGGGCCTTCGGGCCGCGCAGACCGAGGATGACGTTGTCGAGCACACGCAGCCAGGGCAGCAGACGGGAGTCCTGGAAGGAGAGGGACACCCGCTCGGGTACGAGGAGTTCACCGGATCCCTCGACCGTGTGGTCGAGGCGGGCCACGGCCCGGAGCAGGGTGGACTTGCCGGAGCCGCTGCGGCCGAGGAGCGCGGTGAACTCCCCCGGTGCCACGGTCAGATCGAGGTCCTTCAGGACGACCCGGTCGCCGAACCTGCGTACCAGCCCTGTCGTGCGTACCGCGGGCCGCTCGCCCTCGGCGCCGGGCAGGACCTCCGTCAGCCCGCCAGTGTGCGTCGCCATGACAGGACCCTCCTTTCGACTGCGCGTACCGCCGCGTCGGAGGCGAAGCCGAAGATCCCGTAGGCCACCAGCCCCACGATGATCACGTCGGACTGGGCGTACTGCTGGGCCTGGAACATCATGTAGCCGATGCCGCTGGTGGCGTTGATCTGCTCGACCACGATGAGGCCGAGCCAGGACGAGGTGACTCCTAGGCGCAGGCCGACGAAGAAGCCGGGGAGCGAGCCCGGGGCGACGACCTTGCGGATGAACTGCCGGCGGCCCAGGTCGAGTCCCTCGGCGAGCTCCACGTACTTGCTGTCGATGCCGGTCAGCGAGGCGTACGTGTTGATGTACATGTTCACCGCGACGCCGAGCGCGATCACGGTGACCTTCATCTGCTCGCCGATACCCAGCCAGAGGATGAGCAGCGGGAGCATGGCCAGGGACGGGATCGCCCGCTTGATCTGGAGCGGGCCGTCCAGCAGGTACTCACCGCTGCGGCTCAGTCCGGCCGCCACGGCCAGGATCACACCGGCCGACACCCCGAAGAACAGGCCGAGTCCGGCGCGCTGGAGCGAGATCAGGACGTTGTCCTGGAGCCGGCCGGTGGAGACCAGGTCGCCCGCGGTGGCGAGCACGGTGCCGGGCGAGGACAGGATGCGGGGGTCGAGGTAGCCGCTTGCGGACGCCGCCCACCATGCGAGGACGAGCAGCACGGGCCCGATCAGCCGCCCGAAGGGCAGGGACCGGCCGGGGCCGAGCCGCCGCCGGGTGCCGCGGGACGCGGGGGCGGCTCCCGCGGCGGCCCGCGGAGCCTCAACGACCTCGGGCCGGGCTTCGCGTGCCTTGGACAGCAGATCCGTCATGACCCCTCCCGGTACTCGGCGGCCACGGCCGCGGCCGCCAGCCCTTCGAAGCGGCGGTCGAACAGCTCGGACGCCTTCTGCTCGGGTACGAAGCCGCCCTCGGCCAGCAGGTCGGCGGTCTCCTGCTCCCAGGCGATGGCCTCGTCCCAGTTCGCCGGGAAGTGCGGCTTGTTGAGGGAGGCGACGATGCGCTTGCCGTCCTCCGCGGTGACGCCCTGATCCTTCACGTAGTACGTGTCGATCCACTCGTCGCTGTTCTCCCACGCCCACACCTGGCCCCGTGCCCACAGCGGTATGAAGCTGCGCACCGCCGCCGCCTTCGCCGGGTCGTTGAGGACCTCGTTCGGCGCCCAGAGCACGGTCAGCAGGTCCACGACCTCTGTCTTCACCCCGCGGGCGCCGTCCTTGGCGTACTGGCTGAGGTACTTGGTGATGGTCGGCTCGCCCAGCGGGGCCACGTCCACCTGCTTGGACTGCAGGGCGGTCAGGAACTGGGTGCTGGGCAGGGCGACGAGCTCGACGTCGCTGTTGCTCAGACCCGCTGCCTTCAGCGCGCGCAGGACCACGACGCCCTGGGCCTGCCCCTGGGAGAACCCGATCTTCTTGCCCCGGAAGTCCTCGACGTTCCTGACGGACGATCCGGGTGCCGTGGCGAAGACGTACGTCGGCTTCTTGCGGACCTGCACCCCGACGATTTTCGCTCCGACACCGATGGCGTGCGCCTGGATCGGCGGGATTCCCGCATTGGTGGCCAGGTCGATCGATTTCGCGCGGAATCCCTGGATGATATCGGGGCCCGCGGAGAGGTTCGGCCATTCCGTGACGGTGAAGTTCAGCTCTTTCGCGAGCCCGGCCGGCTCCAGTTGGAGTCGAGCCGTGCGGACCGCGATGGCCAGTTTCGTGCCGGGCGGCGGATCTCCCGAGGGCAGGGCGCCGGCCGGTTCCGCGTCGGCCACGGCTTTGGTCTGCGGAGAGCAGGCGGCAAGGCTCAGAACCGTTCCGACCCCCAGTGCGAGGAAAGATCGGCGGGCAAGGGGCCGCTGTGCGACTTTGCGTGTCATGGTGAATTCCTGATCACTGGTCGTGCGTGGGACGGATGGAGTGGTAGGAGCCGTCGTGGAACAGCAGTGGGCTGCGTCCCTCGTCGAGCCAGGACTCCTCGACCCGGGCGATGACGATGCGGTGGTCGCCGGCCGGGACGATGTGCCGGACCGTGAGCCGCAGCCAGCCGGTCACCCCGTCGAGCACGGGCTCACCGCCCGTCAGCCGGCTCCACCGGGTCGGCGCGGCGAAGCGGTCGATGCCGCTGGTCGCGAACGTGGTGGCCAGCGCCTCCTGTTCGACGCCGAGGAAGTTCACCACCGCGGTGCCGGCCCGCTCGACGTGCGGCCAGGACGAGGCCGACGTCCCGATGCCGAAGGAGACCAGCGGCGGGGCGAGCGACAGCGAGGTGAGCGAGGTGGCGGTGAAACCGACCGGCCCGTGGCCGGCGTCGGCGGTGACGACGACCACGCCTGCGGGATACCTGCGGAATACCTGCTTGAAGCGTTCCGGGGCAATGCCGGGCGCTGCGCTTTCGGTTGATGCGCTGTCGGTTGATTGGACAGCGTTGTACGAGGACACGGTGACGGTCAACGTCTCTCCCCGGTCGGAAAGGCGGAAAATGGGTGCGCGAAACAGAAGGGCGGCACGGTTGACACGCACGGGGTGCGGACCGCCCGGAAATTCAGCCGAGGGTTATCGGTTACCCGGACAGGGGCGACAACAGGAACGCCGGGCGATATCGCTCACCGGCCCAGCCGCGCGGCAGGAACGTGCCACCTGGGGCGCATTCCTCGAATTCCGCTGTCGGCTGGTCATGAATCCATCTTCCCGGTCGGGGCGAGGGCGGGTCAACAATGCAACGTTCTGAATTAAGTCGGTATCCGCCGAGGCGGTCAGGACACGGCGGGCAGTGCGGGCCACGGCCCCAGCGGGTCGGTGTACAGCGCGCCGAGCGCGACCGCGCCACCCGCGGTGGCCAGGACCGATCCGGTGAAGCTGCTCGGCACCACCGCGCGTTCGGGGTCGTCGCACACACCGGAGCGCTCGGCCACCTCGGCCCGCAGATCGGCGAGACACTGCGGCAGCCGGCCCGCTCCGGGCTCGACCACCACCAGACACTCCGGGTCGAACATGTCCAGCAGCAGTGCGGCGGCCCGGCCCACCAGCCGGGCGCGGCGGCGGAACAGCGCCACGGCGCGCGGCTCGTCCGCCAGCGCATGGTCCAGCAGTTCGAGGAACGACGCGACGTGCAGGCCCTGTTCGGCGGCCCGGCGGATCATGGCGCGCTCGGAGACCTCGGACTGGAGACATCCGGTACGGCCACAGCTACAGGGTTCCGCGTCACCCGATCCGCCCGGCCCGAGCGGCAGATGGGCCACGCTGCCCGCTCCGGAGCGCGGGCCCCGGTGCAACTCGCCCGCGGTGGCGAAGGCGGCGTCGACGACCGCGCCGATGAACAGCAGCACCGTGCTGGCCCGGGTCGAGACCTCACCGAACATCTGCTCCGCCCGCGCCAGCGCCCTCGAGTGGCTGTCCACATGGACGGGCAGCCCGGTCGCGGCGGCCAGGATCTCCCGTACGGGTACCGCGCGCCAGCCGAGATGAGGATGCTCCACGACCACTCCGGCGGCGGAGTCCACCCGGTGGCCGGTGGCCACACCCAGGGCCAGCACGGTCCGGCCGGCCGCGTGAGCGGCCGCCAGCCGGGGCAGCCGGGCGGCCACGTCGGCCAGGATGCCGCGGGGTTCGGTGCTGAGGTGCGGCCGGCGGTCCTCGGCCACCACCCGGCCGCGCAGATCCATCAGGGCGACCGTCGAGTGTGCGACGGCGATATGGGCCCCGGCCACCAGGAACCGGCCGGTGTCGATCTCCACCGGTATGTGGGGGCGTCCGAGCCCTCGTGGTCCGGTGGTCTCCTCGCTCTCACGGACCAGGCCGCGGGACAGGAGGTGTCCCACGTGTCCGGTCACCGAGGCGGGCGACAGGCCGGTGACGCGGGCGACGGTGGAGCGGGCCACCGGGCCGTGGTCGAGGATCGCGCTCAGCACGGCTCCCGTGCCGGAGACACGGCGGGCGGCTCCGGCCGCGGGGATGTCCGAGCGGCGCAGCGGACCGGTGCGGCGGGTGGGCGCAGGCAGACTCTTCACAGGTGTCTTCCAGGTCCTCGGTGGCAGCGGGCGGTACGGGTGCGGTCTCACCCCGGCGAAGGTGCCGGGGGGTTCCTCGTGGCGGAACCGTCCGGTATCGGTCCGGTCCGGATTCCGCTTCTCCCGTGCGGCGGGGCGCCCGCGGCGCGCAAGGGGGAGTGTGTCCCCGTGGGCGGCTCGCGCGGGCTCCGTGTGTTCAGGCCCGGTGACACGCCGCGGAGCACACGCGCTTCAGGTCGACATGACCTCGCGTCGTCAGGTGTGCGGATCGCTGCATGCCGCGCAACGTAGCCGGAACGGCGTAAGCCGGTCAAACCACTGCCCGCATGCTGGGACGCCTGTCCAGGGAGGCGTGTTGCGCGCGTATTGCGCCGCGTCGAAGGGGTGTTGAGAGCGTGTGGCGGCACCGTTTCGGCGCTTGACACGGACCGGCCGCCGCTTCCGCACACCCGGGCGTTTTCAGGATTTAACCTTTTGATGCCTTGTCACTCATGGTCTACGCGCATAGCTTTTGCCACCTCACTACAACTTGGGGGCAGTTCCCGTGCACATAGCCAGACCCGGCTCCGCCCTGCTGGCCGGCGCAGTCGCCGTAACCCTCTCGGTGACCGCGCTGCCCGCCGCCTTCGCGGCCCCGTCCTCCACCGCCGTGATCTCCGAGGTGTACGGAGGCGGCGGCAACTCCGGTGCGACCCTCACCCGCGACTTCATCGAGCTGGCCAATGCCGGCTCGAGTCCGTTCGGCCTGTCGGGCTTCAGCGTCCAGTACCTGCCGGGCACCCCGTCCGCGGGCTCGCTGTGGCAGGTCTCCGAGCTGTCGGGCGCCGTCGCGCCCGGTGGCCGCTACCTCGTCGCGCAGGCCGCCGGCACCGGCGGCACGGTGGCACTGCCGACCGCCGACGCCACCGGCACGGTCGCGATGTCCGCCGCGAGCGGCACCGTCGCGCTGGTGTCCGGTACGACACCGCTGACCTGCAGGACAGCCGCGGACTGCGCCGTCGACACTCGCATCGTGGACCTCGTCGGCTACGGCTCGGCGGTCGTACGCGAGGGCACCGGCCCGGCGACGGGCACCTCGGCCACCGCCTCCGTGGCCCGCGGCACCTCCCTGGCGGACACCGACGACAACGCGGCGGATCTGGCCGCGGGCACCCCGACACCGGTCAACGCCGCAGGCGAGACGTCGGGCGGATCCGGCCCCGGCGAGCCCGGCGGACCGACCGAGCCCGGCACCGTCCGGGTGCACGACATCCAGGGCACGACCCGTGTCTCCCCGCTCGTGGGTCAGGCGGTGACCGGTGTCCCCGGCGTCGTCACCGGCGTACGGACCAGCGGTTCGCGCGGCTTCTGGATCCAGGACACCGCACCGGACGCCGACGCCCGTACGAGCGAGGGCCTGTTCGTGTACACCGGCTCCGCCGCCCCCGCCGTCGCCGTGGGCGACTCGGTGCTGGTCAGCGGCAAGGTGGCCGAGTACTACCCGTCCTCCACCACCCAGTCGCTCACCCAGCTCACCGCCCCGAGCACCACGGTCCTGTCCTCGGGCAACGCCCTTCCGGCGCCCGTCGTCCTCGACGCGGCCTCGGTGCCCGATACCTACGTACCGTCGGCCGGCGGCGGCTCGATCGACGCACTGGCCCTGGATCCGGCCACGTACGCCCTGGACCTGTACGAGTCGGTCGAGGGCGCCCGCGTCACGATCGCCGACACCCGGGTGACAGGGGCGACGACCGCGTACGACGAGGTCTGGGTGACGGTCAAACCTCAGGAGAACCGCACCCGGCGCGGCGGCACGCTCTACGCCTCGTACGAGGACCAGAACACCGGCCGCATCAAGGTGATGTCCCTGAACCCGGCGCAGCCGGTCCCGGTCGCGGACGTGGGCGACAAGCTCTCCGGCTCCACCACGGGCGTCATCGACTACGCATCGTTCGGCGGGTACAACCTCCAGGCCACCGAGCTCGGCGCGCTCACCGACAACGGGCTGCGGCGCGAGGTGACGCGGAAGCAGAAGCACAAGGAGCTCGCCGTCGCCACGTACAACGTGGAGAACCTCGACGCGCTCGACGAGCAGGCCAAGTTCGACACGCTCGCCGCGGGTGTCGCGGTCAGCCTCGCCTCCCCCGACATCGTGTCGCTGGAGGAGATCCAGGACGACAACGGCGCGGCGAACGACGGCACGGTCGGCTCCGACGCGACGTTGCATCGGTTCACCGACGCGATCGTCGCCGCGGGCGGACCGCGCTACGCATGGCGTTACGTCGCCCCCGAGGACGGCAAGGACGGCGGCGAGCCCGGCGGCAACATCCGCAACGTCTTCCTCTTCAACCCCCAGCGGGTCGACTTCGTGGACCGTGCGGGCGGCGACGCGACCACCGCGGTGACGGCCGTGAAGACGAAGAAGGGTGCGACGCTCTCCGTCTCGCCCGGCCGGATCAACCCGACGAGTGCGGCCTGGGACGACAGCCGCAAGCCCCTCGTGGGCGAGTTCCGCTTCCACGGCAGGTCGGTCTTCGTCATCGGCAACCACTTCGCGTCCAAGGGCGGCGACCAGCCCCTGCACGGGCGCTACCAGGAACCGGTGCGCAGCTCGGAGACGAAGCGGGTCCAGCAGGCGGCGGAGGTCAACACCTTCGTCCGCTCGCTGCTGAAGGCGGACAGGTCGGCCCAGGTGATCACGCTCGGGGATCTGAACGACTTCGCGTTCTCGCCGACGATGGACGCGCTGACCGGTGGCAAGGTGCTCAAGCCGCTGATCATGACGCTGCCGAGGAGCGAGCAGTACAGCTACGTGTTCGACGGCAACTCGCAGACGCTGGACCACATCCTGACCAGCCCCGCGATCCGCCGCTTCGACTACGACGTGGTGCACATCAACGCGGAGTTCGCCGACCAGGCGAGCGACCACGACCCGCAGATCGTGCGGGTCGACGTGCACGGCAACGGCGGCCACAAGCACTGACCGCCTCCGGGGGCGGCCGGCACCGGCCGTCCCCGGATCCTGTTCGGCGCACCGCGGTCAGGCGCCCGCACGGGTCGCCGCCGTGCTGTCCGCCGCCGGGACCTGGCGCGGAAGCGCACGGGCTGCGGGCGACGGATCCGCCGGACCGTCCGACGGCCCGTCGGTGAAGAACCGGGTGACGAGTGCGGCGACCTCTTCGGAGCGTTCCAGCACCACCCAGTGGTCGGATTCCGGAAGCGTGAGGAAGCGGCTCCCCTCGATCGTCGCGGCGAACTCCCGCTGCCGTCGGGGCGAGGTCACCGTGTCGTGCTCCCCGGCGAAGACCAGGGCAGGTACGCCGGACAGTCCCCCGGAGAAGTCGGGCCGGTCCCCCAACGCCCGGTGCAGCGAGTCGGCGGCGTGCGGCGAGTGGCTGAGTGCGTGCAGGAACGAGCGGCGTACGTAGCGCCTGGCGAGTTCCCTGCGGTGCACCGGACGGTCCGGGTCCAGGCACATGAGTCCGTCGGCGGCCAGCCTCGCGAACCCCTCCGCGTCGCCTTCGGCAAGCCGCTCCGTGGCCCGGTGCCAGTAGCTCCGCTGGGCGGCGCCGATGTGCGTGGGGACTCCGCCGAGGACGAGCCGGGCGATGCGGCCGGGGTCGTGCCGCGCACAGGCGAAGGCGATGGCCGCGCCGTAGGAGAAGCCGAACAGGTTGACCCGGGGAGCGCCCATGTCATCGATGATTCCGGTGACCGCGGCACGCAGGATGCCCGCACAGTCGCCGGCCGGCAGCGGGTCCGCCGTACCCATGCCGGGCAGGTCCGCGGTCACCACATCGGCCACCGGGCCCAGGTGCTCGTCCATCTGCGGCCAGCCGAACATGCCCTGCAGCGCGCCGCCGAGGACGAGTACGGGTTCGATGCCCGGACCGTGGGGCGGTTCGGCACGGGGCAGGACGCGATAGGCGTACCGCAGCCCGTGGACGGACAGGGACCGGATGATCTCCTCGGGCATGGTGCTCCTTCCCGTCAGGCCCTGGTGAGGACGAGCGCCGCGTTGTGACCGCCGAAGCCGAGCGAGGTTTTGACCGCGCAGTCGAACACGCCCCGCCTGGCCTCCTTGCTCACCACGTCGAGGGGGATCGCGGGGTCGGGTGCGTCGAGATTGGCCGTCGGCGGTACGAGCTGGTGCTGCAGCGCCAGGACGGTCAGCGCGGTCTCGATGCCTCCGGCGGCGCCCAGGGTGTGACCGGTCATCGCCTTGGTGGACGTGACCAGGGGGTGTTCGCCGAGGACCCGGCGCAGCATGGTCGCCTCGATCAGGTCGTTGGCGACGGTCGAGGTGCCGTGGGCGTTGGCGTGGCCGATGTCGGAGGCGTCGAGGCCCGCGTCGGCCAGGGCGGTGCGCAGCGCCCGTTCGATGCCGAGGCCGTCCGGATCGGGGGCGACGGCGGAGTGGGCGTCGCTCGATGCCCCGTAGCCGGCGACGCGGGCGCGGACCGCGGCCCCTCGGGCCCGTGCGTGCTCGGGGCGTTCCATGACGAGGAGTCCCGCGCCCTCGCCGACGACGAAGCCGTCGCGGTGGGTGTCGAAGGGCCGGCAGGCGGCCTGGGGGTCGTCACGACGGGTGGAGACGGCCCGCATCTGGCAGGCGCTGGCAATGAGCAGCCGGGAGCAGACCGATTCGGCGCCGCCCGCGACGACGATGTCGCAGGCCCCGGTGCGGAGCATCTGATGGGCGGTGCCGATGGCGACGGTGCCGGAGGAACAGGCGGTGGAGACCGCCTGGCTGGGGCCGTGGACACCCAGATCCATGGCGACGCTGCTGGCGGCGCCGTTGACGACGGACAGCGGGGCGAGCTTCGGGGAGACACGTCGTGCGCCGCGCTCGTTGAGGGTCGTGTGCTGCTCGTCGTAGAAGGGCAGCCCTCCGTGTGCCGAGCCGATGACGACGGCGACCCGGCCGCTGTCCCAGACGGCCGGGTCGAGTCCGGCGTCGGCGACGGCCTCCCGTGCGGCGATCACGGCGAGCTGCGAGAAGCGGTCCATCAGCCGCTGCGCGGCGACGCCGAGTACGGCCTTCGTGTCGAGGTCCGTGATCGAGTACATGAAGTCGCAGGGCAGACCGGCCAGTTCGGGCCGGTGCATGACCGAGGGGGCGACAGTTGTGCCGCACACCCCGCGCCACGCCGCCTCGACCCCCACACCGGCGGCGGTCACCAGGCCGATCCCGGTGACAGCGGCGCTGAACGGTTCGGCCCCCGGACGGGCGGACGTGCGCGCGAACGGCCGCCGGGCCGTCACGCGCCGGCCTTGCTGCACACGGCCGCGACCAGTTGGCCCACGGTGTCGCGCGACGAGAGGACGACATCCTCGAGATCGATGTCCATCCGGTCCTCGATGAGGAGCCGGAGTTCCTCCAGGGCGAGCGAGTCCAGGCGCAGTTGACGGAGAGGGACCTCCGGCCGAATGGCCAGGGGATCCGTTCCGAACGTGGTGACGAGCAAGGCGCTGATCTCTTCCGAGGTGCTCATGAGGACGCTCCTCCGCTCTCGTACGCGGTGACGCCGGCCGCGTGGGGGTGGGACGGCCATCGGGGGCGCCGGCTGCTCCGGAGGGACCCTTTATACGCCTTCACGGCCCGGATTCCGGCCCCCGTTCCCCCGTGAGGAGGGGGGACGGCCAGGTGTGCGAATCCGACGTGGCGCCGGAACGGGTGACACGATGGGTGCGTACGAGGAGTCACGAGAGGGAGAAACGGTCATGGCGGCGGAGCAGCACGACGGTCCGGTACAGCTGAGCCCGACGAACTGGGTGGCCAGGCAGGCCGAGTTGTACGAGTCGTCCGGCGGGACCAAGGGCACCACCCAGCTCGGCGTCCCGTGCCTGCTGCTGGACTGCGTGGGCAGGCGCAGCGGAGCGGTACGGCGCACGGTCCTGATGTACGGGCGCGACGGCGACGACTACCTGATCGTGGGGTCGAACGGCGGCTCGGACAGTCATCCGCTCTGGTACCTGAACCTGCTGTCCGAGCCCGCCGTAGAACTCAGGGTCGGCACGGAGCGCTTCCCCGCACTCGCGGAGACCCTCACGCCCGAGGAGAAGGCCCGGGTGTGGCCGCACCTGGTGGAGGTCTTCCCCCGGTACGCGCAGTACCAGGAGGGCACCGGCCGCGACATCCCCGTGGTTCGGCTCCGGCGCCGCTGACCTGCCCGGACGGTCCGGCCGGTCGGTCCGGCGGAGTCGGCCTCCAACGGGGGTCCCCGCAGGGCTTCCTGATGCGTACACTCCGCGATCATGACCTTCGAAACGGTTCAGTCCGACGCGTCCGCCCTCGACGGGCCCGCACTCTTCCCGACCATGTCCACCATGCGCGCCATGCGCCGTCTCAAGCCGGACGCCGTGCCGGACGAGACGATCGAGAAGCTCATACAGGCAGCCGTCTGGGGACCCAGCGGCGGCAACATGCAGTGTTACGAGTACGTCGTCGTCACCGACCGCGAGGTGATGGCCCGTCTGGCCCCCCTGTGGAAGCGCTGCGTGGACGCGTACCTCGCGACCACGGGCAAGTACGCGCCGAAGGGCATGGACGACGCGGCGTACGGCCGGATGGTGGCGGCCATCGAGTACCAGCGCGACCACTTCGCGGACACACCGGCGCTGATCATCCCCTGCTACCGGTTCCCGGAGCCGCAGTTCGACGACGAGGGCCTGCAGGTCTACGCCGAGGCGCTCGGCCCGGCGGGGCTGGCGCACATGACGGACACGCAGACGCGCTTCCAGGCGCTCGCCGAGGGCTCCTGCGTCTATCCCGGCGTCCAGAACATCCTGCTCGCCGCACGTGCCCTGGGGCTCGCCGCCAACCTGACCATCTGGCACCTGATGCTGGAGCAGGAATGGAAGGAGGCGCTCGGGATCCCCGAGGACATGGAGACCTTCGCCGCCATTCCCGTCGGGTGGCCGCAGGGCAACTTCGGACCGGTCCGGCGCCGCCCGGTGGCGGACGTCATCCACCGGGACCGCTGGTAGCCGCACGGGGCTCCGTCACCCCTGACCGGGGGTGCCGGAATCACTCCAACTCCATTGGAGTGAAAGGGATTTGGACACGCTCGCGCCGCGTTGTCATGCCCTGATCTGTCGATAACCTGTGCGGGCTCGCGCCCCCGGCCCCACCCCACCGGGCCCGGGGGTCCGTCCTCTCCCCACAGACCAGGAGCAGGTATGCCCAGAAGCCCCGCCGGCCACACCCGGGGTCGCGCAGCCTTTCTGGCGGCTCTCACCGTCAGCGCCGTCGTCGCCGCCGGCCACCCGGCGCCCGCCGCCCCGGCCGCGCCGGATCCCATGAACCAGGCCTTCACCCGGGCAGCCGCGAAGTTCGGCGTACCACGCGATCTGCTCACCGCCGTGGGCTACGGCGAGACCCATCTGGACGGGCATTCAGGACGCCCGAGCCAGGCGGGCGGCTACGGCGTGATGCACCTCGTCAGCAACCCCACGAACCGTTCCCTGGAGAAGGCCTCCGTCCTGACCGGCGAATCCGCGGCCGATCTGCGCCAGGACACCGAGGCCAACATCCTGGGCGGCGCGGCCCTCCTGCGGAGCCACGCCGACGCACTCGGCCTGGACGGCGCCGAGCGCCGTGACATCGATGCCTGGTACCCGGCCGTCGCCCGCTACAGCGGGGCGAAGGGAGCCGTGTCCGCGCTCTACGCGGACAACGTCTACACCTTCCTCGCCCAGGGCCTGCGGGCGACGGTGCCCGGTGGCGAACGGATCACGGTCACCTCCCGGCCGGTCTCACCGGACAAGGGCGCCCTGGCCACGGCCGGCGTGACCGCCCAGAGCCCCGACTACCCCTCGGCACTGTGGGTCCCCGCCGATGCGGCCAACTACGCGGTCAACCGGACGGCGACCATCGACAAGGTCGTCATCCACGTCACGCAGGGCTCGTACGCCGGCACGATCAGCTGGTTCCAGAACCCCGCTTCGCAGGTCAGCGCCCACTACGTGGTCCGCTCCTCCGACGGCCAGATCACCCAGATGGTGCGCGACAAGGACACCGGCTGGCACGCCAAGACCGCCAACGCCTCGTCGCTCGGCATCGAGCACGAGGGCTTCATCGACGACGCGTCGTGGTTCACCGACTCGATGTACCGCTCCTCGGCGGCGCTGACCGCGTACCTGTGCAACCGGTACGGGATCCCGAAGGACCGGTCCCACATCATCGGGCACAGCGAGGCACCCGGGAACGACCACACCGACCCGGGCGTCAACTGGAACTGGACCTATTACATGCAGCTGGTCGGGGGTGGTGGGGGCAGCGCCGGCGTGGCGCTGGACTTCGCGTCGTACGCGACCCAGCGGGCGGGCTCGACAGGTCCCCAGGTGAAGGCCGTCCAGCACCTGCTCAACAAGCAGGGGTACAACGCGGGCGGAGAGGACAGCGTCTTCGGACAGACCACGCAGAACGCCGTCAAGGCGTTCCAGAGGGCCCGGAAGCTGACCGCCGACGGGACGGTCGACCCGAAGACGTGGACCGCGCTGCTGTCGGCCGGGACCACACCGACGCTCACCAAGGGTGCAGGCGGCGAAGACGTGAAGCGGCTGCAGCGGACGCTGACCGCGGCGCTCGGATCGACGGTCGCCGTGGACGGAAGCTTCGGCTCGGGGACGGACACGGCCGTGCGTCTCTACCAGAACGGCCGGGGTCTGGACGTGGACGGCAGCGTCGGCCCCGACACGTGGAAGGCACTGCAGGCCGGGCTCTGATTCCCCGGTTCTCCGTCAGCTCCGCGGGCGGGCCCGTGCGCACGGCGCACAGGTCCGCCCGCCCCTCTGAGTACCGGTACTCATGCCCGGATCCCGCTCCCCCCGGGACGATGGCGGGAGAGCGGACGGACGCGCGGCTCGGTCGGGGGGACGGCATGGGACGGTTCGTGGGGGCGGTGCTGGCGACAGCCGCGCTGGCCGGAGCACTGGTGCTGGCCTACACGTCGGGCATGTCACTGTCGCTGCTGCTGGGAGCGGCTGCCGGTGTGCTGAGCCTGCTGTGGCTGCTCGTCCTGCTGACGGTGCCGTGGAACCTGTACTTCCGGGCCCGTTCGGTCCTCGCCGAGATCGGGGTCAGCCGCGGGAAGGGCCTGGAGGTGCCGGCGGCGCGCGATGCCGAAGCGGCGCGGATCGCCCGGATGATGCTGCGGGCGGCTGTGGGGGGTCACGTCCTGACGGCTGCGCTGGTCGTCGCGGTCACGGTGGCGACGGAAGCGGTCACGGGATTCTGGTTCGCCGGGTTCTTCCTGCTGAGCACCGTCTTCAGACCGGCGGGCGCCTACTTCGGACAGTTGCGGAGACGGCTGGGCACCCTCCTCAAGGACGTCACCTTCCCGCGTGACGACGTCCTTGAACTGCGCAAGCAGGTCGAGCAGGTGCAGAGCGGGGCCAGGGTCCTGGAGGAGAAGGCGGAGGAGCAGTACCGCGCACTCGCCGAGCTGCGCGGCACCGTGGACGCGCTGGGTGTCTCGGTGTACGAGCGGGCGGACGTGGCCGACCGGAAGATCGCGGCGCTGGCACGGGAGTTCGAGTCCACGGTGAACCGTCTGACGGACAACCAGGAGATCATCACCGGTCTGAAGGCGTTCCTGCGGCTGCTCCGGGCCGCCGACGGCGATGCGGGCGCCCGCCCGCTGCCCTGATACGCCTGTGCAGGACCGGGCCGAAGGGCGGCGGTACGACCGGGCCGCAGGGCGGCGGTACGACCGGGCAGACTGGGGCGGTGAGCACCGACACCCCACGGGCACGAGAGCGCGCCCTGCGGCATGTGGCCTCCCTGTCGACAGGATCGCCACTGGACCCTGCGCAGTCCGTGACGCTGAACTTTCACCCGGACCGGGCAGGCAGCGCCGGCCGCACGGTTCTGGAACTGCTGGCCCATGACGGCGTGTACGTGTCCCAGTTCGTCACCGGCACGAGCAACGGAGGGCTCACCGCACACCCGGGCGGTGACCGGTGGCGCTGGGAGAGCCGGATCTTCGGGGGCGCCTACGACGACGCGCACGCTCATGAGCGCCCCGTCTACGGCGCGTTGAACTTCCGCCGCTCGCCCGTCGGAGCGGCGCCCCGGTTCGGTTCCGCGCACCTCGGACTGACCGCCGAGGCGCTCGACCGCACCACGTTCTGCTATCCCGACAGCT
This sequence comes from Streptomyces sp. NPDC005566, assembly GCF_040605575.1. NCBI lineage: Bacteria > Bacillati > Actinomycetota > Actinomycetes > Kitasatosporales > Streptomycetaceae > Streptomyces > Streptomyces sp. NPDC005566. The sequence continues at coordinate 203,802 of NZ_JBEXDB010000009.1, read as the reverse complement.
TCCTGGAACCTGCGGACTTCGGGGTGGCGGCTCGTATGCGGCTCATCGAACTGGCCGAGGCCGACCGCAAGGACGCGCTCGACGACTACATCGAGGCCCAGGTCCACGGGCCCGTCCGCCTGGACCGCCATGTGGAGGCGCTGGTTCTCGACCCGTCCTACCGCGGTACGCCGGTGGAGTCCGCCGCACGGAGACTGCCGTGCCCCGTCGAATGGCACGACGGTTTCCGGCTCGGTGTCGCGGAGCTGCGGCGCCGGCCAGGCTACCGAGGGCAGGAGTACGTCGATCTCGGCGCCGCGCTCGCGGTGGACGGGCACCTCGACCCGCGGATGATCGGTGACGCGGCCCGCTCCGGCCTCCACGCCGAGCAGGACCTCAAGAAGGTCTGGCACTGCCTGGCCCGGTTCGGGCGGGCCGCCAACGCCGGAGGAGCGTGAAAGAGAGGTGGCCCCGCACCCTGAGACAGGATGCGGAGCCACCTCGAACGGGTCCCTCAGCAGATCACTTCAGGCCGAAGGCCCGGATGATCTCCTGGTCGGCGGCGAGGCCGCCGGGTCCCTCGGTGTGCGCCTTGAGCGACACGAAGCCGCCCGCCTTCGCCGGGGTCCTGAACCGTGCGGTCCACGTGCCCGCCGAGTCCTTGTGCAGGTGCGCGGCCGTCCAGGTCCTGCCGTCGTCGTAACTGACCGACAGCGAGGCCTTGTCGGCCTTCACCGCGCCGTCCATCCACTCCTGCGTGCCGGAGGAGAGACCGAGCTCGGTCCACCGGCCGCCCTTGACGTCTCCGGCCAGGTCGGTGTCGACGTCGTAGTCGAGCTGGAGCAGCGGAAGGTCGGCCTGCCAGGGACCGTTCTGGTCCATCTGGCCCGAGACGAAGCTCCACTCGGTGTGCGTGCGGGTGGAGGTCTTCCACGTGTCGCCGTCACGGGTGGAGTCGAGGACGAAGCGGTACGGCAGCTTCTCCGCCGACAGGCCACCGATCCACCCGGCACGGCCCGCAACGTTCTTGACCAGGGTGTCGCCCTGGTAGAAGGCGGTGGTGGTGGTGTCGTACTCGTCCTCCGGCATGGAGCCCGAATGGCCCGCGCCCGAGTCCGTCCACGGGGTGAAGTTGAACTGCATGTCGTTGCTGACGGAACGGAACGGACCCCAGTAGCCGGTGCCGAGCCGCGGACGGGTGATCGGCGCGAACCACTCGGCCTCGTAGCTGCGGCCGGCCGTGTAGTCCAGGTTGCCGCTGCGCACCTCGTGCGCGAAACCGCTCTCCGTGGCGTTGAGGACCGAGTGGTCCTCGTACCAGAAGGAGTTGCCCGGAAGCGGGGTGACCCACTCGTCGCGGGTGGTGGGGTACTTCTCGTACTCCGCGAAGCCGAGGCCCGGCCCGTAGTCCGGGATGTCGTAGCGGTAGCCACCGCCGAGCGCGGCCTTGTGACCGTAGAAGGTGTTCTCCACCTTCGCCAGGTCACGGGTCGACGGGGCGAACGTCAGCGAACGGTCCGGGACGGTGCCGTTGTGGCGGTCGACCAGGTCGTACATGTACCGGGCGAACTTGCGCTGGGTCACGCTGAGCTTCTCGCCCCGCCTGACCTCCTTGATCAGGGTCTCGCCGGCCAGCTGCTGCACCGAGGCGACCGGAATGGTGGCCGTGGTGCCCCACTCGGTGTACTGCTCCATCGCCACGCCGCGGCCGTCGTTGACGACGAAGAGCGCCTTGGCGCCCGCCGCGAGCGCGTTCGTCAGCCGGTCGGCTGCGGCGACCTCGCCGCTGCGCCGGACGACGACAGCCTTGCCCTTGACGTTCAGACCCGCATAGTCGGCCTCGGCGCCGTTGCCCGCGAAGACCGCGGTCAGCTTCTGACTGCTGTCTTCGGCGACGGACGCTCCGCCCTGCACGGCGACCGGCACATCACGGCCGTCGACCGACAGGTCGATCTGCTTCTCGCCCTGGCGCCAGCGGGTCAGGAAGCTGAAGCTGCCCTGGGTGACCTTCTTGGTGGGGCTCGCCCACAGCTGGTCGTACGTCAGCGGGATCTGGAACGCGTCACGGAAGACCGTGCCGGCCGAAGACGTGCGTGCCATGTCGTAGCGCAGCTGCCGGGTCTCGGTCTCCTTCGGCGTCCGCACACTGACCTTGCGGGCCTCGGACGCGTCCAGGGTGACGGTGGTCGGCTTGTCGAGGACCGTCTCGGGCTCCGCGAGGAAGGCGACGGCCTTCGAGTCCGGGCGGTCACCGTCGACGTCGACGGAGGCCCAGGAGCTGTAGGTGCCCGGAGGCAGCCGCAGCGTGGTGTCGCCGGAGACCGGAACGGGGTTGAGGGTGCCGAACGGGTCGCCCAGGTCGGCGAGCACGACGTAACCGTCCATCGGCTTGCCCGCACGGTCGCGGAGCTTGTACGTGAGGTCGTAGAGCTCCCGCTCCTTGCTCAGCGCGTAGCCGGTGTGCGCGACGGTCGCACCGGACGCGTCCTTCGCGACGACCTGGCCGGAGAACGTGGTGCCGGCCTCGACCTTCGACGGGTCCAGCGACAGCACCGCGTCGGCGGTGGATCCGGCGGGAACGGTGAGCTTCGGCGTGGAGACCGTGTACGCGGGCGAGTCCGTGCCCGTGGCCAGGTCCAGGGTGACGTCCTGCGTACCGGTGTTGCGGTACGTGATCGTCCGCTCGGCGACCGGGTCGGACGCGCTGTGCGGCCAGCCGTACGAGGCGGCCGCGACGGAGCCGGTCGCCTCGATCGTCGTGTCGATCGCCGCCTTCACGTCGAGCCGGCCGGTGCCCTGCTGGTACGGCGTGTAGTCGGGCAGCTGCTTCGACGAGGACATCAGCGCGTCCTTGATGCGCTGACCGGACCAGTCGGGGTGACGCTGCTTGAGGATCGCCGCGGCGCCCGCGACGTGCGGGGTCGCCATCGACGTACCGGACATCTGCTGGTACATGCCGCTGATGCCGGGGATCGCCTGCGAGGCGGCGGCGTTGATGTCGACGCCGGGGGCGGACAGGTCGGGCTTCAGCCCGTTCGACCGGGTGAGCGGGCCCATGGAGGAGAAGTCCGCGCGGACGTCCTGCTTGTCGACGGCGGCGATGGTCAGAGCCTTGGCCGCGGAGCCGGGCGCGCCGATCGTGCCCTCGCCGTACGCGTTGCCCGCGGCGATCACGTACAGCGGGCCGCCGTCCGCCGAGAGCGCGTCGACCGCCTGCGCCATGGGGTCGGTGCCATCGTCCGGGATGCTCGATCCGAGGCTCATGGAGACGACATCGGCGCCTTCGGCCTTCGCCCACTCCATGGCCTCGATGATGCCGGAGTCGGCACCCGAACCCGAGTCGTCGAGCACCTTGCCGACGAGGAGGTCCGCGCCGGGCGCGACCCCCTTGTCGGCACCGTCCGACGCGGCGCCCGAGCCCGCGATGGTGGACGCGACGTGCGTACCGTGGCCGTGCTTGTCGACGACCTCCTCGCCGGGTATGAAGCTCTTGGCCTGCAGGATGCGGTCCTTGACGTCCGGGTGCGTCGCGTCGATACCGGTGTCCAGGACGGCAACCGTGGTGCCCTTGCCGTCGAAGCCGGCAGCCCATGCCTGCGGGGCGTTGACCTGCGGCACCGAGTCGGCGAGCGTCGCCTCGACCCTGCCGTCGAGCCACAGCTCGGCGATGCCGTTGTCCAGCGAACGGCTCTTCTGCGAACGGCTGATGTCGCTCCAGAAGGCGCGGGCGTCGTCCTTGTCCGCCTTCAGCGCCGCACCGTTCACCGACTCGAGCCGGCGGACCGTCTTGCTGCCGCGCGGTGCGGCGGGCAGCGAACGCGCCGTGCCCGCCGGGTACGTGGCGATCAGCGGGATGCCGCCGGAGCGCTTGTCGTCGTACCCCATCTCGACCAGGGTCGAGATGTTGAACAGCCTGCGGTCCAGCTTCCCCGCCGCGATGAGAGCGGTCGCCTCGTCGGGCAGGACGTGGATCTCCTTGCCGACCTGCTGCACGTGCACGCCGCCCGTCGCCCCGTCCGGGCGGTCCACGGTCACGGTGTCCTGGTTGCCGACGCCGTCCGTGTAGTGGACGACATCACCGGTGACGAGGGTGATGTCGTAGCTCCGGGCCTGGGCCTGGGAGCGGCCGTCGGTGGACGGCGGCTGCGGAGCGGCGGTGGCGGAGCCCGCCGCAGGAAGCATGGCGCCGCTCACGAGGGCGACCGAGGTCGCTATGAGCAGAGCCCTGCGTCCCGCGCGAGCGGGTCTCGCCCGGCCGGAAGCGAAGGAGGGGAGAAGAGTCATGCAGCTGATCTACCGGCTGGGAAGCGGGCGTGGCGGATTCTTGCCTGGCGTGAACCCGCCGTGGCGGCTATCCGCCCGCCGCCGGGCAGCTGCCGGGCGGCCTGTTCAGGCCACGGAGGCGAGCGGGGGTGCGTCCTCGTGGTGGATGGGGGTGTGGGCGCCGGAGAGCGGTACACCGCTGCCGCCGCGCCGGTCGGCGACGATCTCGGCCGCGATCGACAGGGCCGTCTCCTCGGGCGTACGCGCTCCGAGGTCCAGCCCGATCGGCGAGTGCAGGGACGCCAGTTGGCGTTCGGTCACGCCCGCTTCGCGCAGTCGCTCGTTGCGCTCCAGGTGCGTGCGGCGCGAGCCCATCGCGCCGACATAGGCGACCGGCAGCCGCAACGCCAGTTCCAGCAGCGGTACATCGAACTTGGCGTCGTGCGTGAGTACGCACAGCACCGTGCGCGCGTCCACCTCGGTGTCCGCGAGGTAGCGGTGCGGCCAGTCGACGACGATCTCGTCGGCCTCCGGGAAGCGTGCCGCGGTCGCGAAGACGGGGCGGGCGTCGCAGACGGTGACGTGGTAGCCGAGGAAGCGGCCGGCCCGGACCAGGGCGGCGGCGAAGTCGATGGCCCCGAAGACGATCATCCGGGGTGGCGGGACGCTCGATTCGACGAGGAGGGCGAGCGGCCGGCCGCAGCGCGAGCCGTCGGCGCCGATGGTGACCTCGCCGGTGCGGCCCGCGTCCAGCATCGCCCGGGCCTCGGCGGCGGCCGTGCGGTCGAGTTCGGGGTGCCCCCCGAGCCCGCCCTCGTACCTGCCGTCGGGGTGGACGAGCAGCGGTCGGCCGAGCAGGTCCGCGGGGCCGTCCGTGACCCGGGCGACCGCTGCTGCCGCACCCCCTGCGGCAGCGGCGAACGCGGCGCCGAACACCGGGCGCGCGGGATCGTCCGCGCGCACCGGGGTGACCAGGATGTCGATGACGCCGCCGCAGGTCAGGCCGACCGCGAAGGCGTCGTCGTCGCTGTAGCCGAAACGCTCGCGCACGGTGGTGCCGTCCTCGAGAGCTTGCCGGCACAGTTCGTACACCGCGCCCTCCACACATCCGCCGGAGACCGATCCGATGGCCGTGCCCTCGCTGTCGACGGCGAGCGCGGCGCCCGGCTGCCGGGGCGCGCTGCCGCCGACGGACACGACGGTGGCCACGGCGAACGCGCGTCCCTGCCCGACCCACCGGTGCAGTTCCTCGGCGATGTCCAGCATGGCGTCTCCTTCTGACAGGGGTGCGGAGGGCGGTGGCGTCAGTGGACGCCGAGCCAGCTCTCGATCGGATTCAGGGCGAAGTAGACGATGAAGATGAGCGTCAGGACCCACATGAAGGCGCCGACCTCCCGGGCCCTGCCCTGGGCGAGCTTGATGGCGGCGTACGAGATGACGCCCGCGGCGACACCCGTGGTGATGGTGTACGTGAACGGCATCAGGACCACGGTGAGGAAGACCGGGATGGCGACGGAGCGGTCGCTCCAGTCCACGTGCCGGGCGTTCTGCATCATCATGGCGCCGATGACGACCAGGGCGGCCGAGGCCACCTCGGCCGGCACGATGGCCGTGAGCGGGGTGAAGAAGAGGCAGGCGGCGAAGAAGAGCCCGGTGACGACGGAGGCCAGCCCGGTGCGGGCACCCTCCCCGACGCCGGTCGCCGACTCGACGAACACGGTCTGGCCGGAGCCCCCGGCGACGCCGCCGATCGCTCCGCCCGCTCCGTCGATGAACAGCGCCTTGGACAGGCCCGGCATGCGGCCCTTGTCATCGGCCAGCTTCGCTTCCGTGCCGACTCCGATGATGGTGGCCATGGCATCGAAGAAGCCGGCCAGCACCAGGGTGAAGACGATCATGCCGACCGTCATCACGCCGACGTCGCCCCAGCCGCCGAACTCGACGGCCCCGAAGAGCGAGAAGTCGGGTGAGGAGACCGCGCTGCCGCTCAGCTCGGGCGGGCCGCTGCTCCAGGACGTGGCGGGGATGTCGCCGATCGCGTTGATGGCGATGGCGACGACGGTGCCGACGACGATGCCGATCAGGATCGCGCCGGGGATGTTGCGCGCCTGCAGCATGAAGATCAGCAGCAGGGTGACGGCGAAGATGAGGACGGGCCAGCCGGCGAGTTCACCGGCGGGGCCGAGGGAGAGCGGGGTCGCGGTGCCCTTGTGGACGAAGCCGGCCTTGTACAGCCCGATGAGGGCGATGAAGAGGCCGATGCCCATGGTGATGCCGTGCTTCAGCGCGAGCGGGATGGCGTTCATGATCATCTCGCGGAGGCCGGTGACGACCAGGAGGCAGATCACCAGGCCGTAGACCACGCACATGCCCATGGCCTGCGGCCAGGACATGGCCGGGGCGACCTGCGAGGCGAGCACACCGGAGACGCTGAGACCGGCGGCGAGCGCGAGGGGAACCTTGCCGATGAAGCCCATCAGCAGGGTGGTGGCAGCCGCCGCGAACGCGGTGGCGGTGATGAGTCCCGGCTGGCTGAGCAGCTGGCCGTCGACGTCCTTGCCGCCGAGGATGAGCGGGTTGAGCAGGAGGATGTACGCCATGGCCATGAAGGTCGTGACGCCACCGCGCACTTCGCGCGCGACGGTCGATCCCCGTTCGGATATGTGGAAGTAACGGTCGAGCCAGGACCGTCCGGCGGGGACACGCGAGCCGGGGCCCGCGTCCTCCGCACTTGTCTTGACTTGCACTGATTGCTGGGTCATGTTGCCTGACTCCCAAGGTTCACAGGGGCACCCGCGTGGAGCTTCGTGACTGCGGGATTTGGGATGCTGCTCGGCGGCACGACCCGGGGGACGGCCCAGGACGAACTCTTCTTGCAGGTGGAGTGGTTGTGCGTGAACTCCGGACGGTGCGCGGCGCGGGGAAGTGTGACGTTCACGGCAGGCGCGCACCGCCCGGAGGGTTCTGAGTGGCCGTCAGGTCCCGGTGAGGTGCTCGGGTCGTACCGGTGTCCTGTTCAGCTCCAGGCCCGTCGCGTTCCGGATCGCCGCGAGGACGGCCGGGGTGGACGACAGGGTCGGGGCCTCGCCGACGCCGCGGAGCCCGTACGGGGCGTGGTCGTCGGCGAGTTCGAGCACATCGACCGGGATGGTCGGGGTGTCGAGGATCGTGGGCAGCAGGTAGTCCGTGAAGGACGGGTTGCGTACCTTCGCGGTCTTCGGGTCGACGACGATCTCCTCCATGACGGCGATGCCCATGCCCTGGAGGGTGCCTCCCTGGATCTGGCCGATGACCGACAGCGGGTTGAGCGCCTTGCCGACGTCCTGGGCGCAGGCCAGTTCGATGACCTTGACCAGGCCGAGTTCGGTGTCGACCTCGACGACCGCGCGGTGGGCGGCGAAGGAGTACTGGACGTGGCCGTTGCCCTGGCCGGTCCGAAGATCGAACGGCTCGGTGGGCCGGTGGCGCCACTCCAGCTCGATGTCGATCGCCTCGTCCTCCAGTACGTCGACCACGTCGGCCAGTACCTCGCCGCCGTCGGTGACGACCTTGCCGCCCTCCAGGAGGAGTTCGGCGGTGGCCCAGGCCGGGTGGTACGTACCGAACTTGCGCCGGCCGAGCTCCAGCACCTTCTCCCGGACGGCTTCGCAGGAGTTCTTCACGGCGCCGCCGGTGACGTACGTCTGGCGGGAGGCGGAGGTCGAACCCGCCGAGCCGACACGGGTGTCGGCGGGCTGGATGGTGACCTGGCTGACGCCGAGTTCGGTACGGGCGATCTGGGCGTGCACGGTGACGCCGCCCTGTCCGACCTCGGCCATCGCGGTGTGCACGGTCGCGACCGGCTCACCGTTGATGACCTCCATCCGCACCCGGGCGGTGGAGTAGTCGTCGAAGCCCTCGGAGAAGCCGACGTTCTTGAGGCCGACGGCGTAGCCGACGCCGCGTACGACGCCTTCGCCGTGGGTGGTGTTGGAGAGCCCGCCGGGCAGGGCCCGCACGTCGACGCTGCTGCCTTCGGCGTCCACCGCCAGCCACTGCTGCTCGGGCGGCATCGGCCGGGACTTGACCCGGCGCAGCAGCTCGGCGACCGGGGCCGGCGAGTCGCAGGGCTGTCCGGTCGGCAGGAGAGTGCCCTGTTCCATGGCGTTGAGCTGCCGGAATTCGACCGGGTCCATGTCCAGCTTCGCCGCGAGCTTGTCCATCTGTGCCTCGTAGGCGAAGCACGCCTGGACCGCGCCGAAGCCGCGCATGGCGCCGCAGGGCGGGTTGTTGGAGTAGAGGGCGATGGCCTCGATGTCGACGTCCTCGATGGCGTACGGGCCGACCGAGAGCGAGGAGGCGTTGCCGACGACCGCCGGGGAGGCCGACGCGTAGGCGCCGCCGTCCAGGACGATCCTGCACTTCATGTGCGTGAGCTTGCCGTCCTTGGTGGCGCCGTGCTCGTAGGAGAGCTTCGCCGGGTGCCGGTGGACGTGTCCGAAGAAGGACTCGAAACGGTTGTAGACGATCTTGACCGGCTTGCCGGTGCGCAGCGCGAGCAGGCAGGCGTGGATCTGCATCGACAGGTCCTCGCGGCCGCCGAAGGCGCCGCCGACGCCGGAGAGCGTCATCCGGACCTTGTCCTCGGGCAGGCCCAGGACCGGGGCGATCTGCCTGAGGTCGGAGTGCAGCCACTGGGTGGCCACGTACAGCTCGACGCCGCCGTCCTCGGAGGGCACGGCGAGGCCGGACTCCGGGCCGAGGAACGCCTGGTCCTGCATGCCGAAGGTGTACTCGCCCTTGACGATCACGTCGGCGCGCTTCGCCGCTGCGTCGGCGTCACCGCGGACGATCGGCTGGCGGTGGACGATGTTCGGGTGCGGGACGTGACCGATGTGGTGGTCGTCGCGGCCTTCGTGGACCAGGATCGCGTCGGGTGCGGTCGCGGACGCCTCATCCGTGATGACCGGCAGTTCGACGTAGTCGATCTTGATCTTCGCGGCGGCGCGGCGGGCGGTCTCCGGATGGTCGGCGGCGACGAGCGCCACCGGCTCTCCGTGGTGCCTGACCTTGCCGTGGGCGAGTACCGGGGTGTCCTGGATCTCCAGGCCGTAGTTCTTCATCGCGGCGGGCAGGTCGTCATAGGTCAGCACGGCGTGGACGCCGGGCGTCGCGAGGGCCTCGCCGATGTCGATCGACCTGATCTCGGCGTGGGCGACGGTCGAGCGGAGCGTGTGGCCCCACAGCATGTCCTCGTGCCACATGTCCGAGGAGTAGGCGAATTCGCCCGTGACCTTCAGGGTGCCGTCGGGGCGCAGCGTGGACTCGCCGATGCCGCCCCTGGTCTTCGAGCCCTGGGTGATCTTGGTGGGGGTACCGGCCGGCACGGAGGCGGCCCGTGGATGCAGAGCCATGGCTATCGCACCGTCTCTTCCTGACGGGCGGCCGCGAGGCGGACCGCGTCGAGGATCTTCTCGTAACCCGTGCAGCGGCAGAGGTTTCCGGAGAGCGCCTCGCGGATGTCCTGGTCGGACGGCGAGGGGTGGGTCTCCAGGAGTTCGTCGGCGGCGACCAGGAGGCCGGGGGTGCAGAAACCGCACTGCACGGCACCGGCGTCGATGAACGCCTGCTGGATCGGCGACAGTTCGGTGGCCTCGCCGCTCTGTCCGTCGGCGGGCCTGGCCTGCCAGCGCTGGGCGGCGTCGAGCGTCGTGCCGCAGGCGCCGGACGCGCAGCCGTCGCCCGGGTGGGCGTCCTCGCGGTGCTTCGCGTAGTCCGCGAGGCCCTCGACGGTGACGACCTCGCGGCCCTCTGCCTGTCCGGCCGCGACCAGACAGGAACAGACGGGCACACCGTCCAGGCGGACCGTACAGGACCCGCATTCGCCCTGTTCACAGGCGTTCTTCGAACCCGGAAGGCCCATGCGCTCACGCAGGACGTACAGGAGGGACTCGCCTTCCCAGACGTCGTCGGCTTCCTGCTTGCGGCCGTTGACCGTGAAATTCACTCGCATGGTTAAGCAGCTCCTTCGAGGGTGCGGCCCGTGCCGCGGTACTGCTCCCAGGTCCAGCCCAGCGTGCGGCGGGCCATGATGCCGACGGCGTGCCTGCGGTAGGCCGCGGTGCCCCGTACGTCGTCGATGGGGTTGCAGGCACCGGAGGCCAGCTGCGCGAACTGCTTGGCGACGGACGGGGTGATGATCTTGCCGTTCTCCCAGAACCCGCCTTCTTCCAGCGCGGCGTTCAGGAACTCCTCGGCCTCCCTGGCCCTTACGGGCGTGGGGGCGGCGGAGCCGATGCCGGTCCGGACGGTGCGGGTCTCCGGGTGGAGGGCGATGCCGAAGGCGCAGACCGCGATGACCATCGCGTTGCGGGTGCCGACCTTGGAGTACTGCTGAGGGCCGTCGGCCTTCTTGATGTGCACGGCCCGGATCAGCTCGTCCGGGTCGAGGGCGTTGCGCTTGACGCCGGTGTAGAAGGCGTCGATGGGGATCATCCGGGTGCCTCGTACGGACTCGGCCTCGACCTCGGCGCCCGCGGCGAGCAGGGCCGGGTGGGCGTCACCGGCGGGTGACGCGGTGCCGAGGTTGCCGCCGACGCCGCCGCGGTTGCGGATCTGCGGCGAGGCGACGGTGTGCGAGGCGAGGGCGAGGCCGGGCAGTTCGGTCCTGAGGTGCTCCATGATGGCGCTGTACGGCACGGAGGCGCCGAGCCGGACGTCGTCCTGGCCCACCTGCCACTCGGACAGCTCACCGATGCGGTTCAGGTCCAGGAGGTACTCGGGCCGCCGGTGGTCGAAGTTGATCTCGACCATCACATCGGTTCCACCCGCGATGGGTACAGCCGTCGGGTGCTCGGCCTTGGCGGCGAGCGCCTCCTCCCAGCTGGCGGGGCGAAGGAAGTCCATGAGTGGCTCTCTTCTTCTCAATCGGGTCGTTCGGCTGGGGGCTGGGGACGGCCGGCCCTCGACTGGTCGTTCCTGAGTTGTTGACGCGGTGTGTGACCCAGTACACAAGCCTTGCTCCACTCGGTGCAGTCACCGAAACCATGAAGGAATTGGCTGGCCCTCATCCCAGTCTTGTAGATTCGAACGAATGGTGGGAAACATGAACCTCACCGCAACTCACAGGTATCCCCAGCTGTCCCCGGACCAACGAAGAAGATCGGCGGCAATCGAGATGCGGCTGCGCGCACTGCTGGACACCGACGCGCTGGGCCTGCGGCTGCTCGGCGGCGAGGACGAGCTGGACCGTTCGGTCCGGGGCGTGATGACGACCGATCTGCGCGACCCGAGCCGTTATCTCTCCGGCGGGGAGCTCGTCCTCACGGGCCTGGCCTGGCGCCGGCACGCGGCGGACTCCGAGCCGTTCGTCCGCATCCTGGCGGGCGCCGGCGTCGCCGGTCTCGCGGCGGGCGAGGCGGAGCTCGGGGCCATTCCCGACGATCTGGTCGAAGCCTGTCTGCACCACCGGCTTCCGCTCTTCGCGGTCAATGAAATTGTCGCATTTGCAACGATCACCGAACATGTGGTGCGCCAGGTCTCGGGCGAGCGTGCCGGTGATCTCGCCGCAGTCGTGGACCGGCACCGGCGGCTGATGACCTCGGGCCCGGCCGGCGGCGGCCCCGAGGTGGTCCTCGACCTGCTGACCTCCGACCTGGACCTGCACGCCTGGGTCCTCTCCCCCACGGGCCGTCGGATCGCCGGAGCCGGAGAACCCCCGACCGGCCCCGTGTGCGCCGCACTGGCCGCGCAGCACCTCGCGGCGACCCGCACCGGCCGCCGGGGCCCGCACCGCGCCGAGGTGGGCGGTACGACGTATTCGCTGTTCCCGATCCGGAACAACGGCCGGGGTACCGTCCCGGCCCCGTCCCGCGACGCACGGGAGTCGGTGCTCTCGGACTGGCTGCTGGCCGTGGAGGCTGACGCGAGCGACTGGCCGGCGGCGCGGCTCGACCTGCTCCAGGGCGTCACGCAGCTGATCGCGGTCGAACGGGACCGCCGCGACGCGGCCCGTGCGGTACGCCGCAGGCTCGCCCAGGAGGTTCTGGAGCTGGTCCAGACGGGCGCGCCGCCGGCCGAGATCGCGGCCAGGCTGCGGGTCGCCGCCCCGGTCCTGCTGCCCGGCCTCGGGACGGCACCGCACTGGCAGGTCGTGGTGGCCCGGGTCGAGTGGGCGGGCGAGGGCCCGGACTCCGGCCCGGAGATTCCGGGCGGCCAGGTCGCCCAGGCGCTGCTGGAGGAGATCTTGGTCGACCCCGCCGTGGCGGGACCCGACTCCGCGGACCGGATCGCCGTGGCCCACACGGGCGACGAGGCCATCGCCCTAGTTCCGCTGCCCGCCGTGACCGCGCCCGCTTCCGGCTCCGGTCCGGACGCGCCCGAGGAGACCCCGGAGCGGCGGGACAACGCGCTGCACGCCGATGCCCTCCTCGCCACGGTCCGCGAACCGCTCTCGGCGGGGCTCGCGGACGACGGCCGTCTGACACTGGGTGTCAGCGCCGCCGTGCATTCGGCCGAAGGGCTGCGCGGCGCACTGGAGGAGGCCCGGCACGCCCGCCGCGTCGCAGCGGCACGCCCGGGCCGGGTCTGCGCGGCCGGCCACCACGAGCTCGCCTCGCACGTCCTGCTGCTGCCCTTCGTCCCCGACGACGTTCGCCGGGCCTTCACCGCCCGTCTGCTGGACCCGCTGCGGGACTACGACCGGCGGCACCGCGCGGAGCTCATCGAGACGCTCGAAGCCTTCCTGGACTGCGACGGTTCCTGGACCCGCTGTGCCGCCCGGCTGCACCTGCACGTCAACACGCTGCGCTACCGCGTCGGGCGCATCGAGCAGTTGACGGGGCGTGACCTTTCGCGCCTCGAGGACAAGCTCGACTTCTTCCTCGCCCTGCGTATGAGCTGACTTCCGGGCGCCGTCGCAGCACCGCCACCGTCCGGTCGATTGTGAAATCTTTCACCTGACATTGATCCCACCCCTTGGCCCGGCGTGCCATTCCGTGCTGAGATGCGGCCACACTCAACAGCTCAAGGGCGCGCTCGGGGAGGGCAACGTGGCGTATACCGCCATGTCTGGTTCCGGAACGACAGCAGATGACGATCCGCCGCTCCAGACAGCGGTATGGCGGTTGCGGTCACGCGCCTGCTGGACGGACGCGGCCGCACTGCTGGAACACCACGCGGCCACGGATGCCGCGGCCGCTCTCCAGCGGACCTCTCTGCTGACCGAGCAGTGCCTCTACACCAGCACGGGCTGGACCGAGGCCGAGGACGCCCTGCGCACGGCCGAGGCACTCGCCCACGACGACACCGAGCGCGGGGCGGCCGCCTGCGAGCGCGGCTACCTCGCGTACGCCTCGACGCTGCTCGGGGTACGGGACCGGGCCGACGAGGCCAGCGTGGCGCTGAGCAGGGCCGCGGCCCTGCTCGCTCCGGGGGCCGCCGGACGCCCCCTGCTGGACTTCCGCCGGGGCCTGATCGCCCAGAACATCTCCGATGCGCCCCAGTCCGCCCGTGCCGCGTACCGCAGGGCCCACGCCGGGGCGACGGCCCAGGGTGACGAACTGCTGCTCTCGTTCACCTGGCGGCACCTGGCCTCACTCGCCCTGCGCGAGGGCGAGCTCGCCGAGGCGCGGCACGGCTTCGCGGAATCGCTGCGGATAAGGGAGGAGCTGGGCTATCTCGTCGGTACCGCCCCGGCCCTCCTCTCGCTCGCGGACGCCGAGACGGAACCCGAGGCGGGGCGGTTGCGCGCCGAGGCCGGCCGGCTGTTCAGGCTGCTCGGTGGCGTACCGACGTGGCTGGCCCCCCGGCTCGAGCCACCGGCCCCGGAGACCGTGGAGGCCAACTGACGCTCGCGGCCGGTGCGCCGTCCCCGGCCGGGGACGGCGCGGTCAGCCCTCGGCGCCCGTGAAGTGTTCGCGCACGAGCGACTGCACGACCGTGAGATCTCTCGCGATGAGTGCGTCGAGCAGCGCGGTGTGCTCGGAGGCGTCGGCGAGGAGGTCGGCCCGCCGGGTGGCGGGGTTGCTGACCAGGGGCCACTGGGAGCGGCGGTGGAGCTCGTCGGCGACCGCCACGAGCTGCTGGTTCCCCGAGAGTGCGAGAACGGCACGGTGGAAGGCACGGTCGCTCTCCGCGTAGCTCGCCCGGTCGCCGACCGCCGCCGCCGCGACCGTGGCGTCGGCCAGCGGGCGCAGCACGCACCAGTTGGCCGCCGGCACGGTACGGGCCAGCCGCAGCATCACGGGGACCTCGATCAGGGAGCGCACCTCGGCGAGCTCGGCCAGCTCGCGCGGGCCCCGCTCGCTGACCCGGAAGCCCCGGTTGGGTACGACCTCGACGGCGCCCTCGATGGCCAGCTGCTGCATCGCCTCGCGCACCGGCGTCGCGGAGACGCCGAACCGTGCGCCGAGCGCCGGAGCGGAGTAGACCTGCCCCGGCACCAGCTCGCCGTCGACGAGGGCGGCGCGCAGGGCGTCCAGGATCTGGCCGCGTACGGAGTGGCGCTGCACCACGCGGGGCGCGGGCGGCTCGCTGTGGGTGTGCTCGCCGCGCGCCTGTTCGGGCACGCGGACATCCTGCGGGATCCCCGCGGACGCGTACGGCGGGCGTACGCCTTCGCGCGCTCTGCCCTGCTCCACCCGGACCTCCTCGGCCTGCCGCGGGCCCGGCTCGCACATGGCCTGCCCTCTGTGCACGATAGGCGGAGGAGGCCGCAGTTCAAACATCGATCAATTCGGGTAAGGTAAGGCTTACCTGCAAACGATCGTGATTCGGTGGTCCCTGCATGACCGTCCCCACCCTGCTCACCGCCCCCGCCCCGTCCCCGGTGACGGCGGCGTACGCACGCCTGGCCGAGGTCTTCCCCGGGCTGCGGGCCGAGGTGCTCCCCGACGACACGGCTTCACCGTCGGGGGCCGGCTGGGTGGGCGCGGCCGAGCTCGCCGAGGGCGGCGCCGCCCTGGACGCGTTTCTGGCCTGGGACAACGCGCAGGTGCTCCGGGACTACGGCACACAGGCACGCCCCGATGTGGTGGCCAGCTTCGGACTTCACCGCTACGCCTGGCCCGCCTGTCTGCTGGTGACCGTTCCGTGGTTCCTGCACCGCCGGGTGCCGCGGGTTCCCGTCCAGGACGTCTCCTTCCAGCGGGCCCTGGGGCATCTGACCGTCCGGGTGCGCGAGTTCGCCTGCCTGCCGGACGATCCCGCGGCGACGCTGCCCGGCGCCCGGATCGTCCCGGACGAGGCGGCACTGCGGGCCGAGGTCCGCGATGCCGTGGCGGAACACCTCGGCCCCGTACTCGACGGCTTCGGGCCCCGCATGCGGCGCGGCAAGCGGGCCCTGTGGGGCATGGCGACGGACGAGATCGTCGAGGGCCTCTGGTACATCGCCCATCTGCTCGGCGAGGAGCGCCGCGCGATGGAGGAGCTGGAGCTCCTGCTGCCCGGCACCACCAAGCCGTACGTGGGAACCGCGGGCTTCCGCGAGCTGACCGGCCCCGACGGTGAGGCGCTGCCGACCCGGGACCGGGCGAGCTGCTGCCTCTTCTACACCCTGCGGCCCGAGGACACCTGCGTCACCTGCCCGCGCACCTGCGACGCCGACCGCGTCCGGAAGCTGACACCCGCCCCCTGAGGGCGTCGGCTCACACCGCCCGTCCGGGCGACCGGAATTCGAACGCAACTGAACCGCCCTGTGCGGATGTTCGAGAAGATTCCGTCCAACGGTGCGCGCAGCGACCCCAATGGCGTTCACTTGCCCCGAAACCCCCCTGAGCGGTCCGGCATTTCCGTCACGATGGCGCCCGAAACGCCCTACGCGACGCAAGGGACCGCGCATGAGACTGACCGACATATCGCTTGACTGGCTGCTTCCGGGCGCCGTACTGCTCGTGGGGGTCATGGCGGCGGTGACGGTGGTCGCGCGCGGCAAGCGCGCCGCTGAGAAGGCCGCGGCCGACGACACCTGGGAACGCAGCGAGGACCGCCGCAGGCGCAAGGAGGCGCTCTACGCGACCGCCTCGTACGTCCTGCTGTTCTGCTGCGCCGCGGTTGCCGCCGCTCTCTCCTTCCACGGACTCGTCGGCTTCGGCCGGCAAAACCTCAGCCTCTCCGGGGGCTGGGAGTATCTCGTCCCCTTCGGCCTCGACGGGGCCGCCATGTTCTGTTCGGTGCTCGCGGTGCGTGAGGCCAGCCACGGTGACGCGGCGCTGGGCTCACGACTGCTGGTGTGGACGTTCGCCGGCGCTGCCGCCTGGTTCAACTGGGTGCACGCGCCGCGCGGGATGGACCACGCGGGCGCCCCGCACTTCTTCGCGGGGATGTCCCTCTCGGCAGCCGTGCTGTTCGACCGGGCGCTCAAGCAGACCCGCAGGGCCGCCCTGCGGGAGCAGGGGCTGGTACCGCGGCCCCTGCCGCAGATCCGGATCGTACGGTGGCTTCGGGCGCCCAGGGAGACCTTCGGCGCCTGGTCGCTGATGCTCCTCGAGGGCGTACGCACCCTGGACGAGGCGGTCGACGAGGTACGCGAGGACCGCCGGGAGAAGGAACAGGACCGGCACCGCAGGAAGGACCAGGCGAAGCTGGACCGGGCCCGGATCAAGGCCCTGAACCGGCAGAACCGGGCCTGGGGCCGCGCCGGCAGGAACGCCCACGAGGTGGACGTCCAGGCCATCGCCCCCGCAGCGGGCGGCGGCACACCGGCCGTCGCGGAGCCTGCCATAACAGAGCCGGGACAGCTGCCCCTGCGTCCCCGGCCATCCCTGCAAGCCGTCAACGGCCAGAAATCCAGGAGTACTTCGGCACAGAACCCGAACGGTGAACCCGTGACCGTCGACCTCACAGCGGAGGACGACACCCAGACCCTGCCCCGGCTCGACTCGCTGGAGCAGAAACTCAAGGATCTGGAGCAGCAGTTCGGCTAGGGCCCAGAGCCTTCGTTCGGATCCGGACGGATCCGTCCGGATCCGGATGAGAGGCCCTGGACCTCAGGGCTTCTCCCTGTTCAGCTCGAACCAGACCACCTTACCCAGCGCCTGTGCGGTGACTCCCCAGGAGTCGGCCAGGCTCTGCACGAGGAGCAGTCCCCTGCCGTGCGTACCGTCGTCGGCGTTCGGTACGTACGGCTCGGGCTCCTGCCCCGCCAGGAAGTCGCGCACTTCCACCCGTAATCGTCTGGGCGCCGCCGTCACCGTGACCACCGCGCCGGTGCGGGTGTGGATCAGGGCGTTCGTCACGAGTTCGCTCAGCAGGAGCTCTGCCACGTCGGTGTCCTCGGGGCGCGAGCGGTAGCGCAGGAACTCCCGTAAGGCGCCTCTCACTTCCCCGACTCCGGACAGGTCCGTGTGCCCCAGTCTCCGGTGCAACCGCACCGGTCGGCTCTCCTGTCGCTTCGTCATGTCCCCCGCGCGCACAGTGAATCGACCTCCTTCGAGTCGTCATCCCTCGAACACCTTCACGGGATGCATGCCCCACAGACGGGCACTCACGCTTTCTCGGGCCGTCAACAGGTGAACGGACACCGGCGCAACACCGGCCGGAAGGCCAGTACGTGACGTTTCCGTACCCACGGTCAACTTCCAAAAAATTCACATGAGTCGGCGTTGACGGATGGGGATCTACGCGCGTCATCATGGTGCCCATGCGAATCCCCCCACGCATCACCACGCTCGGCGGCATCGCCGCCCTCCTGTCCGTGCTCTTCGTCGGCGGCCCGGTCACCGCGTCGGCCGCGACCGTCCCCTCGGCCGCCGCGGTCGGCAGCATCTGCCACTCCGCCCTGCCGTCGCAGGCGCACGACACACTCGATCTCATCGACGCGGGAGGTCCTTTCCCGTACGACCAGGACGGCACCGTCTTCCAGAACCGGGAAGGCATCCTGCCGAGCCAGGGAACCGGCTACTACCACGAGTACACGGTCATCACTCCTGGTTCCCCGACCCGTGGGGCCCGTCGGATCGTGACGGGCGAAGAGGTCCAGGAGGACTACTACACCGCTGACCACTACGAGTCCTTCGACCTGGTCGACCACGACTGCTGATCAGCGATCCCCCGGTCCGGTCCGCGCCGTCGTCCCCCACCTGCGGCGCGGATCACCGGACCGGTGGCGGGAGAACCGCGCTTGTACCCTCCACGCATGACCGTGATCTATGTGATCGACGGCTCCGAGGTCACCGGCCTGGAGCGCTTCTGGGACGTGGTCGGCGAGGCGGTGAACGGCCCCGGCGGCTATTTCGGCCGCAGCCTCGACTCGTTCGCCGATTGCCTGAGCGGCGGCATGGGCACCCCGGACGACGCCGCCTTCGTCGTCGAATGGCGCGACCACGCGCTCTCCGCCCGTGCGCTGGGCCATGAGGAGACCGCACGCCATCTGCGCGCCACACTCCCCCGCGTGCACCCCACCGGGAGGGCCGCTGCCGAGCACGCGCTGGCCGAGGCGCTGGCGGGCCGGGGCCCGACACTCTTCGACACGCTGGTGGACGTCATCAAGGAACGGACCGCGCCCGGGACCCTGCGGCTGAGGTGATCACGGGTGCCGTACGGGGAAGTGAAGCCCTGTGACCGACACCCCGCAGGCACCGACCCCCGAGGAGCCGTGATGCACGACGACCGCACACTGGTGGAGGGCCGCCTGGAGCGGGCGCTCCACCAGTTCGTCCGCCCCGCCCAGTACGCGGCCCGGATCCCTCTGGCCCTCTCCGCCTGGCACGCCCCCGGCGAACCCGTGCCGGTGGCCGACGCTCTCGATCAGGCGTACAAGCCGTTCGCGACCGGTACGGCGTGGGGGAAGCCGTGGTCCACGACCTGGTTCCGGCTCACGGGCAGCGTGCCCGAGGAGTGGACGGGACGCCGGGTGGAAGTGGTCGTCGACCCCGGGTTCTCCGGCCAGGCGCCGGGCTTCCAGGCGGAGGGGATGCTCTACGGCACCGACGGCGTCCCGCTCAAGGGAATCCATCCGCGCAACCGGCACCTCACGATCGCCGCGGCGGCCAAGGGCGGGGAGCCGGTCGCCCTGCTCCTGGAGGCGGCGGCCAACCCGGCCGTGCTGGAGCGCGGCTTCGAACCGACCCCGCTCGGCGACGTGCTGACCGCCGGGGACCATCCCCTCTACACCTTCGCCTCCGCCGACCTCGCCGTCCTCGACGAGGACGTCTGGCATCTCGTCCTGGACATCGAGGTGCTGTCCGAGCTGATGGGCGAACTGCCCGCCGACCGGTCCCGCCGCCACGAGATCCTGCGTGCGCTGGAACGGATGCTGGACGCGCTCGATCTGCACGATGTGGCAGGCACGGCGGCGGCAGCGCGCAAGGAGCTGGCCCCGGCCCTGTCCAGGCCCGCCTCGGCCAGCGCGCACCGCGTGTCGGCGGCCGGGCACGCGCACATCGACTCGGCGTGGCTGTGGCCGCTGCGCGAGACGGTGCGCAAGGCCTCGCGCACCTTCGCCAATGTCACCGCTCTGGCCCAGGACTATCCGGAGCTGGTCTTCGCGTGTTCCCAGGCCCAGCAGTACGCCTGGGTGAAGGAGCATCAGCCGCACATCTGGGAACGGATCAAGCAGGCGGTCGCGGACGGCCAGTGGGCTCCGGTCGGCTCGATGTGGGTGGAGTCCGACGCCAACATGCCCGGCGGTGAGGCGCTGGCCCGGCAGATCGTGCACGGCAAGCGGTTCTTCACCGAGGAGCTCGGCGTCGATACGGAGGAGATCTGGCTGCCGGACTCCTTCGGTTACACGGCGGCCTTCCCGCAGCTGGCCCGGCTGGCCGGGGTCCGGTGGTTCCTGACGCAGAAGCTGTCCTGGAACCAGCACAACAAGATGCCGCACCACACGTTCTGGTGGGAGGGCATCGACGGGACCCGGGTATTCACGCACTTCCCTCCGGTGGACACGTACAACGCCCAGTTGCACGCGAGCGAACTCGCCCGCGCCGAGAAGAACTTCGCGGAGAAGGGTCGCGCCTCGCGCTCCCTGGTGCCGTTCGGCTGGGGGGACGGCGGGGGCGGGCCGACCCGCGAGATGCTGGAGAAGGCGCGCAGGCTCCGGGATCTGGAGGGCTCGCCCCGGGTCGAGATCGAGAAGCCTTCGGCGTTCTTCGCGGCGGCCGAGGAGGAGTACGGCGCGCAGGCGCCGGTCTGGTCGGGCGAGCTGTACCTGGAGCTGCACCGGGGGACGTACACCACCCAGGCAGCCACCAAGCGGGGCAACCGGCGCAGTGAACACCTCCTGCGCGAAGCGGAGTTGTGGGCGACGGCGGCGGTCCTGCGCAACCCCGGCTACCACTACCCGTACGAGACGCTGGACAGGATCTGGAAGACCGTTCTGCTGCTGCAGTTCCATGACATCCTGCCCGGCTCGTCCATCGCCTGGGTGCACCGCGAGGCCCGTGACACGTACGAGGCGGTGCGGGCGGAGCTCGCCGACACGGTGGCCGAGGCGGTGACGGCGCTCGGCCGGCCCGAGGGCCTCGTGGCGCTCAACGCCTCTCCCTACGACCGCAGTCAGGTGCTCGAACTGGACGCGGACGCAAGCGCGGTGCTGCCGTCGGCCGCCCATGTGCAGGCGCTGGGCGACGGGCGCACGGCGGTGGCCGCTCGGACGCCGGCCCTGGGTGCGGGGCTGCTGGACGGCTCCGTGGTGCCCGAGCACGCGGCCACGGTGACCGGCCCCGCGGACGACGGCGACATCGTTCTGGACAACGGGCTCCTGCGGGTCGCGGTCGACCGGGACGGGCTGATCTCCTCGGTGCGCGACCTCGTGGCCGACCGGGACGTCCTCGTCCCCGGCCACCGCGCGAACCTCCTGCAGCTGCACCCGGATCACCCCAACCACTGGGACGCCTGGGACATCGACCGGCACTACCGCCGCTCGCGCACGGACCTGACGGACGCGGACTCCGTCGAGACGGTCGAGACCGGGCCGCTGCGGTCCGCCGTCCGTGTGGTGCGCTCCTTCGGAGCGTCCCGCATCGTGCAGGAGCTGCGGCTCTCCGCCGGCAGCAGGCAGCTCGACATCGACACCGAGGTGGACTGGCAGGAGTCGGAGAAGGTCCTGAAGGCGGCCTTTCCGCTGGACGTCCATGCCGAACGGTCCACGGCCGAGATCCAGTTCGGCCATGTGCACCGGGCGACGCACGACAACACCGGCTGGGACGCGGCACGTTTCGAGATCTGCGCACACCGCTGGCTGCGCGTCGCCGAACCGGGCTACGGCGTCGCGGTCCTCAACGACTCGACGTACGGCCACGAGGTGACGCGGACCCCGCACGGGGCCGGGCTCGGCACGACCGTACGGCTGTCGCTGCTGCGCGCACCGCACAGCCCGGACCCGCACGCCGATCTCGGCACACACCGCTTTCGCTACGCCCTGGCCCCCGGCGCGCAGGTCACCGATGCGGTGCGGGAGGGGCTGGCGCTCAATCTGCCGCTGCGGGCGGCTGTGGCCCCGGCCGTGCCGTCGCTGGTGACCACGGGGCATCCGGCCGTGACCGTGGAGTCGGTGAAGCTCGCCGAGGACCGTGGCGGCGACGTCGTCGTGCGACTGTACGAGTCGGCCGGGGGGCGGGCGGACACCACCCTGCGGGTCGGCTTCCCCGTGGTGCGGGCGCAGATCACCGACCTGCTGGAGCGGCCGGTGGAGGAGGCCGTGGCCGGCGAGGACGGCCTGGTGCTGTCGCTCAGGCCCTTCCAGATCCTGACGGTGCGGCTGACACCCGCCTGAGCGGGCCGCAGGTCAGGGGCGGGGCAGGTTCCGGAGGTTGGAGCGGGCCATCTGGAGCATCCGTCCCACTCCGCCGTCCAGCACGATCTTGCTGGCGGAGAGCGCGAATCCGGTCACCATGTCGGCGCTGATCTTCGGCGGGATGGAGAGCGCGTTCGGGTCGGTGACCACGTCGACGAGTGCGGGGCCCTTGTGCTTGAAGGCGTCCTTGAGGGCGCCTTCGAGCTGCTTGGGCTTCTCCACCCGCACCCCGTACGCGCCGCAGGCACGGGCGACCGCCGCGAAGTCCGGGTTCTTGTTGGCCGTACCGAACGAGGGCAGTCCCGCGACGAGCATCTCCAGTTCGACCATGCCGAGCGAGGAGTTGTTGAACAGGACCACTTTCACCGGCAGGTCGTACTGGACCAGGGTGAGGAAGTCGCCCATCAGCATGGTGAATCCACCGTCGCCGGACATCGACACGACCTGCCGGCTCCGGTCGGTGAACTGGGCGCCGATCGCCTGCGGCAGCGCGTTGGCCATGGAACCGTGGCTGAACGAACCGATCACCCGGCGCTTTCCGTTGGGGGTGAGATAGCGGGCGGCCCACACATTGCACATACCGGTGTCGACGGTGAACACGGCGTCGTCGTCGGCGACTTCGTCGAGTACCGAGGCGACGTACTCCGGGTGGATCGGCACGTGCTTCTCGACCTTGCGGGTGTACGCCTTGACCACTCCCTCGAGGGCGTCGGCGTGCTTCTTCAGCATCCGGTCGAGGAACGTACGGTCGGTCTTGGCCTTCACGCGCGGTGTGAGCGACCGCAGGGTCTCGCGCACGTCGCCCCAGACCGCCAGATCGAGCTTGGAGCGACGGCCCAGGTGCTCGGGACGCACATCCACCTGGACGATCTTCACATCGGTCGGAAGGAACGCGTTGTACGGGAAGTCGGTCCCGAGCAGGATGAGCAGATCGCACTCGTGAGTGGCCTCATAGGCGGCGCCGTAGCCGAGCAGCCCGCTCATGCCGACGTCGTACGGATTGTCGTACTGGATCCACTCCTTGCCGCGCAGCGCGTGCCCGACCGGGGCCTTGACGCGCCCGGCGAACTCCATCACCTCGGCGTGCGCGCCCGCGGTGCCGCTGCCGCAGAACAGTGTCACCCGCTTTGCCTCGTCGACCATCCGGCAGAGCTTCTCGATCTCCTGGTCGCCGGGCCGTACGGAGGGCCGCGTGGTGACCAGGGCGTGCTCGATCGACTTCTCCGGGGCGGGCCGGGAGGCGATGTCGCCGGGCATCGAGACGACACTGACCCCGCCGCGCCCGATCGCGTGCTGGACAGCGGTCTGGAGCAGCCGGGGCATCTGCTGCGGGTTGGAGATCATCTCGTTGTAGTGGCTGCACTCCTGGAAGAGCAGCTCGGGATGGGTCTCCTGGAAGTAGCCGAGCCCGATCTCGCTCGAAGGGATGTGCGAAGCAAGGGCGAGGACCGGGGCCATGGAGCGGTGGGCGTCGTAGAGGCCGTTGATGAGGTGCAGATTGCCTGGGCCGCACGACCCGGCGCAGGCTGCCAGGGTGCCGGTGATCTGGGCTTCCGCTCCGGCGGCGAACGCGGCGGTCTCCTCGTGCCTGACCTGGATCCATTCGATGGCGGAGTTACGCCGGATGGCGTCGACCACGGGATTGAGACTGTCACCGACGACGCCGTACATCCGCTTCACCCCCGCCCGCACGAGGATGTCGACGAACTGTTCCGACACGTTCTGCTTGCCCATGGGTGTGCGCCCTCTCTGCGTGCGCTCGGCGCACATGCGGCTGTCCCGGCTCCGGGGCCGGGACAGCAGGCCGTCGGACTCCGGAGTCCATCAACCCATGACGTGCGGGCTCACGCCTCCCAGACCGCGGCGCTCGTGCGGTCGTCGGCGTACCCCTTGGCCCTCGTCTGGACATCCGCGAGAAACGCGGCCAGCCCCGGTGGCCCGGCGGTGCTCCAGCGTTCGGCGAGCTCCTCGGAGAGTGCGGGCTCGCCCCGCATCGGTTCGGCCAGACCGTTGCTGCAGAGCAGCAGCGTGTCCCCCGGACGGGCGACCGAGGCGCGGAACCGGAAGGGCTCGGCGGGCGGCGGCACCGGGCTCTCGATGTACGGGGACGGCGGCGTCGTGATCTGCAGGTCCATCGTCAGCCGGTCGCCGCCGGGCCCCTCCTCGCTCTCCGCACCGGCCTGGGGGGCCGAGCCGTAACCGACGACGGGTCCCCCCGAACCGGCACCGGCGGCCGGTACCGGGGGTTCGAGGTCGTGCCAGGCACCGTCACGGAGCCGGAACAGGCCCCCGTCGCCGATGCCGAAGAAGACCCGGGTGCGGCACTCGGGGTCGGCGGACAGGAGCAGGCAGCGCAGCCCCACGGTGTAGGCGTCGGCTTCGATGCCCAGCTCCGCCGCACGGGCGCGCAGCTTGCCGTAGGTCCGGTCGGTGAGACGGTGCAGACCCGATTTGAGATCGCGCCTGCGTCCCGCCCTTATGTCGTCGGCAAGCCTGCTGTGGCTGCGGCCGACGGCACCCCCGATCCAGCGGCACGCGTCGGCGGCGGCGAGATGCGCGTGCTCGGCGGCCCGGGCACCGCCGGCGACGGCGACCAGGACGAGGGAACCGTCCCCGGCACCGAAGCGTGCCGTCAGCAGGGCGTCGCGCCGGGGCTCGCCCCGGAAGCGCGCCGAGTCCCCGCGTACGGAGGCGGCCCGCAGGGTGTACGTCCCGTACCGGGCGCCGTCGAGCACCGTGTCGGCGACGAGCCCGTCGAGGTCACCGGGGCCGGATACGGGCAGGGCGACGGGTTCGGCGTCGTAGGTGGGCGGCCGGTCCCCGATGTGGCCGACGACGGGGCGGGACGCCGGGGCGGGGTTCGAAGGCTTTCCCGGGGCGCCGTCGGGGGTGAGCTCCGGCTGCGCCGCCGTGGCATCGGCGGGCCCGGCAGCCTGCTCGGGCGGCGGCGGGGCGGCGAAGGTCCGCGGCTGCGGGGATCCGGCCGGGGGCTCCCACGGAGCGGGGCACGCAACCGGGCGCGTCGGCGCGGAGGGCGGCGGCCCTGCCGGTTTCTGTGGCGCGGCCGGTACGGCTCGCTGGGGAGCGGGCACGCCGTCCCCGGCGGATCGCTGCGGCACCGGGGGCGCCTGAGGGGCGGTCTGCTGCCGTCGGTGCAGGCCGGTGGGAGGCGCACCGGGAACCGAAGGCCCTGGGGGTAGGCGGGGATCGGGCACCGGAACAGCGGCACCCTCGTTCGTCGCTGGGTCCGCAAGGTCCTCCGGCGGGCCCACCGCATCCGACGCGGAGTCGAAGCGGTCGTCGAGACTGTCGGCCGCGCTGCCCGGACCCGTGTCCGGCGCGGTCTCGTCGTACAGCCTGCGCCACCAGTCGTCCTCGTGGGCGGCGGGCGTATCCCCCTGCTGACTCATGCCCTTATTGTCCACCGCGCGGGCCGTGCGAAAACGGTTCATCCGGAAAAGAGGCCAGGAATTGACGGCCGGAAAGAAGGTCCGCCGGGCGGCCCCACCCCCCACGGGAAGGACGCCCGGCGGACCGGTCAGGGTGTCGTCAGCGCACTGCGTACGCGTCGGTCACGGTCTGGACGACGGAATTGCCGTTGGCGTCCGTCAGTTCCGTCCTCAGGGTGACGGGCTTGCCCGCCGCTCCCGCGTGGTTGACGGTCGCGGTCCACCGGCCGCGCTTCTCCGCGGTGGTGGCGGCGGTCCAGGTCTCGCCGTTGTCGTACGAGTAGGAGACCTTGGCAGCGGTCAGCTCGCCGGGCGTGTAGCCCGCGTGGCCGGTGACGCTCAGTTCGATCTTCTGACCGTCCTGCGCCGCCAGGGTCTTCAGCCCGTCCGTCGCCAGGTCGTAGCCCGGGAAGAGGAGCGGAATGCCCTGGGAGTAGGTGTTCTCCTCGCGGTGCGAGCGGAATTTCCAGACGGTCTGGGTCTGGGTCGACCGCTTCCAGACGGCGGCCGGCTGACCACTCTTGAACGTCATCATGGTGAGTTCGTACGCCGCGTCCTCGGCCGGGACGGTGAACACCCCGGAGGGCCACCCGGAATGGCCGAGCACCTCACCACCGCTGCTGAGCGTCATGCTGCCCATGTCTCCGAAGGAGCCCTGCATTCCGCCGTGTTCGGTGTCGGCCCAGAAGCCGGGGGCGACGCCGATCAGGTTGTCCTGACGTTCGGCGGCGAGCAGCTGCTCACCCTGCGTGGTGAGCGGCGTCGACGGGCCGAGGATGCCCCGGTACCAGCTCTCGGTACGCTGCTGGCCCGCCTTGTACGTACGGGGCTTGTCGAACATGGTCTCGCCCCAGGGGAAGCTGGAGGAGAGGTAGCGCTCCCAGCCGCCGTCGCCCGCCGAGTAGTACTCGGTGCGCTTGCCGGGGGCGGCGACGGTGTCGAACATCCCCGCGTTGAAGCGTGCGCCGTACGGCCGGGCGACGACCATCGAGTCGACGTAGTCGGCCGCGATGCCCATGGCCTCGTACGTGGCGGTGGACTTGCCGAGCTTGCTGTCACGGACCTTGTACGTACGGTCCGAGGTGACCGGGCCGGTCTCGGGGAAGCCGAGGTTGTAGACGAACGGGCTGGCGGCAGTGCCCTTCCAGCGCAGCGTCACGGGACCGTCGGCGAGCGCGGCGGCCAGGCCTGCGGCCTCACTCGCCTCGACTCCGAGGGAGGGCAACGGCGCCTGGCCGTATCCGACGGACGGCAGCCAAGGGCCGGCGGACGGCCGGTGCGCGATGATCGCCTTTGCGCCGGCTGCCTCGGCGTTCCGCGCCTGGACGTTCACGTATCCGTCGTCGGCCACCTTCACCAGGGCGATCTTGCCCGTGACATCGGCGGCTTTCAGCTCGTCGGGGGTTCCGGTGCCCGCGTCGACGAGCTCGGCCTCACCCGTACCGTCGAGGTTGACGGAACCGGTGCTCGCCGTCTGCGGGTGCAGTGCGGCACCGCCGACCACCGAGAGCTTCTCGATCTGCGGAGCGTACGCACGCCAGTAGCTGGCGAACTCGAAGTCGCCGTCACCTGCCCTGCCCTGAACGTCGACCAGGTAGTTCTTGACGGCACGACTGCCGGACATGGAACCCGAGTGCAGCCAGACGTCGTCCCAGCTGCGGCCGAAGGTGAGCGTCGTGGAGCGGTTCTCGGTCGTGCGGTCCTCCGTCCGCGCCTGGATCCGATGGGCCTTGCGGGCGTCCAGTACCAGAAGGGTGTCCTTGGTGACGTTCAGCTGCGGCCTGGCGAGGTAGCCGACGGACTCGACCATCCTGCCGGTGGCGTCCTGCGGGTCCGGCGACGTGATGAAGCTGGAGACGAAGTAGGCGCCGGGCCGCACCTCGTAGACCTGGTCGGTCGAACCGTCGTTGAAGCGGCGCTCCCCGGAGGCGGTGTCGGTGCCGATGACGTCCACGGAGGAGTTGCCCCCGGCAGCCTTGCCGGTGCGGTCGATGAGCTTGACGCGCAGGGTGACGGTCTCAGGGCCGACGTACAGCGAGAACGGGGTGGAGACCTTGACCCCGCCGGGGCCGGTCGCCAGCACACGTCCGGTCACATCGCCGTACTGGGCGGCCTTCAGGCTCGCCGTCGGGTCGATGTCCAGCGGGACCTTGACGGTCGCTCCGGCCGGGACGGTGACCGTGCTCGCATCAAGCCTGGCGACCGAGGAACGGACGGCCGAGCCGTCGTTGCCGGTGACACCCTGGACCTTCAGCGACAGCTTCACCGGACCGGTGCCCGCGTTGGTGTAGGGAACCTCGACGGTGGTGCGGTCGGTCCTGTCCTGCGGCCAGTTGAAGGTGCCGCCCTGGACGGCTGCGGCGCCCGTGACCCGGGTGTCGATGGCTGCCTTGACGTCGAGCCGGCCGCCGCCGGTCTCCCGCACGTCTCCGGGGATGTCGCTCTTCGCGGATGACACGAGGGCGGCCTTGACCTGCTGTGCGGTCCAGTCGGGGTGACGCTGCTTCACGATGGCGGCGGCGCCGGCGACGTGCGGGGTGGCCATCGACGTACCGGACATCGACCGGTAGGCGTACGGGCCGCGGCCGCCTGCCGCAGCGGCGGAGATGCCGACGCCGGGGGCGGCGATCTCGGGCTTGAGGGTGTGCGAGACGATCGCGGGCCCGCGGCTGGAGAACTGGGCGGTGGAGTCGTCCCGGTCGACGGCCCCGACGGTCAGCACGCTGGGGGCGCAGCCCGGGGAGGAGACCGTGTTCAGGGTCGGGCCGGAGTTGCCGGCCGCGATCACGAACAGGGTGTCCTTGCTCCGGGCGAGCTCTTCGGCGGCGAGGCTCATCGGGTCGGTGCAGTCGGTGGGTGCGGTGCTGCCGAGGCTCATCGAGACGACATCGGCCTTGTTGTCCACGGCCCACTGCATGCCGGCGATGATCCAGGACTCGGCACCGGACCCGGAGT
Source organism: Streptomyces sp. NPDC005566 (assembly GCF_040605575.1). Taxonomy (NCBI): domain Bacteria; kingdom Bacillati; phylum Actinomycetota; class Actinomycetes; order Kitasatosporales; family Streptomycetaceae; genus Streptomyces; species Streptomyces sp. NPDC005566. The sequence goes on along the minus strand of NZ_JBEXDB010000009.1, from coordinate 175,443 downwards.
CGTTGAGGACCTTGCCGACGAGGAGGTCCGCGCCGGGGGCGACGCCCTTGTTCCTGCCGTCGCTCGCCGCGCCGCTGCCGCCGACCGTGGAGGCGGTGTGGGTCCCGTGGCCCTGGCGGTCGTCCGTGGTGTCGGAGTCCGTGAAGTTCTTGGAGTCGGCGATCCGGCCCTTGAGGTCGGGGTGCTCGGCGTCCGCGCCGGTGTCCAGGACGGCGACCTTGGTGCCCTTGCCGTCGTAACCCGCAGCCCAGGCGAGGTCCGCCCCGACCTGCTTGGCCGACCTGTCGAGGCTGGCCTCGACCTGGCGGTCGAGCCAGAGCTTCTCGATCCCGGTGGCCGAGCGCGCGCGGGTGCCGGTGACGTCGGCCCAGAAGGCGGTGCTCCGCTTCTTGTCGGCCTTGAGCGCGACGCCGTCGATGGCCGCGAGGTCGAGTCCGCGCTCGGCGCCACGCGGGGTGACCGGAGTGCTGCGCGCGGCCTGCGCGGTGTACGTGGCGATCAGCGGGACGGTCGCGGAGTGGGCGTCGTCGTAACCCTGGCGGATCAGTCCGGTGACGTTGAAGAGCTCCTCGTCGACCGTGCCCGCGGCAAGGGCGTGGACCGCGGCTTCGGGGTAGACGTACAGGTCCTTGCCGGCCTGCCGGGTCTGGACGAGGGGGACGCTGCCGTCCTCGCGGGGAAGGGCGGTGGCGGACGCTGCGCCCGAACCGTCCGTGCTCACCAGGATCCTGTCGCCGGTGACGAGGGTGACGGTGGCCGAGGCGTCCTTGCCGGTGGCGGCCGCGCTGCCGGTCAGCGGTCTGTTGGCGGTCGTGTCGTCCTGTGGCGCCGCCACGGACGGTGCGATCGCGGTGACGGCCAGGACGGCGGCTGTAGCCGCTCCCAGCGCCGTGCGCGATATCGGGCGCATCGCTCTCCCCAGGTCATTTCAGAATGCAGCGACACAAGGCACCACATTCGAACGGTTGTTGGTGCTGCGGTGGCGCCACATTGGCAGAGGCGCCAGTGGTACGGGGGATGATGGGCCCGGCGGGTTTGCGCCGTGGCCGTTTCCCGCCACGACCGGCCCGCCGGACAGGCGCGGAGACTCGCGCACACCATCCCGGGGAGGGACGGAAGATGCTGGCAGCGATAGGTCTCGACGAGAGACAGGAAGCGGCCTACCGGGCGCTCGTCGCGGCGGGCGCCGCAGAGCTCTCCGATCTTGCGCGCCGGCTGGCACTGCCGGAGGCGGACACGGAGCGGGCGCTGCGCCGGCTGGAACAGCAGGGTCTCGCCGCCCAGTCGTCGTCGCGGACGGACCGCTGGGTGGCCGCGCCGCCCGGGGTCGCGCTGGGCGCGCTGCTGACTCAGCAGCGGCACGAACTGGAGCGGGCCGAGCTCGCGTCGGCACTGCTCGCCGAGGAGTACCGGGCGGAGGCGGCCGAGCCGGCGGTGCACGACCTGGTGGAGGTGGTGACCGGTGCGAGTGCGGTGGCACATCGCTTCCATCAGCTGCAGCTGGGCGCCGTCTCGGAGGTCTGCGCACTGGTCACGGGAAAGCCGATCGCGGTCACGGGCATGGAGAACGAGTCCGAGGAACGGGCCGCGACGCGCGGAGTCTCCTTCCGGGTCGTCGTCGAGCGCGATGTGCTGGCGCTGCCGTCCGGGATCGTGGAGCTCTCGGCGGCGCTGAGCCGTGACGAGCAGTGCCGGGTGGTGGACCGGGTTCCGACCAAACTGGTGGTCGCCGACGCTTCGCTGGCCATGGTGCCGCTGACGGGGCGCGGGGCCGAGCCCGCCGCTCTGGTCGTTCACGCCAGCGGTCTGCTGGAGTCGCTGATGGGACTGTTCGAGGCGGTGTGGCGCGAGGCGATGCCGTTGCGGCTGGGTGAGAGCGGCGTCAGTGAGGAGGACGGCCCCGGGCCGGATCCCACCGATCTGGAGATCCTGTCGTTGCTGCTGTCCGGTCTGACGGACGCGAGTGTGGCGAAACAGCTGGAACTGGGCCTGCGGACCGTACAGCGGCGGGTCAAGGGGCTCATGGAACTGACCGGGGTGTCCACGCGGCTGCAGCTGGGCTGGCACGCGTACGAACGCGGCTGGGTGGCCCGGGCTCCGCGCTGACCGGCCGGGGGTCCGCCCCCTGCCGGACCTGCGCTGACGGGCGGGACCGGGCGGACTCCGGCAGGCTGGTCGAATGAGTGTGTGGCAGCTCGTTGCCGTGGGCGCGGTGATGGTGCTCGGCCTGGTCGGTGTGCTGGTGCCGGGTGTGCCGGGGCAGGCGATCGTCTGGGCCGCGGTGCTGTGGTGGGCGCTGACGGACACGACGCCGCTCGCCTGGGGGGTACTGATCGGGGCGACGTGCCTGCTCCTGCTGAACCAGGCGCTGAAGGCGCTGCTGCCGTCACGCCGCCCGCAGGAGTCGGGAGCTCCCCGCAAGACGCTGATGATCGGCGGGGTCGCTGCGATCGCGGGCTTCTTCGTGGTGCCGGTGATCGGCGGGCTGCTGGGCTACGTGGGCGCGATCTACGGGGCGGAGCGGCTGCGGCTGGGCACCCGCAGGGCGGGCTGGACCTCGGTCAAGTCGGTCATGCGGGCGACGGGCTACTCGGTGCTCCTGGAGCTCTTCGGCTGTCTGCTGGTGGTCGGGGCGTGGCTGGGCGCGGTGCTCTGGGGATGACCAGGCTTCCGCCTACCGTCCCGAGGGTGCTCGGTCCGCGAGGTCCGCGAGCTCCAGGTGGCGCACGGCGTACGTACGCCACGGCCGCAGGCCCTCGGTCCCCGGTGTCCCGTGCGGGTCCACGTCGGGATCGCCCAACGCCCGCATGCGGATCAGTGCCGCCGTCGCCGGGCCGATCGCCCGCAGCCGCAGCAGTGCCTGCTCCGTCTCGTCCCGGTCCGCTCCGGCCTCGAGCCGTACGGTTCCGTCGGCCAGGGCGCCCGCGAGTTCCCGCAGGGCCGGATCCCCGGCCCGGACGGCCAGCACTCCCGGTTCGGGGAAGACATGGGTGAGGCCGCCGCACGGCACGTCCAGGACGTTCCCGTACCGCTCCACCAGCCCTTCGGCGGCTTCCGTGCCCACGAGCGCGCGCACGGCGAACTCCTCCGGGTCCGCGGCGCCCGGCGAGCGCAGGCCCGGGCGCGCGGCGACGAGCGGCGCCAGACGCGGATCGGCACCGAGTGCCTCGTCGACCGCGTACGGATCGGCGTCGAGGTCGAGGAGCCGGCGCAGCCGCTGGACGGCGGTGGTCAGGTCGCGGAGGTCGGTGAGCGCGATGCGGGCTTCCAGCCACGGACCGGCGGAGGCCTCGTCGACGGCGACGACTCCGGTGCCGTACGGGAGCCGCAGGGTGCGCCGGTAGGTGCGCGCCCCCGGGGATCCGCCGATCTCCTCGATCCGGGCCACGGCCTCGGCCTCGAGAAGGTCGAAGACCTCGCGGGCGGCGTACGGGCCGCGGTGCGCGAGCCGGAGCGGGATCCCGGCCCTTCGCCCCTCGCGCAGCCCTCCGCCGGTGCCCGTACCGGCCTCGGTCCGAAGAGCGCTGGGGGTACGGGCGTAGATCTGCCGGATCGTGTCGTTGAACTGGCGCACGCTGGCGAAGCCGGACGCGAAGGCGATCTCGGTGACGGCCAGATCCGTGGTCTGGAGCAGGACTCTCGCGGTGTGGGAGCGCTGGGCGCGCGCGAGGGCGACGGGGCCGGCTCCCAGCTCGGCGTTGAGCTGGCGCTGGACCTGACGTGCGCTGTAGCCGAGCCGCCCGGCGAGCCCGGGGACGCCTTCCCGGTCCACCACGCCGTCGCCGATCATCCGCATGGCGCGGCCGACGACGTCGGCACGCACATTCCATGCGGCGGAGCCCGGCACGGCGTCCGGGCGGCAGCGTCTGCACGCCCGGAAGCCGTTGCCCTGGGCCGCGGCCGCGGTCGGGTAGAACCGCACGTTCTTCCGCTTGGGGGTGACGGCGGGGCAGCTCGGCCGGCAGTAGATGCCGGTGGTCGCGACGGCGAAGAAGAACTCTCCGTCGAAGCGCGCGTCGCGGCTGCTCACCGCCTCGTACCTGGTCTGTTCGTCCATCACACCGTCCAGTGTGCGCCCCCTCGCGGAGGCGCACTCGCGGTTTTCGGACGTCGAACCAGGTGGTCCGGCCGCGCTACCGCACCCTGCCCTCCCGCTTGAACGCCATGGCGGCCCGGCCCTCCGAGCCTCTGCGCTTCCACTCGCGCATGGTCTCGCTGCGCAGCCGGGCGTCCGTCTTGGCCGCGATCCGGTGGTTCTCCCTGAGCAGCTTGCGGTAGCTGTCGAGGCGCCGTTCGGGCAGCGTCCCGTCCTCGATCGCGCCGAGCACGGCGCAGCCCGGCTCCGCCTCGTGGCCGCAGTCGTGGAAACGGCACTGCTGCGCCAGGTCCTCGATCTCCGAGAAGACCTGGCCGACGCCGGCCTCCGCGTCCCAGAGCCCGACCCCGCGCAGCCCGGGGGTGTCGATCAGCACGCCCCCGCCGGGCAGCACGAGGAGGTTGCGTGTCGTGGTGGTGTGCCGGCCCTTGCCGTCCACGTCGCGCGCCGCCCGGACATCCATGACGTCCTCGCCGAGCAGCGTGTTGGCGAGGGTCGACTTGCCCGCACCGGAGACCCCGAGCAGCACACTCGTACCGCCCGAGACGATGGCGCCGAACACGTCGACCCCCTCGCCGGTGGCGGAGCTGACGGGCAGCACCTGCACCCCGGGGGCGATGCGCTCGATGTCCTCGACCAGATGGGAGAGCGTCACGGCGTCCGGGACGAGATCGGCCTTGGTGAGCACCACGAGCGGGTGCGCCTCGTACTCCTCGGCCTGTTTCCCGTCGCCCAGCAGGGCGGCGCCTGCGGTGCTGGACATGGCCAGCGCCAGGAACCGTTCCAGCCGTCCGAGATCCAGCTCGACGGCGAGCGAGACGCAGATGACGATGTGATCGATGTTGGTGGCGAGCACCTGACCCTCGGAACGCTGCGAGGACGTCGAGCGTACGAAGGCGGTGCGCCGTGGAATCAGGGTGCGGACGAACTGCGGGTCGCCGTCGGGGTCGACGGCCACCCAGTCGCCGGTGCAGACGATCCGCATCGGATCGCGGGGCACCACGAACGCGGTGTCCGCCCTGAGGGTGCCGTCCGGGGTGACCACGTCGCACTGCCCGCGGTCCACCCTGACCACGCGGCCGGGCAGGAGTCCCTGCTCGGCGTACGGGGCGAAGGCGGCGGCCCAGTCGTCGTCCCAGCCGTACGCGGCCAGCGGGTGCGACGAATCGGAAACCGGAAGAATGGGGAAAGACAAGGGAAACCCTTCACAAGGGTGGCCCCGGCACCGCGCGCTCAGGCGCGGAGGGAAAGGTGAAGGTCAGCCGGCGGCCACGGGGGTGAGAACGATGCTCTTCTGGTTGTGGGCAGCGCCCATCGCAACGACAGTCATCAATGTCCTCACCTCCTGATTCCTTCAACTGGGCACACCCTAGCGCGGGTCCACCCCGCGGCGTCAACGGGTTTTCGCGCACGAACACCGGGCCGCAGTGTTCGTCCGGCTTGCCAGGAGACCTCCCTCGATCAGGTGATACGCGTGCACAACAACCGGTCTCAGGCCATTAGGGTGCCGGACATGACCTCACCGCAGACAGCCACCGGCACGTTCGCACAGGCCCAGTTGGGCACACAGATCCTCCTCGCCTGGAGCGGCGAGAACGCCGCGACCGGCCGTGACGTCGCTTTTCTCCTCACCTACTCGCTCGGCGACGGGCAGGACGGGCCGGAGACGGGCGAGAAGGCCATGCGCGTGGCTCTCGAGCGCAGCGGACTGCGGGTGGGGGGCGAGACCCTGGACGCCGCCGAGAAGCCGAACCTTCCGGTCAAGCTCCTCATCCAGTCCGGCCAGGTCGTCCTGACGATGCCTCACTTCAAGGCGCAGTACACCGTCCCGCGCGAGTGGCTCGCGGTCGCCGAGGCCGAGGGCCAGGTGCACGGCATGTTCGCCACGCGCCCGTGGCCGGCGGCCGCTCCGGGACTGCCGGTCGACGAGGAACTGCTGCGGTCCTTCGTGGGTGACCCGGAGGTCATCGGGACCTCCGCCCACTGCCTCCTGCCGGTACGCAGCCTGACCTGAGCCGGCACGCGCCGCACCGGGACATGACGATGCCCACCACCCCCCGTGGAGTGGTGGGCATCGTCGCGCTCAGTGGCGTCAGTTGTTGCCCGCACCGTTGGCCGAGACCACCGGGATGTCGTTCAGGATGTGCGAGAGCGGCTCGTCACCCTTGGCCTGGGTGGAGTTGTCCGCGCACTGCTGGTTCTGCGGGTTGGACAGGACGTTGACGTCCTGGACCGCGACCGCGGCGATCACACCGAGCAGCGCACCGACGTTGGCCTTGGCCGGCAGGCCGACGCAGAGCTTGTTGAGCGAGCCCTGCACCAGGCTGAGCTGCGGACTCTGGTCGCCGAGCGTGGCACTGTTGCCGAACCTCGACTCGGCGCCGTTGCCGTTGACCGTGGTGGTGCCGTGGTCGTTGCCGATCGCCATGGCCGAGGGGGCCGCGGCGGCGGACAGACCGACCAGGGACACAGCCACAGCCGCGCCGGCCATCATCTTCTTCATCAAGCTTCACCTTTCGGAGCGTCCCGTTGTGGAACGTACTGACTAACCTCAAGTGGAGGTTTCGGTTCCGCTACACCACTCAAACGGGTTGGACGCGGCGCCGGGTCGACGTTCCCTACCTGCTGTTTCCCGTGGATTCCGCTGTGCGCGCGGCCGGGACGAAGGCGCTCTCCCTGCCGCGCACCGGCCCACCGGACGCCGGGTGTTGCGGGCGCCCCACGGCCTCGCGCCGGGCCGCCTCGCACCATTCGGCGAGCAGCCTGTCGTAGATGGGCGTGGCGTCCTCCGGCCGGGGTTCACGGCCGGGCGGATGGTGACTGTCGTACTGGTCCATGAAGGGCACCTACCCGACCGGACGGCCCGCGTCGGCCGCGATCGGGGCAACCGGCCCAATTCCCGCACTATCGGGCTACCCGACCTGCAGACCGGCGGCGGACACGAGGGGCGGACAGCCCTGAGGGGCCGGTTCACCCGGGCTTCCGACGAACGGTTGCCGCAGGGATGGACCGGCCCCTCAGGTCATGAACTGCGGAGAGGCAGGACAGGAGTTATCGGGCCTCAGCGGTTGCCCGCACCGTTGCCCGAGAGGATCGGGATGTCGTCCAGGATGTGCGACAGGGCCTCGTCACCCTTGGCCTGCGTGGAGTTCTCGGTGCACTGCTGGTTCTGCGGCGAGGACAGGACGTTGACGTCCTGGACCGCGACACCGACGGCACCGAGGAGCGAACCGATGTTGGCCTTGGCCGGCAGGGCGATGCAGGGCTTGTTGAACGATCCCTGGATGAGACCGATCTGAGGGCTCATGTCGCCGTACGTGCTGCTGTTGCCGTAGGACTGCACGGCGCCGTTGCCGTTGACCGACGTGGTGCCATGGTCGTTGCCGATGGCCATGGCCGAGGGGGCCGCAGCGGCGGAAACGCCTACGACGGAGGCAGCAACTGCCGCCGACGCCAGAAACTTCTTCATCATGGAACTAGCCCTTCTGATTCTTCTGTTGCCCGCCTGTCCGGAGCATGGTGAACAACTCGTTCCGGCGGGTTTGGTTGTGCCGTTTCACTCGAACGATTCTTAATTCGTCCAGGCCACCGCAGGATTACGCGGAAAGGGCAACGGGAATGACGCGCATCGGGAGGGAACGCGTCCCGCGACCGGATCAGCCGCCGAGGGGCAGCCCGCCCAGGAGCGGACCGGCGCTCCTGGCCGCACCCGTCGCACCGTCCGCCAGCTTGCTGACCGTGCCGTCCTCCTGGACCGCCTCGGTGGTGTCGCCTACCGCACCCACCACAGGGTTCACCACCTGGTCCGCGAGCTGCGGCGTGGTGGACGAGATCTCGTTCACACCACTGGTCAGACTGAAGTGTGGGGCCGTGGCGGTGGTAACGGCGAAGGCCGGAGCGGCCGTTCCGAGAGCGGCCACGGAACCGGCGACAAGGGCGGCAGTCTTCGCGTACTTCACTTTCGGGTTCCCTTCTGGAGCGGCATCTGTTTCGGTCGCGTACCGCGCCGCACAAGTCTTCTTTACCTGTGACTTCCACCGCTTTCACCAGGGACAACGATCCGCCCGCGAACGGGCAACTGCACAGCACATACTTTCTCGTCCGCAGAAACGAGAAGGCCCCGGACCGCAGCTATGCGGTCCGGGGCCTGCCGATGACTGGCCATCGACTCGACCGGGAAAACGTCAGTCGTTGATGCAGACGTTACCGAAGGCCGGGTTGAGCAGACCGATGATGTTCACGGTGTTGCCGCAGATGTTGATCGGGATGTTGATCGGCGCCTGAATGACGTTGCCGGACAGAACACCCGGGGAGTGGGCCGCGATGGCCTCGGCCTCGGAGTCGGCCATGGCCGGCGCAGCGGCACCCAGCGCCATGAGCGTTCCGGCGGCGATGGCGGCAACCTTGGTGTACTTCACTTTCGTCCCTTTCTGCAGCGGAGCCCTGAGCGGTCACGCCTTTCGTGCCGCACGAGCGCTGTTGAGAATGCGCTCGTGGCTCCGGTTCTGTAATGCGTAACGATTGGCGGGCGTTATCGAAACTCTCTGGAAGCAGTTTCTTGAAAAACCCCCCGAATGACGCAGGCCCGAACCGCACGATGGAGGAGTGTCGGCGGCCCGGGCCGGTCTGTGCAGTCCGAATCAGCCGTTGCCGGCGCCGTTCGCGGAGAGAACCGGGATGTCGTTCAGGATGTGCGACAGGGCCTCGTCACCCTTGGCCTGGGTGGAGTTGTCGGTGCACTGCTGGTTCTGCGGGCTCGACAGGACGTTGATGTCCTGGACCCCGACCGCGAGGGCACCGAGGAGCCCACCGACGTTCGCCTTGAGCGGCAGGGCGACGCAGGGCTTGTTCAGCGAGCCCTGGACCAGGCTGAGCTGCGGGCTCTGGTCACCCTTGGTCACGCTGTTGCCGAACTCCGACACAGCACCGTTGCCGTTGATCGACGTCGTGCCGGTGTCGTCACCGAGCGCCATGGCGCTCGTTGCCGAGAGACCGAGGATGGAGGCGGCGACGGCACCCGTAGCCAGAACCTTCTTGATCACGATGAACCCTTCTCGTACTGATTGCTCCGTGGCGGAGCGACCTGCCCAACTCTTCGCCCGAGGTTTGGTTCTCCCCGTTCACCCGAATGCCGGGAATCCGCAGGCACCCCACGTCAAGTGAACGCATGTACGTGACCCATTCGAGTGGTTACATAATTTCCACGACTCTCCGAGTTTCCCACGCAAGTCCCCTGTCGTTATGAAGTAGTCCGCGTAGATGGAATGAGTGACCGCCGGGGCCACCGCCCCGGCACACCAGCGGCACCGCGCGATGATTCTGCGGGCTCACTGCCCACGTGAATATCCCGAAGAAGGGCAAGTAATGCGACAGGTTCTGAATAAAAGCATGATCGTCATGGCGGCGGCGTCGGGCATCCTGTCCGCCGCCGGCGGTTATGCGCACGCCGATGCGTCGGCTGACGGCGTCGCCGCCAATTCGCCTGGCGTGGGCTCGGGCAATGCCGTGCAGGTCCCGGTGCACATCCCGGTCAACCTCTGCGGCAATACCGTCAATGTGATCGCCCTGCTGAACCCCGCCTTCGGTAACACCTGTGCGAACGTCAGCTCCGACAAGGGCCACGGCGGACACGGGTCCGGCAGTCACGGGTCGGGCGGCCACGGCTCCGGTGGACACGGCTCCGGCGGTCACGGCTCCGGCGCGAGCGCGGAGGGCGTGGCAACCGGCTCGCCCGGCGTGCTGTCGGGCAACCTGGCCCAGGTGCCCATCGACATCCCGGTGAACGCCTGCGGCAACACCGTCGACATCGTGGGCGCGCTGAATCCCACGGGCGGCAACTCCTGCGCCAACGTGAGCGGTCGCGACCACGGCCACCCGCCGGTGGACGAGCCGCCGGTCGACGAGCCGCCGGTCGATGAGCCGCCGGTGGACGAGCCGCCGACCTCCGAGCCGCCGGTCGACGAGCCGCCGGTGGACGAGCCGCCGACCTCCGAGCCGCCGGTCGACGAGCCGCCGACCTCCAAGCCGCCGGTGGATCAGCCCCCGGTCGACCAGCCGCCGGCCGGCAACCCCGGCCCGAACACCCCCGGCTCGCAGCTGGCCGAGACCGGCGCGGGTGACCTCGGCCTGGCCGCCGGTGCGAGTGCTGCGCTGCTCCTGGGCGGCGCGGTGCTGCTGCGGCGCACCCGTAACTCGCAGCGCTAGTTCCCCAGCCGTCACGCACGCACAAGGGCCGCCCGCACAGCGATCGATGCTGTGCGGGCGGCCCTTGTTCCCGAAGCAGGTGTTGTCCCCCGGCCGCACCGGGCCGGCTGCGACCATGGGGACGACACCTCCCGGGACGACGGACAGGCGGCAGTGGCGTGGCAGCGACAGGCTTACGGATGGGCGTGGTCGGCGGAAGCATCGCCGGGTGCGCGATGGCGATCGCGGGCTCCAGGGCCGGGGCGGACGTCACCGTGTACGAGCGCAGCACCGGCGACCTCCAGGACCGCGGTCTGGGCATCGTGATCCCGCCTCCCCTGCACGGACAGCTCGTCTCCACGGGCTATCTGGACGCCGCGATGCCCACGGCACCGGTGGCCACGCGCGTCTGGCTGACCCGGCAGCCGGGGCAGCGGGCGGCTCGCGAGTTCGCCCGCCAGCCGAGCCCGGTCACGCCGTGCAACTGGGGGCTGCTGTGGCGGGCGTTGCGTGCGAACGCCGACACCGCCCGCTACCACCGGGGCCGTCCCGTCACCTCCGTCGAACGGACCGCCTCGGGGCACGCCCTCGTCCGTACGGCCGGGGCGGAGGAGTCGTACGACATCGTGGTGGGCGCCGACGGGCACCGGTCACTCACCCGGCACGCACTCGCCCCCGGGCTGAGTCCGTCGCCCGCCGGGTACACGGTGTGGCGCGGCGCGCTCCCGCTGAGCGCGCTCGACGGGCATCAGCGGCAGCTCGAGCTCCTGCGCGGTGCCTGGATCACCATCGGCTACCCCGGCGGACACGGCATCTTCTACCTGATCCCCCGGGGCGGCGGAGCCGGACCCGATGAGCGTCTGCTCGCCTACGCCGTCTACGCGAAGCCGCCCGTGCCGGAGCCCGGCGATCCGCAGGAACTTGCCTCGTACGTACGGGAGATCGCCGATGAGCACTTCCCTTCCGAGTGGGCGGACATCGTCGCCCGCGGTGAGCACACGTCCATGGTCTGCCACCCGGTGACCGACCTCCACGCACCCCGTTCGGCGGATCCGCCGTTCCTGCTGGCCGGGGACGCGGCAGGCGTCACCCGGCCGCACACGGCGAGCGGCGCGGTCAAGGCGCTGCAGGACGCCCTGTGTCTGGAGGAGGCGCTGCGCGGGTCCTCCTCGCCCGCCGAGGCGCTGCGGCACTACGCGCGGGAGCGCACCGCGGAGGGCGCACGGCTGATGGAGCTCGGCCGCCGGCTGGGCGGCGCCCAGGTGGAACGCACTCCCGACTGGACCGCGATGGACCAGGAAGCGGTGGACACCTGGTGCCGCGCGACCCTCGCCGGCAGTTCGAGCTATCTGTACGGCGGCGTCCGGTAGCAGGAGGTCCGCAGCCGCCTCACACCCCAGACGCAGTGGGTGCGTTCGGCCGGGGGCGGATGCCGTCGAAGTGGGTGCGCGTGGCGCGCACCGCGCGCCACCTGGTCGGCGTGCGCCTCGGTCCGTCCGGGGTTCACGCCCGGCGCAGCGCCGAGCGGCCCGCGTAGCGCGCCGAGTCGCCCAGCTCCTCCTCGATCCGGATCAGTTGGTTGTACTTCGCCGTGCGGTCGGAGCGGGAGAGCGATCCGGTCTTGATCTGACCGCAGCCGGTCGCCACCGCGAGATCCGCGATGGTGGTGTCCTCCGTCTCGCCCGAGCGGTGCGACATGACCGCCGTCCAGCCCGCCCGGTGGGCCGTGGCCACCGTGGCCAGTGCCTCGGTCAGGGTCCCGATCTGGTTGACCTTGACCAGGACCGAGTTGCCGACGCCGGTGCGGATGCCCTCGCGCAGCAGCGTCTCGTCGGTGCAGAACACGTCGTCCCCGGTGAGCTGGCAGCGGTCGCCCACGCGGGCGGTCAGCTCGCGCCAGCCGTCCAGGTCGTTCTCCGCCATGGGGTCCTCGATGGAGACGACCGGGTAGGCGTCGATGAGCCCGGCCAAGTAGTCGGCGTTCTGGGAGGGGGTGCGGCGCACGCCCTCGCCGGTGTAGTCGTACACCCCGTCGCGGAAGAACTCCGACGACGCCGGGTCCATGACCAGGCCGATGTCCGTGCCGGGGAGGTAGCCGGTGCGCTCGATGGCGGTCATCACGAAGTCGAGCGCCTCCTCGGCGGTACGCAGTGCGGGCGCGAAGCCGCCCTCGTCTCCGACGCCCGTGGAGTGCCCGGCGGCCAGCAGGTCGCGGCGCAGGGTGTGGAAGACCTCACTGCCCATGCGTACGGCTTCGGCGAAGGTGTCCGCACCCAGGGGCGCGATCATGAACTCCTGGAAGTCCAGCGGATTGTCGGCGTGGGCGCCGCCGTTGACGATGTTCATCATCGGCAGCGGCAGGAGGTGGGCGTCGGCGCCGCCGAGGTAGCGGTAGAGGGGCAGGTGGTGGGCCGCCGCGGCGGCCTTGGCGGTGGCGAGGGAGACGCCGAGGACCGCGTTGGCGCCGAGCCGGGCCTTCGTGGCAGTGCCGTCGAGGGCGATCAGCGCGGCGTCGAGGCCCTCCTGGTCCGCCGCGTCCCGGTCGCGAACGGACGCCGCGATCTCCCCGTTGACGTGGGCCACCGCGCGGTCGACGCCCTTGCCGTGCCAGCGCGAGGTGTCTCCGTCGCGCAGCTCCACGGCTTCCCGGGCGCCGGTGGATGCGCCGGAGGGAACCGCCGCGCGCCCCAGGGAGCCGTCCGCCAGGACGATGTCGACCTCGACCGTCGGGTTGCCCCGGCTGTCGATGATCCGGCGGGCTGTGACGGTCTTGATGGTGGTGTCGACGGTTCCGGCTGCTCCTGCGGGCATGGGGGTTCCTTCTTGTTTTCGTGTGCCGTGGCCCCGGCTGCGACAACGCTGGCGCTGAGCCCGACAGGACGAAACAATACAGCAATGCTGATCAGTTTGGCTGTACAGCATTGCTGTGCAGGTCAGCGGCTCAGCCCTGCTGACAACGGGGTAAAGTGCCCTATGCCCACCTCGGAAGCCGCCACCATCGCCGCAGAACTGCGCACCGCGATGGGCAAGCTCACCCGGCGCGTCAAGCACGAGGACCACATCCCGCTGGGCCAGGTCGCCGTCCTCGGCGCACTCGACCGCGACGGCGCCATGACCACCAGCGACCTCGCCGCCGATCAGCGCGTACGCCCCCAGTCGATGGCCAGGGCGGTGGGACTCCTCATGGAGCAGAACCTGATCACGCGCCGGGCACACCCCACGGACGGCCGCAAGTCGCTGGTCGAGCTCTCAGACGCGGGCCGGGCCGCACTCGAAGCGGAGCGCGGCCGCAGGGCCGGCTGGCTCGCGCAGGCCATCGAGGCCGAACTCACGGATGCGGAGAGGACGTTGCTGGCACGGAGCGCCGCCCTGCTGGAGCGGCTCGCCACCCGCTAGCACCCCGTCCCGCGCTGTTCGGGACGTAGGACCGCTGCCCGCGGTCTCCTCCGCCGAACACGGGTGCGGACCGGACGAGCACTGCCGTGCACACCTCGTCCGGATGCCCCGACGGGGCGGTCCTCGGGGCGGTCCTCGCGGCGGGGAGGCGGTCCTCACCGCCGCGAGGCGGCCCTCACGGGTAGAAGTGCGTCAGCGACTCCGCGGCGCAGGCCGGCTTCTGCGACCCTTCGAGTTCGAAGGTGAAGGCCCGCGTCATCTGTACGCCGCCCCGCGGGACCTCCTTCACCTCGGTGACGGAGGCGTGCAGCCGTACGCGGCTGCCGACGGGGACGGGCGCCGGGTACCTGACCCTATTGACCCCGTAGTTGAGCGCCCGCCCCACGCCGCTCACCTGGAGCAGCTCGCCGAACATCGGGATGCCCCAGCTCAGGACCATGTAGCCGTGGGCGATGGTGCGCCCGTACGGGCCGGCCGCGGCGCGTTCGGCGTCGGTGTGGATCCACTGGTGGTCACCGGAGACGTACGCGTACGTGTCGATGAGCTCCTGGGTGACCTCCTTCCAGGCGGAGTGCCCGAGGTCGCGCCCGCCGAGGGCGAGGATCTCCGGGATGCCGTGCACGGTCAGGGGCATGGGCGGTACTCCGTTCTCTTCGGACGGGGCGCGGTCAGGCGGTGACGGGGACGGTGCGGCGGGCGGCGACCGGCTCCGCGGCCTGCTCGTCGTGGTTGGGGCGCTTGAGCAGGAGCAGCATGCAGCCCAGGGTCAGCGCCACCTGGAGGACGGCGTACGCGATGACCGCGGTGATCGAGCCCGTCCGGTTGAGCAGGAACTGGCCGATGATCGGGGTCGTGCCGCCGAGCAGCGTGCCGCACAGCTGGTAGCAGAGCGAGATGCCGGTGTAGCGCAGATGGGCCGGGAAGCGGCTGGCGAGCATGCCGGCGAGGGCCGCGTAGTAGAGGCAGTGCGGGATGGTGGCGACGGCGACCCCGAGCATCGCGAGACCGTAGTTCTCGGTGCTGATCAGGATGAACATCAGCGGCATCAGGATCAGTTCGGGCAGCAGCATCACGGTCACGGCGCGGGACCAGCTCTTCATCCGGGTGGCGAGGACGGCGCCGAAGGGCTGGACGATGATCTGGGTGATGTTGGCGACCAGGATGATCGTCAGGAACGAGCTGCGGTCGAAGTCGAGCGACGTGGTGGCCCAGGACAGGGCGAACGTCGACTTGAAGTAGGTCGCCGACAGGCCGATCGTGCAGGCGCCGATGCCGAGGACGATCAGCATGGGGTGACTGCGCAGGACCTCGGTCAGCGGGAGCTTGACGACTTCCTTCTTCTCGATGAGCTTGGCCATGGCCGGGGACTCGGTCACCTTCAGCCGGACCAGCAGGCCGACCATGACGAGTGCGGCGGAGGCGAGGAACGGCACCCGCCAGCCCCAGGAGACGAAGGCGGCGTCGGGGAGCTGGCTGATGGCCAGGAAGCTCACCGTGGAGAGGGTGTTGCCGACGGGCGAGCCCTGCTGGGCGAAGGCCCCGTACAGCACGGACTTGCCCTTGGGCGCGTGCTCGGAGGCGATCAGGACGGAGCCGCCCCACTCACCGCCGAGGCCGATGCCCTGGATCATGCGGATGCAGACCAGCAGGATCGGGGCGGCGATGCCGATGGAGGCGTAGCCGGGGAGCAGACCGATCGCGGTGGTGGAGATGCCCATCATCAGCAGGGTGATGACGAGGGTCTTCTTGCGGCCGAGGCGGTCGCCGTAGTGGCCGAAGACGATGCCGCCGATGGGGCGGGCGAGGAAGCCGACCCAGAAGGTCGCGAAGGCGACCAGAGTGCCCATGGGCCCTTCGAGTTCGGGGAAGAACACCTTGTCGAAGACGAGCGCCGCCGCGGTTCCGTAGATGTAGAAGTCGAACCACTCGATGGTGGAGCCGATGAAGGCTCCGAATCCTGCGCGGTTGGCGGCTTTCGTCTTCTCGCGTGCGGTTGCGGTGGACGCACTCATTGGTGGCTCCCGTGAACATCGTTGATCAAGCGGATGGGGGCATGGCGGACAGGGGCGCCTGGCGGGACGCCCGCTGTCACGCGATGGGGGAAGGAGGTGTCGAGGACGGGGACGGGGGGCGGTCAGGCGGTGACGCGCTCGAAGACCGCGGCGAGGCCCTGGCCGCCGCCGATGCACATGGTCTCCAGGCCGTAGCGGGCCTCGCTGCGGTGCATCTCGCGGGTGAGCGTGGCGAGGATGCGGGCCCCGGTGGCGCCCACGGGGTGGCCGAGCGAGACTCCGGATCCGTTGACGTTGATCCGCTGCTCGTGGTCCTTCTCGCCGAGGCCCAGCTCCTGGGTGCAGGCCAGGACCTGGGCGGCGAAGGCCTCGTTGATCTCGATGAGGTCGAGGTCGGCGAGGGTGAGACCGGCGCGGCCCAGGGCCGCGTGGGTGGCCGGTACGGGACCGATGCCCATGGTCGCGGCGGGGACACCGGCCCGGGCGAAGGAGACGAGCCGGACCAGAGGGGTCAGTCCCAGCCGTTCGGCGGTGGCGGCGCTGGTGACCAGGCAGGCGGCGGCAGCGTCGTTCTGGCCGCTGGCGTTGCCTGCGGTGACGGTCGCCTCCGGGTCGGACTTGCCCATGATGGGCCGCAGCGCGGCGAGCTGCTCGGCGGTCGTGTCGGGGCGGGGGTGCTCGTCGGCGGTCACGACCGTCTCGCCCTTGCGCGTGCGTACGGTGACGGGGACGGTCTCGGCGTCGTAGCGGCCCTCCGCGGCGGCGCGGGCGGCGCGGGCCTGCGAGCGCAGGGCCAGCGCGTCCTGGTCGGCGCGGCTGATGGAGTAGGTGCGCCGCAGGTTCTCCGCGGTCTCGATCATGCCGCCGGGTACGGGGTGGTTGACGCCCCCGGCGGTGACCCGGCCGCGGGCCAGTGAGTCGTGGAGCTGCAGCCCGGGGCCCTTGATGCCCCAGCGCCCGTCGTGCGTGTAGTAGGGGGCGGCGCTCATCACGTCGACGCCGCCGGCGATCACGACATCGCTGAATCCGGCGCGGATCTGCATGGCCGCGTCCAGGACGGCCTGGAGGCCGGACCCGCAGCGCCGGTCGATCTGGGCGCCGGTGACGGAGTCGGGGAGCCCTGCGTCGAGGGCGGCGACCCGGCCGATGGCCGGGGCGTCGGACGTGGGGTAGGCGTGGCCGAGGATCACCTCGTCGACCCGGGCCGGGTCGATCCCCGTACGGGCGACGACCTCGGCGATGACGCGTGCGGCGAGCGCGGCCGGCGTCTGCTGGGCGAACGCTCCGCCGAAACGTCCGATGGGGGTGCGCAGCGGTTCGCAGATGACGACATCGGTTTGGTCGGGCACGGGGGACACCTTTCGGCGGTTCGGGTGTGTGGGGCGACCTTCGCACCCGACCACTGAGTCGGTCCAATATCGAGTTGCCCCCTCTTCAAGACGCAGCGCGTCTCAATCACCCCCGGGGCGTGCCCTACGGCGTCGGCAGGGCCTCCTCGGCGACCGCCAGCACCGCACGGAGCGCCGCGGACGGATTGTCGGCACGCCAGGCAAGCGCCGCCTGTCGCCGGATGGGCGGGCCGGCGAGGGGCCGGTACACCAGCCCGTTCTGCTGGATGTGCCTGCAGGAGGAGACGGTGAGGGTGACACCGACGCCCGCGGCGACCAGGGCCAGGATCGTGTACGAGTCGGGGGCCTCCTGCACGACACGCGGATTGAAGCCGGTGGCCTCGCACGCCTCGACCATCGCGTCGCGCACGGTGGATCCGGTGTTGGCCGGGAAGGAGACGAACGGCTCGTCGGCGAGGATCCCGATCGGGATGCTCTCGAGGTGCGCCAGCCGGTGGTCGGAGGGCAGCGCACACAGCAGCTCCTCCTCGTCGATCACCCGGTATGCCACCCCCGGCTGGGTCACCGGCAGGCGGACGAAGCCGAGGTCGAGCGAGCCGTCGGCGACCCGGGACAGGGCGACGTTGGCGTACGTCTGCCCCTTCATGACCAGCTCCAGCGCGGGGTGGGCCGCACGGACGGCCCGGGTCAGCTGCGGCAGCGTCTCGTGGCTGGAGGCACCGGCGAAGCCGATCGTGACCCGGCCGTACTCGCCGCGCCCGGCGGCCTTGGCCGCCCGTACCGCCGTGTCGAGGTCCTCGAGCACCGTCCGTACGGGTTCGAGGAAGGACTCCCCCGCGCTGGTGAGCCGCACCGAGCGGGTGTTGCGCTCGAAGAGCTGGACGCCGAGCTCCTTCTCCAGCTGCCGGATCTGCTGGCTGAGCGGCGGCTGCGCCATCTGCAGCCGCTTGGCGGCCCGGCCGAAGTGCAGCTCCTCGGCCACGGCGGTGAAGGCGGTCAGATGACGCAGTTCCATACGGAACACCCATTCATTAATCAGCGGTCTTGATCCGACCTTAATTTGGTATTGGACAGCAATCAATGGCCGCTGACACGGTAGGGCGACCAGCACACACTCGCCGAGGAGCACCGTGGACCGGACGGACAGGGCCGACGACGGGCCGGACAAGACCATGTCGATGAAGGCGGCCGTCGCCGCCTTCGTCCAGGACGGCGCCACCGTCTGCCTGGAGGGCTTCACCCACCTCATCCCCACCGCGGCCGGGCACGAGATCATCCGCCAGGGCCGCCGGGACCTCACGGTCGTACGGATGACCGCGGACATCGTGGTGGACCAGATGATCGCCGCGGGCTGCGTCTCGCGGCTGGTCTCCTCCTTCGTGGGCAACTCCTCCGCCGGTTCGCTCGGTGAGCTGCGGCGCCGGATCGAGAGCAGCGATCCCGCACCCCTCGCCTTCGAGGAGTACAGCCACTACGGCATGATCTGCCGCTATCTCGCCGGAGCCCAGCGGCTGCCGTTCTACCCCCTGCGCAGCTACGGGGGCAGCGATCTGCCGTCCGTCAACAGCGATCTGCGCAAGGTCGCCTCGCCCTATCCGGGGCCGGACGGCGAGACCGAGCAGATCTATGTCGTGCCGCCCGTGAACCCGGATGTGACGTTCATCCACGCCCAGCGGGCCGACCGCCGGGGCAACACGCAGATGTGGGGGCTGACGGGCATCCAGGCGGAGGCCGTGTACGCGGCCGGCAAGGCCGTCGTCGTCGTGGAGGAGATCGTCGGCGACGAGGTGGTCCGCTCGGACCCGAACCGCACGCTCGTCCCCGCCCATGCGGTGGATGCCGTCGTCGTCTGCCCGCGCGGCGCGCACCCCTCGTTCGCGCAGGGCTACTACGACCGGGACAACGACTTCTACCGGGCCTGGTCGCACATCAGCAAGGACCCGGAACGGCTTCAGGAGTGGCTTCGGGAGTGGGTGTACGGCACGGCCGACCACTCCGAGTACGTCGCCAAGCTGGGCGAGGACTTCTGGGCGGGGCTCGCGGTCGGCGAGGCGCTCAGCGAACCCGTGAACTACGGACGCCGGCTGTGAGCGCGGAACACGAGAAGGAGCTGGTCATGACCACCACCACCGAGCCGGGCACCGTCACGTCCTCGGAGCTGCTCTCCGTCGTCGCCTCCCGCGAACTGGTTTCGCGCCGCACGGTCTTCGCCGGAATCGGACTGCCGACGCTCGCCACCGAGCTGGCCCACCTGACGGTGGCCCCGCAGATCGAGGTCGTGTACGAGTCCGGGGTCTGCGGGGCGCACCCCTCGCATCTGCCCGAGACCATCGCCGACGCCGTGCTCATCTCCGGCGCGGAGGCGGTGCTGTCGATGCCGGCCCTGTTCGGCAACGTCCTGCAGGGCGGCCACATCGACGTCGGTTTCCTGGGCGCGGCGCAGATCGACCGGTGGGGCAATCTGAACACCTCCGTGATCGGCGACTGGGAGAGCCCCTCGGTGCGGCTGCCCGGCTCCGGCGGCGGCATCGAGGTGATGGCCAACTCCCGTGAGGTCTTCGTCGTGATGCGCCGGCACAATCCGCGCTCCTTCACCGGGACCCTGGACTTCTGCACCACACCGGGCCCGGACCGCGCGCTCGCCGAGGGCATCCGGCCGCTGGGGATCGGCGTCACCCGGGTCATCACCGAACTGGGCATCCTGGCCCGCGAGGGCATCGGCGAGGAGCTCAGGCTGGTCGCGGTGCATCCGGGTGTCACGGTCGAGCAGGCGCGGGCGGCGACGGGCTGGGACCTGAAGGTGGCCGACTCGGTCGCGACCGTGCCACCGCCCACCGCCGCGGAGCTGCGGCTCCTGCGGGAGGACGTCGACCCGGACCGCGTCTATCTTCGCTGAGACGACTCACCGTCCCGAACCCCGAGAGGACCCCATCTTCCATGCGTATCAGGATCGTCGGCGCCGGAGCCATGGGCCGCGGTATCGCCCAGTGGGCGGCGTCCGCCGGACACACCGTCGAGCTGTGCGACGTCCGTACGGAGGCGGTGACGGCGGCCGTGGACTTCGTACGGTCCATGCTGGAACGCGCCGTGGACAAGGGCCGGATGTCCGCCGGGGACTGTGCTGCCGCCCTGGAGCGGCTGGTGCCCCTGGACGATCCCTGGGCACAGGGACCTGACGTCGACCTGGTCATCGAGGCCGTACGGGAGGACCTGGAGACCAAGGCGGAGGTGTTCGGGAAGCTGGAGCAGGCCCTGCCCGGCTCCGCCGTCTTCGCGACCAACACCTCGTCCCTGTCGGTGACCCGGATCGCCGCGTCGCTGAAGGACCCGACGCGGCTGGCGGGGCTGCACTTCTTCAACCCCGTACCGCTGATGAAGATCGTCGAGATCGTGCCGGGAGCCGCCACCCGTTCCGAGATCCCGCAAGCGCTGACCGAGCTGGTCGAGAGCTGCGGCCACCGTGCGGTCACGGTGGCCGACACCCCCGGCTTCCTGGTCAACCACGCCGGGCGCGGTCTGGTGACCGAGGCGCTCGCGCTGCTGGAGGAGTCGGTCGCCGACCCGGCGGGCATCGACCGGATCGCGCGGGACGTGCTCGGGCTGCGGATGGGCCCGTTCGAGCTGATGGACCTCACGGGGCTCGATGTGACGGCGGCCGTGATCGACTCGATCTGGCAGGGCTTCCGGTACGAGGACCGGCTCCGCCCCTCGTACCTGACCCCGAACCGGGTGGCCGCGGGCCTGCACGGCCGCAAGACCGGCCGGGGCTGGTTCGCGTACGGCTCCGAGGCGCCCGCCCCGGCCGCGGAGGCGCCGGTGACGGGCGACGGCGACCGGCCGGTGTTCGTGGTGGACACAGGCACGGGCGCGGGCTCGTCCTCCGGCACGGGCACGGGCGCGGGCTCGTCCTCCGGCACGGGCACGGGCGCGGGCTCGCCCTCCGGCACGGGCACGGGCGCGGGCTCGCCCTCCGGCACGGGCACGGGCCCGGTGTCCGACGCCGACGCCCTCCGCGCGGCGCTGACCGCCGCGGGAGCCGCCGTCGAGAGCGGCCCCGCGCCCTCCGCCCATGCTCTCGTCCTGGTCCCGGTCTGGGGCACCACGGTGGCCGCCGCGGTGGCCTCGCTGGGCCTGCCGGCCGGGCGCACCTTCGGTGTGGACCCGCTGCCCGCGGCGGGCCGCCGCCGTGTCCTCGCGGTGACGCCCGCGGCCGGTCCGACGGCCGCGCGGGACGCCCGGGCGGTACTGGCCCGCGCGGCGGACGGCGAGGAACCGTTCGCCGTGTCGGTGGTGCGGGACACGGCGGGTTCGGTGGCGCAGCGGCTGCTCGCATCGGTGGTGTCCGTCGCCGCGTCGATCGCCGAGCGCTCGCTCGCCACCCCTTCGGACATCGACCTGGCGGTGACGGCCGGGCTCGGCTACCCGGTGGGACCACTCGCCTGGGGCGACCGGATCGGTGCCGCACGGATGCTGGAACTGCAGCGTGCCCTGCACGCGACGACCGGGGACCCCCGCCACCGGCCGACCCGCTGGCTCACCGAACGCGCGCAGCTCGGCCTCCCGCTGACGGACCCGGGTACCTCGCCCACCGCCTGCACCGGGTGAGCTCGGTGACCGTTTCGTACAAGACCTGCGAGCGGTGACCCGCATACCTTCGGTCCATGACTCCACGACTCGACGCGATCGGCATCACGACCGCGGACCTGGCCGCATCGCTCGCCTTCTACCGCCGGCTCGGGCTCGACATCCCCGCCGACGCCGAATCCGCACCCCACGTCGAAGTGGCCCTGCCCGGTGGGCAGCGACTGCTGTGGGACACGGAGGACGTCGTCCGCACCTTCGATCCGGACTGGACCGGGTCGAAGGGCGGCGAGCGCGTCGGCCTCGCCTTCCTGTGCGACAGCCCGGCTGAGGTCGACGCGGTGTACGCCGAACTGACGGGTGCCGGATACGAAGGCCACCTGGAGCCCTGGGACGCCGTGTGGGGGCAGCGCTATGCCGTCGTGCTCGATCCGGACGGCAGCGCCGTGTCGCTCTTCGCCGGCGCCTGACCGGCCCCGCCCAGCACGGCGAGGTAGCCGCCGAGCGTCGTACCGGCCAGGTCCCGCACCTCACGGGCCAGATGCGCCTGGTCGGTGCACCCGGCGGCGCAGGCGGCCTCGGCGTACGGCGTTCCGGCTCGCACGAGGGTGAGGGCGCGCTGCAGCCGCAGGACCCTGGCGAGGGTTTTCGGCCCGTATCCGAAGGCGGCCAGGGAGCGCCGGTGCAGCTGGCGGGCCCCCAGGCCGACCGACCTGGCCGTGTCGGCGACGGAGAGGCCCTGCCCGAGCCGCTCCGCGACTGACAGCGCGAGCGGGTCCGGCGGGCTCGCGTCGGCGGCCCGGCGCAGGGCGATGTCCTCCAGCGCGGCGGCAGGGTCGGCGGCGTCGTCGATCCTCTCGGCCAGTCTGCGGACCTCCGCGCCCGGCCACACCGAGTCGAGGGGGACCCGCCGGTCGCGCAGCTCGTGCGCGGGTACGCCGAGCAGTGCTGGTGCCGTTCCGGGCGCGAAGCGGATGCCGGTGCACGCTCCGGGGCCGGCCTCGTCGGAAGTGAACGCATGGGTGTCGGGGCCCGCCACGAGGAGCCGGCCGCCGGTCCAGAGCAGGTCCATGCAGCCGTCGGGCAGGACGGACCGTGCCGGGTCGCGCGGCCCGCTCCACTTCCAGACCGCCGCACCGCCGAAGCGCGACGACCGCTCCTCGTACCGTCCGCCCGCACCCATGGGCACCACGCTACGGCGTCACTGCTCCTTGGGGTCCTTGTCGCGGTTCGCGTGGAGCCGGGACTTCACGTCGTCCGGCGGCAGGAAGCGGGACCAGCGCTCGGGGAACTCGGACGGCATGTACACGTCGTCGTCCTCGTCGTCCGCGTAGGCGTCCCAGTTCGCCGACTGGGTCCGGGCCACGAGCTCGGCCGCCTGGGCCGCCCGCAGCCGCTCGTTGGCCGCACGGGCCGCGGCGGTGGCGAGTGAAGGCCATACCCGGTCGATCGCGGCATTCACCGCGGCACCGACGAGTACGGCGAATGCTGAGATACCTATCCAGAGCAGGACAGCGATGGGCGCCGCCAACGAACCGTAGATCGTGGGCCCTTCGACCGTGTTCGTGAGGTAGATCCGCAGCAGGAAGCAGCCCACCACCCACATACCGAGCGCCACCAGCGCACCGGGAACGTCCTCTATCCACGGTGAACGGACGGGTACCGAGACGTGGTAGAGCGTCGTCAGGAACGCGATCGACAGCACGATGACCAACGGCCAGTACAGGACGGCGAGTACCTCGGTGCCCCACGGGACGAACTCCACCACCCGGTCGGGACCGACCACCAGCAACGGCAGCACCACCGCTCCCAGCAGCAGCGCGACCACGTACAGCAGGAAAGCGAGCAGGCGGGTCTTGACGATGCCCCGGTGCCCGTCGAGCCCGTACATCACGGTGATGGTGTCGATGAAGACGTTCACCGCCCGGGAACCCGACCAGAGGGCGATCGCGAAGCCGAGCGAGATGACGTCGGGGCGCGCACCGGTCGTCACGTCGTCCATGAGCGGCCTGGCGATGTCCTTCACGCCCCGCTCGGACAGCACGGTCTGCACCGCACCGAGGATGTTGCGCTCGATGGAGGCGACCGTGGTGGTGGCCGTCCAGTCGTCGACGTAGCCGAGCAGGCCGATCAGCCCGAGCAGCAGCGGCGGCAGTGACAGCAGGGTGAAGAACGCCGCCTCGGCCGCGAGACCGAGGATGCGGTACTCCATGCACGAGTTGACCGTGTCCTTGAGCAACTGCCACGCCATCTGGCGCTTGGATACGTTGCGGTAGAGGACTCGAGCCCGGTGGAGCCGCCCCGGTGGCCGCTCGGGTGTTTCTTTTGCTGCCTGCACGTCCTTACCGTATCGGCATGGCAGCAAGCACCCACACAGTGACCAACCAGGTTCCGCCGCTGGTCGGCTATGACGTCTTCGCCACCGACCGCGCCCTCACCGAAGCCGTCGAGCGGCACATCGCGCCCGAGATCCTCCCCGAGGCGCAGAGAGAACTCCGGGCGCTCGGTCTGTCCGCCGGTTCCGCCCAGGCGCAGCTGTGGGGTGCTCAGGCGAACGGGAATCCGCCCGGACTGCGCACGCACGACCGTTACGGACACCGCGTCGACGAAGTGGAGTTCCACCCCGCCTGGCACCGGCTGCTCGGGCATGCGGTGTCGGCCGGTCTGACCGATGCCTGGGGCCGGCCGGCCGGCCACGTGCGGCGGGCCGCCGGGTTCCTGGTGTGGACGCAGGCCGAGGCCGGCCACGGCTGCCCGCTGTCGATGACGCACGCCGCCGTCCCCGCGCTGCGCACCGATCCGGCACTGGCCGCCGAGTGGGAACCCCTGCTCACCTCGCACGTGTACGAGGAAGGGCTGCGGCCTCCTTCGCAGAAGGCCGGCGTGCTCTTCGGGATGGGCATGACGGAGAAGCAGGGCGGCACCGATGTGCGCTCCAACACGACCCGCGCCGAGCCGCTGGCCGGCGACGGCGAGTATCTGCTCACCGGCCACAAGTGGTTCTGCTCGGCACCCATGTCCGACGGCTTCCTGGTGCTGGCGCAGGCGCCGGGCGGGCTGAGCTGCTTCCTCGTGCCGCGCGTCCTGCCGGACGGAGCCCGCAACGCGTTCGCGATCCAGCGCCTCAAGGACAAGCTGGGCAACAGGTCCAACGCCTCCGCCGAGGTCGAGTTCGACGGGACCTGGGCGCGCCGGGTCGGCGAGGAGGGGCGCGGGGTGCGCACCATCATCGAGATGGTGGCGGCGACCCGGCTGGACTGCGTGGTCGGTTCGTCGGCGCTGATGCGGCAGGCGGTGGCGCAGGCGATCCATCACACCGCGTACCGCAGTGCGTTCGGCGGACTGCTGATCGACAAGCCGCTGATGCGCAACGTCCTGGCCGATCTGGCCCTGGAGTCCGAGGCGGCGACGACGCTGGCGCTGCGGCTCGCCGCCGCGTACGACGCGGACACGGACGCGGAGCGCGCCTTCCTGCGGATCGCGGTGCCGACCGCCAAGTACTGGGTGACGAAGCGGTGCGGCGCCGTCGTCGGCGAGGCTCTGGAATGTCTCGGCGGCAACGGGTACGTGGAGGAGTCCGGGATGCCCCGGCTGCTGCGCGAGGCGCCGCTCAACTCGATCTGGGAGGGCTCGGGCAACGTCCAGGCGCTCGATGTGCTGCGCGCGCTCCAGCGCGAGCCGCAGGCCCTCAACGCGTTCCTGCTCGAGGTGGGAAAGGCGCGCGGCGCCGATCACCGGCTCGATGCCGCGATCAAGGGCCTGCTGACCGAGCTGGCGGATCTGGATGCCGTGGAGGCGCGGGCCAGGCGGCTGGTGGAGCGGATGGCGCTCGTGCTCCAGGGCTCGCTGCTGCTGCGCTGGGCTCCCGCTGAGGTCGCGGACGCGTTCTGCGCCTCGCGGCTCGGCGGGGACTGGGGTTCCGCGTTCGGGACGCTGCCGCACAGCCTGGACCTGGCGTCGATCGTGGAACGGGCACGGCCCCAGGACCGGTAGTCCCCGGCGTACGGAACAACGATGGAAGGTGGTGCTGCGCCGACACGGCACCACCCTCCACCTTTGTGGACCACCGGACGGTGGAGCCGAGGACTCCTCGTCCGGTGTTCTGCCACTCTCATACGGTCTGCGGCCTGTCACCAGAGTTGCAAAGGGTTGCAACATTGTGTCGAGTGCGCGGCACCGCGGACCCGGGCACGGCAGGATGGGTCTTCTGGACCCGGTGCTCACCCGTCGGACCGGGTCCACGCTTTGCTTTTGGGGGAACCCGTCATGGAGACAAGCCCTGCCGTGGAAGCGCGACCGGCAGCAGACCCGCAGGCGGTGGTGACCGCCACCCGCCTGGTGCACCGGGCCAGGGAGGCCCGACTGGCGGGCGCGCGCGGGGTGCCGGTCCCGCGCGCCGAGATCGACGCGTCCTGGGACCGGGTGCTGCGCAGTGGCATCGACCCCGAGCAGTCGCCGGAGAGCGAGCTGCTCGAAGCGGACGAGATCGAGCACCGGCGCCGGAGCACGGTGCTCGGCGACGTCATGCCGCTGCTGCGGGACGGGCTGGCCGCGATCGCCGACGCGGCGCAGCAGATCCTGGTCGTCACGGACAACGAGGGCCGGGTGCTGTGGCGCCAGGGCCACACGGCCGTGATGCGCCTGGCCAAGGACATCTGCCTGGAGGAGGGCGCAGCCTGGTCGGAGTCGACGACCGGGACGAACGCGATCGGCACGGCACTCGCCACCCGTACCCCGGTACAGGTCCACTCGGCCGAGCACTTCATCCGCGCCCTGCACAACTGGACGTGTGCGGCGGCCCCGGTACGCGATCCGCGCGACGGCCGGCTGATGGGCATCGTCGACATCAGCGGCCCCGCGTCCACCTTCCATCCGACGACGCTGGCACTGGTCGGCTCGGTGGCCTCGCTCGCGGAGGGCGAACTGCGCACCCGGCACCTGGTGGCGATCGAACGGCTGCGGTCGGTGGCGGCGCCCATCCTGTGCCGGCTGGGCGGGCGCGCGCTGGTGGTGGACACCCACGGCTGGCTGGCCGCCGTCGTGGGGATGCCGCCGGTGGACCGGCTGCCGCTGCCGAAGTCGCTGCAGCCGGGCCGGGTGTGGCTGGCGTCGCTCGGGATGTGCCTCGTGGAGCCGCTGCCGGGGGGCTGGCTCGTGCAGGTGGCGGACGGCCGGGCCGACGGACCGCCGCGCCGTGTGGTGCTCGACCTGAGCCGGGAGCGCGGGCTCGCGGTGCATGTGGCGGGTCCGGTGGGCACCTGGACCCAGCGGCTCTCCCCCCGCCACGCGGAGCTGCTGTACGCCCTGGCGCTGCACCGGGAGGGGCGCACCGCGGCGGAGCTGGCCCAGGACATCTTCGGCGATCCGACCCGGACGGTGACGGTCCGGGCGGAGATCTCCCGTGTACGGCGCCATCTGGCGGAGGTGCTCGCCCATCGCCCGTACCGCTTCGGTGAGGGGGTGGAGGTGGAGGTGATCCATCCGGACCTGCCGGCGGACCTGCTGCCCCGGTCGACGGCTCCGGTGGTCGTGAGGACGCGTACGTCCGCGGGTACGGCCTGAGGCCCTCCGACAGCGGCGTGCGGATCCCTGGACGGGCCGGGCGGGGTGACCGGACAGCGAGCCGCAGGTCCGGTGCGGCGCGGGTCCTGCGTGGACCGGGTTTGGCGCGGCGCGGGCGGCGTGGTTTTCTGGCGGCCATGAGCAACCCCACCCTTCCCGCCGCCCCTGCCGCTCCCACGTCCGAGGTGACCATCTGGTCCCTGGAGCAGACCTCGCCCGACGATCTGCGCCCCGCGGCCGCTCCCACGGGCGATGTGCGGATCGTCCGGTCGCAGACGGCGCTGCCGGAGTTCAGCCGGTTCCTCTACACGGCGGTGGGCGGGGACATCCGGTGGACCGACCGGCTGGGGCTGACGTACGCGCAGTGGCAGGAGGTCCTGGACCGCCCGGGCGCGGAGACCTGGGTGGCGTACGAGAACGGGACCCCCGCCGGTTTCATCGAGCTCGACTCGCAGGAGGGCGGTGTGGTCGAGATCGGCTACTTCGGGCTGATCCCGGCCTTCCGGGGCCGCCGCATCGGTGGCCACCTCCTGTCGTACGGAGTCGCGCGCGCCTGGGACCTGGCCGAACGCCACCCCGGCCGGATGCCCACCGAGCGGGTGTGGGTGCACACCTGCTCCGACGACGGTCCGCACGCCATGGACAACTACCTGCGCCGCGGTTTCCGGCTGTTCGACACCCGGACCGAGCGGGAGCCCGACGTGGCGATGCCCGGCCCCTGGCCCGGCGCGTACGACGACTCCACGGCCTGACAATGTCGCTTTGTCGATGTCGCGGGAGTGACGGAAGCCACACGTCTCACATTTCGGGACCATCTCGTCCACATACTGGATCGTGGTGGACTGCCCCGAGATCCGCGTGACACGCTTCCTCCATGTCTGGAACTGGAATTGCCTTGGTGAGTCGGCGGCACGTCGACCTCGGCCGCATGTCCAGCGCCATCTGTCCGGCCCGCTGAGAGTCTCCAGCACCGCCGCGCCCCTTTGATTCACGCTTCATCCTGCGCACCGCCGCGCTTCACGCGAGTGTGCAGTTCAGAGCCGCCCTCCTGCAGTCCCGAAGGACGTATTTGCCATGGCCGCCACCCCCGAACAGCCTGCTACCGCCACGCCCCGCCGCAAGGCCGGACGTCACCGTGGTGAAGGTCAGTGGGCCATGGGTCACTACACCCCGCTCAACGGGAACGAGCAGTTCAAGAAGGACGACGACAGTCTCAACGTGCGGACACGCATTGAGACGATCTACTCCAAGCGCGGCTTCGACTCGATCGACCCGAACGACCTTCGCGGCCGGATGCGCTGGTGGGGGCTCTACACCCAGCGCCGGGCCGGCATCGACGGCGGCAAGACCGCGGTGCTCGAGCCCGAGGAGCTCGAGGACTCGTACTTCATGCTGCGGGTGCGCATCGACGGCGGAAGGCTGACGACCGCGCAACTGCGGGTGATCGGTGAGATCTCCGAGCAGTACGCGCGCGGAACGGCCGACATCACCGACCGGCAGAACGTCCAGATGCACTGGATCCGCATCGAGGACGTCCCGGCGATCTGGGAGAAGCTGGAGGCCGTCGGGCTCTCCACGACCGAGGCCTGCGGAGACTGCCCCCGCGTGATCATCGGCTCCCCCGTCGCGGGCATCGCCGCGGACGAGATCATCGACGGCACGCCCGCGGTGGACGAGATCCACGACCGGTACATCGGCAGCCCGGAGTTCTCCAACCTCCCGCGCAAGTTCAAGACCGCGATCTCCGGCTCGCCCGTCCAGGACGTGGTGCACGAGATCAACGACATCGCCTTCGTCGGTGTCGACCACCCCGAGCACGGTCCGGGCTTCGACGTCTGGGTCGGCGGCGGCCTGTCCACCAACCCGCGGCTGGCCGAACGCCTGGGCACCTGGGTCCCCTTGGACGAGGTTCCCGACGTCTGGGCCGGTGTCGTCGGCATCTTCCGCGACTACGGCTACCGCCGTCTCCGCACGCGCGCCCGCCTCAAGTTCCTGATGGCCGACTGGGGTCCCGCGAAGTTCCGCCAGATCCTGGAGGACGAGTACCTCAAGCGTCCGCTGCTGGACGGCCCCGCACCCGCCGAACCCTCCTCCCGCTGGCGCGACCACATCGGCGTCCACCAGCAGCAGGACGGCCGTTTCTACGTGGGCTTCGCCCCGCGCGTCGGCCGGGTGGACGGCTCCACCCTCGCCAAGATCGCGGAGCTGGCCGAGTCGCACGGCTCGGGCCGGGTCCGCACCACCGTCGAGCAGAAGATGATCATCCTCGACGTGGAGCAGGACCAGGTCGAGTCCCTCTCCGCCGGGCTGGAGGCGCTGGACTTCCAGGTGAAGCCCTCCACCTTCCGGCGCGGCACGATGGCCTGCACCGGCATCGAGTTCTGCAAGCTGGCGATCGTCGAGACGAAGGCGCGCGGCGCCGCGCTCATCGACGAGCTGGAGCGCCGCCTGCCGGACTTCGAGGAACCGCTCACCATCAACATCAACGGCTGCCCCAACGCCTGCGCCCGCATCCAGACCGCGGACATCGGTCTCAAGGGCCAGCTCATGCTCGACGCCGACGGCAACCAGGTCGAGGGCTACCAGGTGCACCTCGGCGGCGCGCTCGGCCTGGAGGCCGGCTTCGGCCGCAAGGTCCGCGGCCTGAAGGTCACCTCGGCCGAACTCCCCGACTACGTCGAGCGGGTCCTCGGCAGGTTCCAGGAGGAGCGCGAGGACGACGAGCGCTTCGCGACCTGGGCGGCACGGGCCAGTGCGGAGTCGCTGTCATGAGCGAACGAGCGGCGCCCTTCTACTGCCCGTACTGCGGCGACGAGGACCTGCGCCCCCACGAGGCGGGGCACGGCGCCTGGGAATGTGCTTCCTGCAATCGCGCGTTCCAGCTGAAGTTCCTGGGCCTGCTGGCCCACGGACTCCAGCGCAACGACGTGGAAGGGGACGGGACATGACGGACACGCTGCACACCGGCGAGCTCACCGACGAGGCCCTGAAGGAACTGGCGGCACGTGCGGGACGCGAGCTGGAGGACGCCTCCGCGCTCGACATCCTGAAGTGGGCCACCGACACCTTCGGCAAGGAGTTCTGCGTCACGTCCTCCATGGAGGACGCGGTCGTCGCGCACCTCGCCTCCCGCGTCGCGCCCGGCGTGGACGTGGTGTTCCTCGACACCGGCTACCACTTCGAGGAGACGATCGGGACCCGCGACGCGGTGGACGCGGTGATGGACGTCAACGTCATCACGCTGACCCCGCGCCGGACGGTGGCCGAGCAGGACGCCGAGCACGGACCGAAGCTGCACGACCGCGACCCCGACCTGTGCTGCGCGCTGCGCAAGGTCAAGCCGCTGGAGGAGGGCCTGACCGCGTACGGGGCCTGGGCGACCGGCCTGCGCCGCGACGAGTCCCCCACCCGGGCGAACACCCCGGTCGTCGGCTGGGACGAGAAGCGCCGCAAGGTCAAGGTCTCGCCGATCGCCCGCTGGACCCAGGACGACGTGGACGCGTACGTCGCCGAGCACGGCGTACTGACCAACCCGCTGCTGACGGACGGTTACGCCTCCGTCGGCTGCGCGCCCTGCACCCGTCGGGTGCTGGAGGGCGAGGACGCACGGGCCGGCCGCTGGGCCGGCCGCGGAAAGACCGAATGCGGGCTGCACGGCTGATGACGACTGATCAGGAGATTTCGATGAGCGTGACGGAGACGGGAGCCACCGTCTGGCTCACCGGTCTGCCGAGCGCGGGCAAGACCACCATCGCGTACGAGCTGGCGGGCCGGCTGCGCAGTGACGGCCACCGGGTCGAGGTCCTGGACGGCGACGAGATCCGGGAGTTCCTCTCCGCGGGCCTCGGCTTCTCCCGCGAGGACCGGCACACCAACGTCCAGCGGATCGGCTTCGTCGCCGAACTGCTGGCGGCCAACGGCGTGAAGGTGCTGGTGCCGGTCATCGCCCCGTACGCCGACAGCCGGGACGCGGTACGCAAGCGCCATGGCGCCGAGGGCACCGCCTATCTGGAGGTGCACGTGGCTACGCCGGTCGAGGTGTGCTCCGTACGCGATGTGAAGGGGCTGTACGCCAAGCAGGCCGCGGGCGAGATCAGTGGCCTCACCGGGGTCGACGACCCCTACGAGGCACCCGAGTCGCCGGATCTGCGGATCGAGTCGCACCAGCAGACCGTGCAGGAGTCCGCAGCGGCGCTTCGTGCGCTGCTCACCGAGAGGGGCCTGGCGTGAGCACCGTCGCCACCGTGCCGGAAGGCACCGTCAATCCGTACGCGCTCAGCCACCTCGACTCCCTGGAGTCCGAGGCGGTGCACATCTTCCGCGAGGTGGCGGGGGAGTTCGAGCGGCCGGTGATCCTCTTCTCCGGCGGCAAGGACTCGATCCTCATGCTGCACCTGGCCCTCAAGGCGTTCGCCCCGGCCCCCGTCCCCTTCACGCTGCTCCACGTCGACACCGGGCACAACTTCCCGGAGGTCCTCGAATACCGCGACCGCACCGTCGAGAAGCACGGCCTGCGCCTGCACGTCGCCTCCGTCCAGGAGTACATCGACGCGGGCAAGCTCCGCGAGCGCCCCGACGGCACCCGCAACCCGCTGCAGACCGTCCCGCTGACCGAAGCCATCCAGCAGCACCGCTTCGACGCCGTGTTCGGCGGCGGCCGGCGCGACGAGGAGAAGGCCCGGGCCAAGGAGCGGGTCTTCTCGCTGCGCGACGAGTTCTCCCAGTGGGACCCGCGCCGCCAGCGCCCCGAGCTGTGGCAGCTGTACAACGGCCGGCACGCCGCGGGTGAGCACGTCCGGGTGTTCCCCATCTCCAACTGGACCGAGCTCGACGTCTGGCAGTACATCGAGCGCGAGGGGATCGAGCTCCCGGAGATCTACTTCGCCCACGACCGCGAGGTCTTCAACCGCTCCGGCATGTGGCTGACCGCAGGCGACTGGGGCGGCCCCAAGGCCCACGAGACGGTCGAGACCCGTCAGGTCCGTTACCGCACGGTCGGCGACATGTCCTGCACCGGCGCCGTCGACTCCGACGCCACCACGCTGGACGCCGTGATCACCGAGATCGCCGCCTCCCGGCTCACCGAGCGGGGCGCGACCCGCGCCGACGACAAGATGTCCGAGGCCGCGATGGAAGACCGCAAGCGCGAGGGGTACTTCTAAATGACCACCACCACCGAGCAGTTGTCGGCCACCACCCTGCTGCGGTTCGCCACCGCGGGGTCCGTCGACGACGGCAAGTCCACCCTGGTGGGACGGCTCCTGCACGACTCCAAGTCGGTCCTCACCGACCAGCTGGAGGCCGTCGCGCTGGCCTCGACCAACCGCGGCCAGGAGGCGCCCGACCTGGCGCTGCTGACCGACGGTCTGCGGGCGGAGCGCGAGCAGGGCATCACCATCGACGTCGCGTACCGCTACTTCGCCACCACCCGGCGCCGGTTCATCCTCGCCGACACCCCGGGGCACGTGCAGTACACCCGCAACATGGTCACGGGCGCCTCCACGGCCGAGCTGGCCGTCGTCCTGGTCGACGCCCGCAACGGCGTCGTCGAGCAGACCCGCCGGCACGCCGCCGTCGCTGCGCTGCTCCGTGTCCCGCACGTCGTGCTTGCCGTGAACAAGATGGACCTGGTCGAGTACGCGGAGCCCGTGTTCGCCGCCATAGCCGAGGAGTTCACCGCGTACGCGGCCTCTCTCGGTGTCCCCGAGATCACCGCCATCCCGATCTCCGCGCTGGCCGGCGACAATGTCGTGGAACCGTCCGCCCACATGGACTGGTACGGCGGCCCGACCGTACTGGAACACCTGGAGACCGTGCCGGTCAGCCACGACCTGACGGAGTGCCACGCGCGCTTCCCGGTGCAGTACGTGATCCGCCCGCAGACCGCCGAGCACCCCGACTACCGGGGGTACGCCGGTCAGATCGCCGCCGGGGTCTTCCGGGTCGGTGAGACCGTCTCCGTGCTGCCGTCCGGCCGCACCACGACGATCGAGGCGATCGACGCGCTCGGCGAGAGCGTCGACATCGCCTGGGCACCGCAGTCGGTGACGATCCGTCTGGCCGACGACATCGACGTCTCGCGCGGCGACCTGCTCGCCCCCGCGGACGACGCTCCCGCCGTCACGCAGGACGTCGAGGCGACCGTCTGCCACGTGGCCGACCGGCCGCTCACCGTGGGTCAGCGGGTGCTGCTCAAGCACACCACCCGTACGGTCAAGGCGATCGTCAAGGACATCCCGTCGCGTCTCACGCTGGACGACCTCTCCCAGCACCCGGCTCCCGGGCAGCTGGTGGCCAACGACATCGGCCGGGTCGTGGTCCGTACGGCCGAGCCGCTCGCGCTCGACGCCTACGCGGACTCCCGGCGCACCGGCTCGTTCCTGCTGATCGACCCCGCGGACGGCACGACGCTGACGGCCGGCATGGCGGGCGCCTCGTTCACCGCCGCCACCGATGCGGCGGCCGACGCGGACGCTGCCGCCGAGGACGCGGAGTGGGACTTCTGATGATCACCGATTTCTTCTCCACCTTCGCGAAGGAGGGCGGCCGGGTCGGCAGCGGCGCCCTCGGCAGCGGCCAGGGCGGGGTCGGGCGATGTGCGTGATGACGTACGCGCACTGCCTGCGCGCCCGCTCGCACCAGCTGCTCCGCCCGCACCACCAGTTCAGACGAAGACCTGCCGACCTCCCGGCCGCGTCCCCGGACTTCTGGGGGACGTGAGTACCGGGCCAACGAGAGGAAAGCCTCCCGTGTCTGCCCCCCGTACCGCTCTCCGCCGCAGCCTCGCCGCTGCCGCCGCTCTGCCGCTGCTCGCCGTGGCGCTCACCGCCTGCGGCTACGGCTCCGAGGCGAAGGACGACGACGCCAAGAAGTCGAACGTCTCCGCCGACGGAAAGAAGCTCTCCGCGGACACCGTGAAGATCGGCTACTTCCCGAACCTCACGCACGCCACCGCCCTGGTCGGCATCCAGGAAGGCCTGATCGCCAAGGAGCTCGGCGGCACCACGGTCAAGCCCTCGACGTTCAACGCCGGGCCCTCCGAGATCGAGGCGCTCAACGCGGGTTCGATCGACATCGGCTTCATCGGCCCCTCCCCCTCGATCAACGGCTTCGCCAAGTCCCAGGGCAAGAACCTGCGGATCATCAGCGGTTCGGCGTCCGGCGGCGTGAAGCTCGTCGTCAACCCGAAGAAGATCAAGACGCTGGACGATCTCAAGGGCAAGAAGATCGCCACCCCGCAGCTCGGAAACACCCAGGACGTCGCGTTCCTCAACTGGATCTCCGAGAAGGGCTGGAAGGTCGACGCCCAGAGCGGCAAGGGCGACGTCTCCGTGGTCCGTTCGGACAACAAGGTGACCCCGGACGCCTACAGGTCGGGCTCTCTGGACGGTGCCTGGGTCCCCGAGCCGACCGCGTCCAAGCTGGTCGCCGAGGGCGGGAAGGTCCTGCTCGACGAGTCGACGCTGTGGCCCGACAACAAGTTCGTGATCACGAACATCATCGTGTCGCAGAAGTTCCTCTCCGAGCACCCCGATGTCGTCGAGGCGGTGCTGCGCGGCACGGTCAACACCAACAAGTGGATCACCGCCAACCCGGACGAGGCGAAGGCTTCGGCGAACGCCGCACTCAAGGAGCTCAGCGGCAAGGAGCTGCCGGCCGAGGTCCTCGACCCGGCGTGGGAGTCCATCCAGATCACCGACGACCCGCTGGCCGCGACGCTCCAGGCGCAGGCGGACCACGCGGTCGAGGCCGGTCTCCTCGAGAAGCCCAGCCTCGACGGCATCTACGACCTGAAGCCGCTGAACAAGATCCTCAAGGCCGCGGGCCAGCCCGAGGTCGCCGACGCCGGTCTCGGCGTCAAGTAGCCCGACCCGTACCCGGATTCCCCAGGAGGTGACGACCATGGCGACCACCACCCTCACCAAGGCCGAGGACCGTGCAGCGGTCGAGCACGCCGCTCGTATCACGCACGTCTCCAAGTCCTTCGCCGGACCGACGGGGCAGCAGCTCGTCCTGGACGACATCACGCTCGATGTCGCTCCGGGCGAGTTCGTCACCCTCCTGGGAGCCTCCGGGTGCGGCAAGTCGACGCTGCTCAACCTGGTGGCGGGACTCGACCGCCCGACCGCGGGGTCCATCGAGACCCCCGGCGGGCGGCCGGCCCTGATGTTCCAGGAGCACGCCCTCTTCCCGTGGCTGACCGCGGGAAAGAACATCGAACTGGCACTGCGGCTGCGCGGGGTCCCCAAGGCGGACCGCCGCACCGAAGCGGAGCGACTGCTCGAACTCGTACGGCTCGGCGGGGCGTACGGGAAGCGGGTGCACGAACTCTCGGGCGGCATGCGCCAGCGTGTGGCCCTGGCCCGGGCTCTCGCCCAGGACAGTCAACTGCTGTTGATGGACGAGCCGTTCGCGGCGCTCGACGCCATCACCCGCGATGTGCTGCATGACGAACTGACCCGGATCTGGCGCGAGACGAACGCCTCGGTCCTCTTCGTCACCCACAACGTGCGTGAGGCGGTACGGCTCGCGCAGCGCGTCATCCTGCTGTCGTCGCGGCCCGGCCGGATCGCCCGTGAGTGGACGGTCGACATCGAGCAGCCGCGCCGTATCGAGGACACCGCCGTGGCGGAGCTGTCCGTCGAGATCACCGAACAACTGCGTGGGGAGATCCGCCGTCATGGCCAGCACTGACACGAAGTCCGACGATCTGGCCGGGCTGGAAGCCGGGCTGGACGCGCTGGACGCCGTCCAGGTGCGGCGGACCCCGGCCCGTGAAGTCCTGCTGAACAAGGTCCTGCCGCCGGTCGTGGCGGTGATCCTGGTCGTCCTGGTCTGGCAGCTGCTGGTCTGGGCGAAGGTCACCGAGGACTACAAGCTGCCGCCGCCCTCCGCGGTGTGGAACAGCGTCACCGACATGTGGGCGCAGGGGACACTGCTGGAGGTCGTCTGGACCAGTGTGTCGCGCGGTCTGCTCGGCTTCCTGATGGCCGTCGCCATCGGCACCCCGCTGGGTCTGCTGGTGGCCAGGGTGAAGCTGGTCCGGGCGGCGATCGGACCGATCCTGTCCGGACTGCAGTCCCTGCCGTCGGTGGCGTGGGTGGCACCGGCCGTGATCTGGCTCGGGCTCAACGACTCGATGATGTACGCGGTGATCCTGCTCGGCGCCGTCCCGTCCGTCGCCAACGGACTGGTCTCCGGAGTCGACCAGGTGCCGCCGCTGTTCCTGCGCGCGGGCCGCACGATCGGTGCGACCGGACTGCGCGGGACCTGGCACATCGTCCTGCCGGCCGCTCTGCCGGGTTACCTGGCGGGTCTCAAGCAGGGCTGGGCGTTCTCCTGGCGTTCGCTGATGGCCGCCGAGATCATCGCGTCCTCACCCGATCTCGGTCTGGGACTCGGCCAGTTGCTGGAGAACGGCCGCAACAACTTCGACATGCCGGGGATCTTCCTGGCGATCCTCCTCATCCTGTTCGTCGGCATCGCGATCGACCTGCTGATCTTCAGTCCGCTGGAGCGGCGGGTACTGCGCAGCCGCGGTCTCCTCGTCAAGAGCTGAGTCTCCATGTCTGCCCCGGTCCTTCTCGTCATCGCCCACGGCAGCCGCGATCCGCGGCACGCGGCGACCGTGCACGCGCTCACCGCGCGGGTGCGGTCGCTGCGGCCCGGGCTGCGCGTGGAGACGGGCTTCCTGGAGTTCAACGCCCCGTCCGTGCCCAGGGTGCTGGAACGCCTGGCCGCGGAGGGGGCGGGCGAGGTCGTCGCCCTTCCCCTGCTGCTGACGCGGGCCTTCCACGCCAAGTCCGACATCCCGTCGGTGCTGCACGAGGCCCGCACCCGACTGCCGCGGCTGCGTATCCGTCAGGCCGAGGTACTCGGCCCGTCCCCCCTGCTGAACGCGGCGCTGGAGCAGCGCCTGCACGAGGCCGGGGTCTCCCCCGCCGACAAGCGCTCGACCGGGCTCGTCCTGGCCTCGGCGGGCTCCACAGACCCGGAGGCGATCGCAGTGATCGCTGAAATCGCGCGGGAGCTGCGGCACACCGGTTGGTGCGCCGTGCGGCCTGCGTTCGCCTCCGCATCTCTTCCCCGCACCGCCGACGTGGTGCGGGCCCTGCGGGCCGACGGGGTGCGGCGGGTGGCGGTGGCCCCGTACGTCATCGCGCCCGGCCGGCTCCCGGACCGGATCGCCGCAGGTGCCGAGGAGGCCGGAGCCGATGTG
Source organism: Streptomyces sp. NPDC005566 (assembly GCF_040605575.1). Classification (NCBI taxonomy): domain Bacteria; kingdom Bacillati; phylum Actinomycetota; class Actinomycetes; order Kitasatosporales; family Streptomycetaceae; genus Streptomyces; species Streptomyces sp. NPDC005566. The sequence goes on along the minus strand of NZ_JBEXDB010000009.1, from coordinate 138,045 downwards.
CTCTCCGGCGTGCTGGGCCCGTCGGCGGAACTCGCCCGGCTGCTGCTGAACCGGTACGACGAGGCGTCCGTCCCGGCAGCGCGGATGACGTCGCTCAGCGCGTAGCCGGGCCGGCTCAGCCGCAGTCGAGGCTGCCGGTGCGCGTGCGCTTGAGCTCGAAGAAGTCCGGGTGGCCGGCCAGGACGCGGAAACTGTCGAAGAGCCGCGCCGCCTCCTCGCCCCGCGGGATCGAGTTGAGGACCGGGCCGAACCACACCGTGCCGTCGACGTGGATCGTGGGCGTGCCGACGTAGGAGTCCGCAGCCGGGTCCTTGCCGCGGTCGTGGCTGCGGCGCACGGCCTCGTCGTGTGCCGGGGAGTGCGCGGCGAGCGCGAGGGTGGCGGGCAGCCCCAGCTCGGCCAGCGATTCGGCGGTCACCGCGTCGAAGTCCTCGTTCTTCTGCCGGTGGATACGGGTGCCGAGTGCGGTGTAGAGGTCGCGCAGGACTTCGTCCCCGTGATCCGCCGCCGCGGCGACCGCGACCCGGACCGGCCCGATCGACTTGTCGACGAGCTCCCGGTACCAGTCGGGGAGTTCGTTGCCGGCGTTGTGCAGGTAGAGGCTCATCACGTGGAAGCGGAGCTCGATGTCGCGTTCCCGCTCGACCTCCAGCATCCAGCGTGAGGCGATCCAGGCGAAGGGGCAGGCGGGGTCGAAGTAGAAGTCGACGACCGTCCCGCCCGTCGAGGCGTCCTTGTAAGTGCTCATGGAACGAGCCTATGGAGCCGGTGGCCCGCTTCCCTGGGCCATTCGGCCATCGGCGGGCCGGGCCACTGTGCGTGGCGTGCCGTTCCGGCGGCTTCCGGAGAGCGGATACGGCAACGGGCCGCGCCGGGAGGCGCGGCCCGTCGGGGTGAGCCGGGTCGGTGCTGCGTACGTCCGTGGGTCCGGACGCCTGTGACGTCCTAGAAGACGCTGACGCCGTAGGCGCTCAGTGCCTCGGTGACGGGCTGGAAGAACGTGGTGCCACCTGAGGAGCAGTTGCCGCTGCCGCCCGAGGTGAGGCCCAGCGCCTTGGTGCCCGCGAAGAGGGAGCCGCCGCTGTCGCCGGGCTCGGCGCAGACGTTGGTCTGGATCATGCCGTAGACGACGTCGCCGCCGCCGTAGTTCACGGTCGCGTTGAGGCCTGTCACGGTGCCGCTGTGCACGCCGGTGGTGGAGCCGCTCCGCTTCACCGCCTGGCCGACCGTGGGGTTGCCGGCGGAGGTGATGTCCTGGTAGCTGCCGTTGTAGAGGTAGACCCTGCCGTCCGCGTTGGCGGAGTTGGAGTGCCGGATCAGCCCGTAGTCATTGGTGGGGAAGCTGCTGCCCGCCCGCGAGCCGAGGACCGCGGTCTGGCCGGAGTTGGTGTACCAGGTGCTGCCTATCTCGGTGCAGTGCCCGGCAGTCAGCGCGTAGTACGTGCTGCCGCTGCGTACGTTGAAGCCGAGGGAACAGCGGCCGCCGCCGGCGTAGATGGCCTGGCCACCGGCGATGAGCTTGCTGAACGTGCCCGGGGTGTGCTTGAGGTCGATCTTCGCCCCGGAGCCGGTGACCGACTTCTTGATCGTGGCGATCTCGGATGCGGTCACCGTGCTGTCGACCGTCACGACGACCTTGCCGGTGCTCGCGTCGGTGTACCAGGCCGTCCCGGCGACGTCGGCACCGCGCACGGCGGAACTGGCGTCGGCGAGCTCGGCCTTCGTCACGGTGGTGTCCGGTGCCGCCTGGGCCATCGCGGTCGGTGCGGCAAGCGCGACGGCGGTGACCAGACCGGAGGTCACGGCGATGAGCCGGGCGTGTCTGGAGATGGCGCCGAGGGGGGCGAAGCGCTTGAAGGTCACAACATCCTCCATTGATGGGGGGATACACGGCCCGCTGGGTGGGCGGACCGACAGCGTGCGACTGTCCGGGACCCGTGGGTTCTGGTCGTGGACCTGCCAATCGCACGTCCCGAATCCTTGACTCCACTTGGTCCGGTGGCAAGGTCGCCTTCCGGACTCGGTACCGGAGAACGGGCAGTGAACCCCGGTACGCGGCCAGGTGGCCTCCGAACGTCCGCGTCCGCTCACCGAACGGACACCCACAGCGAATTGCAGCAAACCGTGAACCACGGGCCGCACCCCGGCGCACGGTGGCGGGCGTCACGATCACACACGCCGCCACGGTCCGCCGAGCCGGTGCGCGCATGACTGCGGGGCTCACACCCCGCCCCGCACGGCCTCGCCCACTTAGCGCCGAATTGCCCAGGCGATCCACATGGCCGGAATCAGGCCCTCCGGCAAGAATCAGCCGGTTCTGGTGCAGACATCAGACCGGGGCGGCACTCTTGCGGCCCCGGCCCGGTCTGTGCTGCACGGCTGCGTGGCCCGGTCAGACCTCGGCGAAGGGGTCGTCGATGAACGGGGTGGCCTGGTGGAAGTACAGCTGCCAGCCGTTTCCGGTCAGCCTCCACAGCGAACTGCGGTGCGAGCGCAGCCCTTTGGACTCCGTGTCGAATGTGAGCTGCACCAGATCCGCGGCGAGCTGCTCCCCCCGCATCCGTGAAGCGGTCAGGGGGCCGGGCGTGGGCGCGTCGTCGGCGGTCAGTGCGGCGATGATCGTGTCACGGTCCCACAGCCGGCCGCTGGTGCCGATCTCCCGGAATCCGGGGTGCAGCAGGGTGGCCAGCAGATCCGCGGAGGCCCGTACCGTCGGGTCGAGGAGGCGGAGCTCGCCCTCGATGGCTGCGGCCACGGCGGGCGAAGGCTCAGTCACGCGTCATCTCCACGAGTTTGACCACCGTGTTCCAGTTACGAGTGGTGCCGATGAGGCCCTTGTTGAGGGCGGGCCGCGCGAGGGCGTCGGCCAGCTTGGAGCGACCGAGCCCTTCGGGGGCGTACAGATAGAGCTCACGCTCGCCGAGCCGGAATTCCTCGGGGCGGAACGCGGCCGCGTCGAGCGGGGCGAAGCGGGCGGCGTCGACAGGCCCGTCGAAATAGGTGACGTGCACCTGCTTGCCCTCGAGCTCGGCGGCCGGGAACGGGCAGGCGTCGGCCACGGCGGCCAGATAGGGACCGGGGCGCACCAGGCAGGTCACCGTGAATCCGAACCGCGCCTCGATGGCCTTCTCCAGCTCCGCGGCCAGGGTCTTCTCGTCACCCGACGCGCTGCTGAAGACGGCGTTCCCGCTCTGCAAGTAGGTGGCGACGTCGCCGTGTCCCAGTTCCGTGAGCAGCGTGCGGAGTTCCGCCATCGGAACCTTCCGGTGCCCGCCGACATTGATCCCGCGCAGCAGCGCCGCGTACATCGTGCTCATGCCCCCACCTTAGGTCGGTCTTCCTGCCGGTGACGGCCGCCGCGCCCCGTGGGGGAGGGCACGGCGGCCTGCGTACCTGTTACTCGACGATCTTCAGGAGCTTGTTCGCCGTGCCCTCGGTCGCATTGGAGATCGCGTCCGGGGTGGCCCCGTCGGTGAGCGCCGTGGCAACCGCCTCCGGGGTGGCGTCCGGGTGCCCGCCGAGGTAGACGGCGGCGGCCCCGACGACGTGCGGGGTCGCCATGGACGTACCGGAGATGGTGTTGGTGCCGTCGTCGCTGTCGTTCCAGGCCGACGTGATCTCCGAGCCGGGAGCGTAGATGTCCACGACGGAACCGTAGTTGGAGAACGACGACTGCTCGTCGGCCTCGGTGGACGAGGCGACCGTGATGGCCTCGGGGACGCGGGACGGGGAGCCCTCGCCCGCGTCACTCGACTCGTTGCCCGCCGCCACCGCGAAGGTGACACCGGAGGCGATCGCCTTCTGGACCGCGGCGTCGAGGGCGGGGTCCGCTCCGCCACCGAGGCTCATGTTGGCGACGGACGGGCCCTGGTGGTTCTCGGTGACCCAGTCGATGCCCGCGACGACCTGCTCGGTGGTGCCGGAGCCCGCGTCGTCCAGGACGCGCACGGCCACGATCTTCGCCTTCTTGGCGACACCGTGGGCCGCGCCCGCGATCGTGCCGGCCACGTGGGTGCCGTGTCCGTTGCCGTCGTTCGCGTCGTCGTCGTTGTCCACCGCGTCGAAGCCCGAAGTGGCACGGCCCTCGAAGTCGGTGTGCGTGACACGCACACCGGTGTCGATGACATACGCCGTGACGCCCTCGCCCGCGGCGTCCGGGTAGGTGTACGCGCTGTCACCCGCGGTCTCGGTCTGGTCGATCCGGTCCAGACCCCAGGACGGCGGGTTGTCCTGCGTGGCGTTGATGCTGAACTTCTTGTTCTGGACGACCTTGGAGACGGCCGGGTCGGCCGCGAGCCGCTTGGCCTCGGTCTCCGAAAGACCGCTGGCGGAGAAGCCGTTGATGGCCGAGGTGTAGTTGCGCTTCAGCTTGCCGCCGTACTCCTCGGCGAGCTCCGCCTTGTCGGCCTTCTGGTCCAGCATCACGATGTAGCTGCCGGAGACGGCGGTGGCCGCGTCGGCCCCGTAGACGGTGCCCAGCGCGGGAGCCGGAGCGGCTCCCGCGAACGAGGTGTTCATCAGGGTGACACCGGCCGCGGCTGCCACGGCGGTTATCGCGGCGGTCAGCTTGATCCGGCGTGCGCGCTTGTGAATTGCCATGAAGAGGGCGCTCCTCGTCATTCTTTGTGGGGGGATTGACCCTCGGCCGGAAATTCTCCGGGGGCTGCCTCGAAACCCTGCTCGATTGACGCGCCCAGATCAAGACCTTCATGCAGCCGTCACGCAGTCACCAGACTTTCGACATAAAAAACACAGCACCTCCCGGCCGGGTCGGGCAACCGACACCAACCGCCTTTACGTGTAAGGGGCTTACATCCTCCTCGTCGGGGATCCACCCACCCCGCAAGGAGGAGAAATGCCCCGCGCCGGTTCACCAGGGAGCAGGAGGAGCGGCCTTTATTCCGCCCATAGCTTCGAAGTGGAGACGGTGGCACCCCGCCGGCGTCGCTCACGAGGGGGCTGTCCCGGTCATGGGAAAAACGGATTCGGCGCGCAAGGGAACGCCGCGGGTACGCGGCATCGCCGCCCGAGCGGGTGGCTGGAGTGCGCGGCACCGGTGGGCGGCCGTGGGCATCTGGGTGCTCTTCGTCGTCCTGGCGATGGGCCTCGGCACGGCTGCCGGCCGGGTCGACGTCAAGGACAGTGAGGCGATGTCCGGCGAGGTGAGCCGGGCGGTCCAGATCACCGAGAGCGCGGGGCTCAAGAACTCGGTCGACGAAACGGTGCTGATCCAGGCGGAGGACGCCTCGGTCAAGGCGACGGCACCCGAGGTCCGCGCCGCGGTCGACTCGGTGATCGAGGCGGTCGAGGCCACCGGTGAGGTCACCGGGGTGACCTCGCCCTACGACTCGAAGTCCATCTCCGACGACGGGCGTACCGCGCTCGTCCAGTTCGAGATCAGCGGCGACCGGGAGACGGCGACGGAGCGCATCGAGCCCGTCCTCACCGCCGTCGAGAAGGTCCAGGGGGAGCACGACGGGCTGGTGATCGAGGAGATCGGCGACGCCAGCATGAACAAGACCTTCGACGACGCGTTCGGCGAGGACTTCAAACGGGCGGAACTCTCCGCCGTACCGGTCGCCCTGGGAATCCTTCTGATCGCTTTCGGGGCGCTGGTCGCCGCGCTGCTGCCGGTGGCCCTGGCCATGACGGCGATCGTCGCGACCATGGGGCTGATGGCCCTGGTCAGCCATGTCCAGCCGATGAGCGAGACCGCCGACTCGGTGATGCTCCTGGTCGGCCTCGCGGTCGGCGTCGACTACTGCCTGTTCTATCTGCGCCGTGAACGGGAGGAGCGGGCCGCGGGACGCGACGCCCGCACGGCCCTGATGATCGCCGCGGCGACCAGTGGGCGCGCCGTGATCGTCTCCGGAGTGACGGTGTGCGTCGCGATGGCGGGCATGCTGTTCACCGGGATCGCGGAGTTCGAGGCGATGGGCCTGGCCTCGCTGATGGTCGTCGCGGTGGCGATGGTCGGCTCGGTGACGGTCCTGCCCGCGCTGCTCTCCCTGCTGGGTGAGCGCGTCGACAAGGGCCGCCTGCCGTTCATCGACCGGATCAAGCGCTCCCGCGGCAAGGGCTCCGGAAGCGGCGAGGGCTCCGGGAGCGGGGAGAGCCGGGTGTGGCGTGCCGTGCTCACCTCCGTGCTCCGCAGGCCGTGGACCTCCTTGGTCCTCGCGGCCGGCGCACTGGCCGCCATCGCCCTGCCCGCCCTGGGCATGAACACACAGAACCTCACCCTGGACCAGGAGTTCGGCGACTCCCTCCCGATCGTGCAGACGTACGATCGGCTCAACGAGGCGTTCCCCGGCGGCGCCGACCCTGCGCGGGTCGTGGTGAAGGCCGAGGACATCAACGCAGCCCCGGTACGTGAGGCACTGGCCGAATTCCGCCGCCAGGCCGTCGCTTCGGGGGCCTCCAAGGGCCCCGTGGACATGGTGACGCATGACGCGGAGAACATCGCGATCATCTCCGTCCCGCTGGTCGGGGGGTCCGATCAGGAGAAGGCGGAGAAGAGCCTGGACCTGCTGCGCGACCATGTACGGCCGGACACCCTGCTCAAGGCCGACGGGGTCGAGGCACCGATCACCGGCCAGGTCGCCGGTTCGAAGGACTTCAACGACCAGATCGTCGGCTCGGTCGTCCCGGTCTTCGCCTTCGTGATCGTGTTCGCCTTCGTCCTGATGCTGCTCTGCTTCCGCTCGCTGACGATCGCGGTGACGTCGATCCTGCTCAACCTGCTCTCGGTGGGCGCCGCCTACGGCATCCTCACCGCGGTCTTCCAGCACGGCTGGGGCGCCTCGCTCGTCGGCGCCGAGGGGGTCGGCGCGATCATCTCCTGGCTGCCGCTGTTCCTCTTCGTGATCCTCTTCGGACTCTCGATGGACTACCACGTGTTCGTGGTGTCGCGGATCCGTGAGGCCCGGATGCAGGGCCGCACGACCCGGGACGCCATCGCCCACGGAGTGGTGTCGACGGCGGGCGTGGTGACGAGCGCGGCGGTGATCATGGTCGCGGTCTTCGCCATCTTCGGCACGCTGTCCATGCAGTCCATGAAGCAGATGGGCGTCGGCCTCGCCGCCGCCGTCCTGATCGATGCCACGATCATCCGCGGGGTGCTGCTCCCGGCGGTCATGGCGCTGCTCGACGAGCGCAACTGGTACATGCCCGCGTGGCTGCGCTGGCTGCCGGACCTGACCCATGACGAGTCGGCCCTGACCGATGCCGCTCCGGCCGCCGCGCCTGCGGTGCGCGGGGACGACGAGCCGGAGCGCGTCACGGTCTGACCGGCGCCGGGAGCGACTGCGGCACGGTGGCCGCGTCCGGAATCAGGCGGGCAGTTCGGCCTCGATGAGGTCGGCTGCCCGCTTCGTGCCGCCCTCCCCCGCCATCCGCTCCTGCACCCGGGAGAGCTTCTCGGCCACCTCCGGGTCGTCCACCAGGGCGAGGACGGCGGCGCGCAGGGACGCCGCGTCGGCCTCCTCCTTGGGAAGGTGCCTGGCCACACCGAGGGCCTGGAGCATGTCCGCGTTGCCGTACTGGTCGACGGCCTGCGGGACGGCGACCATCGGGGTGCCGGTGGCGAGCCCTTCCTGACTGCCGCCGGCACCCGCATGGGTGATGAAGGCGTCCGCCTGCTTGAGAACGGACAACTGCGGTACCCAGGAGTGCACTTCGATGTTCGCCGGTATGTCCCCGAGCGCGGACGGGGCGACATGCGTGCCGATCTGGAGCACGACGTGCCAGCCCGGCAGATCACCGAAGGCCTTGACGCACGCGCGGTAGAACTCCGGCTCGTCGGTGAACGAGGAACCGAGCGACACCAGCAGCACCTTCCCGGCGTCGGCCGGTCGGTGCCACTCGCCCTGGTCGGCCCGCTCTCCCTGGCAGGCGCCGACGAAGGCGTACACGTCGTGGTCCACCCGGTCGGCGTGGGGCTGGAGCGCCTCGGGGATCAGGACGACGGCACGGCGCGGCCGGGCGACGAAGTCGTCCGAGGAGACGCCCTCCAGGCCGTTCTCCGCGAGCCAGCCCTGGAAACGCGCGTAGTAGGCCCGGCCCCGCTCGGTCTCCTTGAGCCCGGCGGTCATCGGCTCGCCGATCTCCTTCTCGTACCCCTCCCACGGGACCAGGTTGGGCCACAGGGAGACGGCGGGGACGCCCCAGCGGTGGGCGAGGACCCGCGCCGGGTAGGAGGTGATGTCGTGCAGCACCAGGTCCGGTTCATCACCGGCGAAGGCCTCGGCGAGCTGGGGGAGAGCCTGCACGGCGTCCTCCAGGAACGGCTCGACGTTGTCGATGAGTTCGGTGCCCCAGTCCTCCGGGTTCTCCTCGGTGGGCAGCACGGAGGTGTAGATCACCGGCTCCGCTCCGGTGGCGGCGACCTTCTCGGCGAAGGAGGCCGGGATGGCGTAGCTGACGCGGTACCCGCGGGCGACGAGCTCCCGGATCACTTCCAGGCTCGGGTTCACGTGCCCGTGGGCGGCGATGGAGAACATGGCGATATGGGCGCGCGGGGTCGGTGTCATGTCCGCCAGCATAAGCGAGACGATACGTCTCGTCCAGTCTAATGGGGTCCTCGATCAGCGCTGGTAACGGGCCAGCACCCGGTTCCCGTCCTCGACCAGGCGCTTCTTCAGCTCCTCCGTGTCGATCGCCCCGCTGTAGTACTCCTGGAGTGCGGGTGTGGCGACCTTGTCCTTCCATTCGGGGTAGCCGCGCACCGACTGCGCGGGGGCGGGGCGCAGAGCGCGGGCGAGTGCCGTACCGGTGGCCCAGCCGTTCTCGGCGGTGTGCAGCGCGGGGTCGGCCAGGGCCTTCGTACCGGTCGGCAGCATCCAGTCGCCCCGCGCGAGGCGCACCATGTTCCGCGGGCGCAGCAGGAAGTCGATGAACTGCACGGCTTCCTTCTTGTGAGCGCTGTCCTCCGCCACCGAAAGCGTCTGCGGGCTCACGCCCTGGGCGAGCCCGTCACTGCCGGCCGGTGCGGGCAGGACCGTCCACTCGAAGCCCTCCGGGGCCTGCTCGACGATCTGCTGGCGGTAGGAGAATCCGAGCGGCACCATGGCGTACTTGCCGCCGAAGAAGCCCGGGAGGGTGTCCGAGCCGCTCATGCCGAGCGCGGTGCGGGCGGCGCTGCGGTCGCTGCCGACCTGGGCCTGGACGGTGCCGGGCATGACGTGGTCACCGTCCTCGAAGCGGATGGTCACCTTGCCGTCCGCCCCGTGGTGGAAGAGCTGTCCCCCTGCGGAGAGGCCGAGGTTGAGGGTGACGGAGACCGGTTCCTTGAGCGGCCAGGCGACTCCGTACCTTCCCTTCTCCGTCAGCTTCCCGGTGATCTGCCTGAACTCCGGCCAGCTCCACGGCTTCTCGGGGGTCGGGATCCGTACCCCCGACGACTCGAGGATCTCGGTGTTGGCGATCAGGACCCGGGGTTCCTGGAGGAACGGCACCCCGTAGACACCGTCACCGAAGGTGGTGGTCCGCCAGGACTGCCGCGGGATGTCCGCGGCCAGCCGCTCCGGCAGGAGGGTACGCAGATCGGCGAGGTAGCCGCCGTACGCGAAGTCCGCGAGGTCGTCGGAGGCGTCGTGGATGATGTCGGGAGCCTCACCGCCCTCGAAGGAGGTGAGCAACTGGTCGTGGACGTTGTCCCAGCTCCCCTGGACGTAGTCCACCTGGATGTCGGGGTGGGTCGCGTTCCACTCCTGGACCAGCTGCTTGTTGGCGTCGACGGACTCCTTCTGCCAGGCGAGCGACTGGAAGCTCAGCCGGATCGTGCCGTCGGCGTCCCTACCGCGGTCGCCGTCGCCCGAACAGCCGCCGAGCAGGAGGACCAGCGCGGCGGCCGCGGCGGCGGCTGCCCTCGTCATGGTGGGCGCGCGCATCAGCTCTTCACCGCCCCGGCCGTCAGTCCGCCCGTGATCCGCTTCTGGATGACCGCGAAGAGGACGAGGGAGGGGAGGGTGGCGAGGAACGCGGCGGCGGCGAGCGGCCCGAGGTCGGCCGCGCCTTCCGCGCCGATGAAGTGGGTGAGTACGACCGGCAAGGTCTGCTTCTCCGGTGTCTTGAGCAGGACGAGTGCGAAGAAGAACTCGTTCCATGCGGTGATGAACGCGAAGAGTGCGGTGGCGACGATTCCGGGTGCCAGCAGCGGGGCGGTGACCGAGACGAGTATCCGCACCCTGCCCGCCCCGTCGACGGCTGCGGCCTCCTCCAGTTCGGGCGGCACGGCCCGCACGTAACCGGCCAGCATCCACAGCGCGAAGGGCAGCGACCACACCACGTACACCATGATCAGCCCCCACAGCGAGTTGATCAGGTGCAGGTTCTTGAGCACGAGGAAGAGCGGGATGATCACCAGGACGAACGGGAACGCCTGGCTGACCACGACCCATCCGGTGGCGGCGGTGGACAGCCTGCCCCGGTGGCGGGCCATCACGTACGCCATGGGGGTGGCGATGACGACCGCGATGACCGCCGCCGAGAGCGCGGTGACGAGCGAGTTGGCGGCGGCCCCGAGAAGCGGCTGCTCGTCGAAGGCCTGCCGGAAGTTGTCCAGCGTCGGGGCTTCGGGGATCCAGGTGGGATGCAGCGACCCCAGTTCCCGGGCAGGCTTGAACGCGGTCGAGATCAGCCACAGGAACGGGAACGCCAGGAACACGAGGTAGCACAGGAGCGCGGCGTACTGCCCCGCCCGTGCGGTCCGACCGGTTCGCAGACTCATGCGTCGTCCCCTCCCCGGAGCCGGCCGACGAGATAGAACGCGAGGATCACGGAGATCACCGCGACCATCACGCAGCCCATCGCGGCGGCATAGCCGAACTGCCCGTAACGGAACGCCTCTTCGTAGGCGAAGAGCATGGGAAGCCGGGTTCGCCCTCCCGGACCGCCACTGGTCAGCACGTAGACGAGGGCGAAGGAGTTGAAGTTCCAGATGAAGTTGAGCGCGGTGATCGCGAGCGCGACCGGCCTGAGCGCGGGCCATGTGACGGTACGGAACCGGCGCCAGGCCCCCGCACCGTCGAGCGCCGCCGCCTCGTGGAGTTCGTGCGGGGTGTTCTGCAGTCCGGCCAGCAGCGCGACGGTGGTCTGCGGCATGCCGGCCCAGATGCCCACGACAATGACCGCGGGCAGGGCGGTCGCGAGTCCGGTGAGCCAGTCCCTGCCGTCACCGAGGCCGAGGTCGCGGATGGTCTCGTTGAGGATGCCCGCGTCGGGGTTGTAGACGAGGCGCCACATCATGCCCACGACCACCTCGGGCATCGCCCAGGGGATGATCGCCAGCGCTCTGGCCAGCCAGCGCATCCGCAGGTTCGCGCCGAGCAGCAGGGCCAGGCCGAGCGCGAGCACGAACTGCGGGACCGTGACGCCGACGGCCCACAGCAGACCGATCCGGAAGGAGTCCCAGAAGAGGGAGTCGTGCAGCAGGTCCTGGAAGTTGAGTCCGCCGATCCACTGCGTGGAGCGGGTGCGGCCGGACTGGGCGTCGGTGAAGGCCAGTGCGATGCCGTACAGAAGAGGTCCGACGCTGAGGATCAGAATCGGTATCAGCGCGGGCAGCACCAGGAACCAGGAAGCCCCGTCCCGTTTACCCCGTTCACCCTGTCCGTTCCGTGGACCTCCGCGCCCGGACCGCGTCACTGCGGTCGCCAATGTCATGAATACGACCCCTTTACATCATTGGATCGGTTTCACACCTGTATGGCCGATCGGGCGGCCTCCGTCATCGTGCTGACGGTCCGTCCGTTCGTCAAGGTGGCCTGCACGGATGCGAAAATCGGGCCATGGACGAATTGCGTGCGCGAGAGGTACTGACCGCCGCCGGGCTGCCCGGCGGCGCGGAGCTGCTCGCGCTGGGCGAGAACGCGGTGTTCTCCGTGGGCGACCTGGTCGCGAAGGTCGGCCGGGATGCCACGCTGCACCCGGAACTACGGGAACGCGCCGAGCGCGAGACGGCCGTCGCCGAGTGGCTCGCCGCCTCGGGCGTACCTGCCGTACGGGCCGCGGAACCCGGCGTACGCATGGCCCTGGGCCACCCGGTCACGCTGTGGCACCGGCTCCCCGAGGCGGTACGCCCGACCGAGCCGCGGGATCTCGCCCCCCTGCTGACCCGGGTGCACGCCCTGCCCGCCCCGGACGGCTTCACACTGCCGCGCCGGGAACTGCTCGGCGGGGTCGAGCGCTGGCTGCGGCTCGCGGGCGATGCGATCGATCCGGCCGACGCCGACTATCTGCGCGGCCGGCGCGACGGCTTCGCGAAGGCCGCCGCTGCGCTTGCCCCGCACCTGACGCCGGGCCCGGTCCACGGCGACGCGCTCCCCCGCAATGTCCATGTCGGCCCCGACGGGCCCGTGCTGGTCGACCTGGAGACGTTCTCCGCCGATCTCCGCGAGCACGACTTGGTGGTCCTCGCGCTCTCCCGCGACCGGTACGGCCTGCCCGCCGCGTCGTACGACGCGTTCACCGAGGCCTACGGATGGGACGTCCGCACCTGGGAGGGCTGCGCGGTCCTGCGCGGCGCCCGGGAGACGGCCAGCTGCGCCTGGGTCTCCCAGCACGCCCCGGACAACCCGAAGGCGCTGGCGGAATTCCGCCGCAGGGTGGCATCGCTGCGCGAGGACGATCCCGAGGTCCGTTGGTACCCCTTCTGAAACAACCTGGGGGCCGCCGGTCCGTTGTCCGATGATCCTTCCGTACTATGCGTCTTGGCCGTGAGGCCGAACAGGTGCGATTGCAACGGGGGTTGCCCATGGGAACCGGAGAAGGTGGCGAGCAGAGGCTCGCGAGCTCGGCGAGCGACAAGAAGCGCGCGGCGACGTACATGGAAGAACACCTGATGCCGGACACCCAGGCCGCCGGCCGCATGGCAGCCGGCGGGGGAACGGTGAGGACCCCCTTCCTCGCCCCGTCGGCGGCTCCCCCGAGCCCCCTCATCAAGCAGGACACGGGACTGAAGGGCCTCTCCGGCTGGGCCTCGGACCAGGGCGTCTCCGACGCGCTGGGCGCCTGGCAGGGGCAGGCGAACCGGCTGATGGCCCGGTTGCAGCAGGAGCTGAACGGGCTGAAGGGCGCGAAGAACATCCTTCACAACCAGGACCTCGCGGCGGGCGCCCAGGCGAACTCCATACGGCTCCCCAGCAGTTTCGACGGGATGTGACGGGCACCACCATGACGCTGAACTACCAGGACGTGGTGACGGCCGACCTGTCCTCCCTCGCGGACGTGTCCGGGGCGTGGAAGAAGATGGGCGAACGCTTCGGTGAGCTGAAGACCGATTACCAGCAGAACGTGCAAGGCGTGCTGGCCAACGGGAACTGGCAGGGCCAGGCCTTCGGCGCCCAGCAGAACAACGCCGCGGCCACGGCCTTCGAGTTCGGGGCTGCGAAGACGGAGGCACTGGCGATAGCCAGCCTGATCACGGATGCGCAGACCGAGCTGACCCGCCTGCAGAAGGCCGTCAAGGACCTGGTCGAGGACGCCGAGAAGAAGGAATACAAGGTCGACAGCTCCGGCAAGGCGACCTACGTCGGGTACGACAACCTCTCCACGCAGGAGCGGTTCGCTTTCCAGCACGACCCCGATCACAGCCGGCTGCTGGCCGATGCCCGGGTGAAGGCGCAGGGCTGGACCGACGAGATAGCCAAGGCCGTCAAGGCCGTCGACGCCGCCGACCAGAGCGTGAAGCGGGCGCTGTCCCGCGCGACGAACGACGTCTCGTTCGACGGCATCGGCATCGGCGGGTTCAACACGCAGGCCGAGGGCGATCTGGCGAAGGCCGGTAAGCCCGACCCCAAGCCGGGCAAGGAGGACGGGTGGGTCTCCGAGACCGACTCCGAGGCCTCTGGACCGGGGGTCGGGGCGGAGGCCAGCGGTCCCAACATCTCGAAGGGCAAGCTGGCCGAGGCGGAGGCACACGCCGACCTGGGCCGCGCCAAGGCTGAGGGATCGCTCACCAACGGTCCGTTCAAGCTGGCCGGAGAGGCCGAAGCCTATGCGGGCGCCAAGGCCTCGGCGGCCGCCGGCATCACCAACGAGGGCGCCCAGGCCGAGGCCGGCGCCTTCGCGGGGGGCGAGGCTTCGGCCACCGGCACCGCCGACGCCGGCCCCGTCGGGGTGTACGGGCGGGCGGAGGCCATGGCGGGCGCCGAGGCCGGTGTCAACGCGCAAGCGGGCCTGGACGGGCTCAACGTGGGCGCCGAGGCCTTTGCCGGCGCGAAGGGCAGCGTCGGCGCGGGCGCGGACATCGGGGGAATCGGCGCGGGTGTCACGGCCGAGGGCTGGGCCGGTCCCGGCGCGGAAGCCAGTCTGAACGCCAGCAAGGACGCCAACGGCGTATGGCACTTCGGCCCGAAGGTGGGGCTCTCCCCCGCCCTCGGTGGCGCCGTGGGCTTCGAGCTCACCGTGGACCCCGGGAAGGTCGTCGATACCGTGGGTGATGCGGCCGGGGCCGTGGGAGATGCGGCGAACTGGGTAGGCGACGGAATCGGCAGCCTGTTCTGACACCCGCAACCGCGGACCCGCTGCCGTAAGCACACCGTTGCCGTAAGGAGAGACCGGGATGACCACCACCCTGCCCGTACCTGTCGCGTTCGAGCTGCCTGACGGCTGGCGCGCCACACCGCCGGACGGAGTGGGCGCGACGGGCTCGGCCTTCGTCGCGCTGCACCCGCACCCGGACGAGGGTTTCACCGCGAACATCACGATCGACGGCGAGTTCCGCCCGGACGAGGCGACGCTCCCCGAGATCGCCGACGAATCGGTGGAGAACCTGCGCCGGTCGGCCGCGTCGGTCGAGATCGTGGAACGCCGCGAGGTCGGTTCCGAGGACGCTCCGGGACTCACCCAGACCCTTGCCGTCTCGGCTGTCGCCGGCGGCGCGCTCCGCAACCTCGTGCAGTCGCAGGTGTATCTGTCCCTGCTGGACGTCGCGGATCCGAGCAAGCGGGCGGTCATCCGTCTGATCCTGACGGTGACCGCGTCCCAGCACTCCGCCGTCCTGGAGGACTTCCGGGACTTCGTGCGCACGGTCCGCCCGGACACCGACACGGCTTCCTAGGACGTCCCACCGGAACGGCCCCTCCTTGCCCCCGCAATCCGACCCCTCATAGGTTGACCTCATGGGATTCTTCGACATGCTGACCGGAACCAAGCGCCCCGAGGACGGGGTCGTGCCACGATCGGCCGAGGAGTTGCGGACAGCCCTGCTCGGTCTGAACGGGCCTGATGTCCCGTACATCATCAGCGACGGTGCGGCGCACGGGGCCGATCTGGTGGCGGAGTGGCGGATCGCCGAGCCCGCCTGGCAGACCTTCTTCATCGGGTCCCAGCTGACGCACGCCATCCGGATCCGGATGCGCCTGGCCGAGGACGTCCCCGAGGTGCGTGCCATCGAGGAGCAGTGGGAGGTCACCCGCGTCGGGAATCCTCCGCGGCTCCAGACTTCGGCGGAGTACGGGCGCGGTGCGGGCAGGACCGTCTCCCGGCGGTATTCGCTCCAGCGGGGAGAGAGCGGCCGCCTCGAAGCGACGGAGACGTTCAGCTTCGACAGCGCGCAGCTGACCGGCCCCCTGCGGAACACCGCCGTCCAAGCGGGCTGGACCTGGCGCGGATTGCTCTTCGGCAAGCTCTGAGCGGGCGGGCGCCGGCGTCTCCGGCCGCCTCCCGGCAGTACGGTGCCGCGTATGATTCCGGCATCTCCCTCTCCTGATAACCCGGAACGGACTCCCCCATGCCCATAGCCCGCTTGACCACAGCAGCGACGTGGAGCCTCTCAGCCGCGGCAGCCGGCGTGCTGCTCGTCGGCTGCTCGGGGTCGGTCAGTGTCGGAAGCTCCGATCCGAAGCTGTCCTCGGACAAGCTGGCCGACACGGTCGCCGAGAAGCTCGCCAGCACGACGGGCCAGCCGAAGCCGGACATCACCTGTCCCGAGGACCTCGCCGGGAAGGTCGGCACCACCACCCGCTGCACGCTCACGGCGAAGGACGGCAGCACGCTGGGCGTGTCGGTCAAGGTCACCTCGGTCGAGGGAGACAAGATCAACTTCGACATCAAGGCCGACGACACGCCTTCCCCGGCCACCAACTGACCTCCGGCCCTCCACAGCCACGGCATCGGATCATCCGCACACGCGAACACGCCCTCTCCCGGACAGCGGCGACCGCCTGAGTCATCGCATCCGGGGGATGAGCGGCCAGGCCGGTTCGACGACCGCCGCGGGATCCGCGGTGCGCCGCAGATAGGCCTGCAGGGAGAGCGACTGCTCGGCCGCCGCGTGCACCTGGAGTCCGTGCAGGTCCTCCAACGGCATCACTCCGACGGGCTCGTGCTTCTCCCCCATGCGTCGCACCACGCGGGCGGCGGCCACGGCGTCCGCCCGCGCGTCGTGTGCGTCGTCGAGCGTCACCCCGTAATGAGCACACAGCGCGTGGAGGGCCCGCTTCCCCTTCCGGTACTTGTCGACGTGCTTGTCGATCACCAAAGGATCGATGACGGGCGAAGGTGCGTCGCCCAGCCGCTCGCTGACCGAATCGACGCCGTGCCGCAGGCACTCACGGTCGAGCAGGGACAGGTCGTAGCGCGCGTTCATCACCACCAGCGGCGTCCCCGAGCGCAGCCCGTCCGCGACAGCCCGGGCGATCTCCTCGATCGCGGAGGCGGCCGGCAGCCCGTGCTCGCGGGCGCGTTCCGTCGAGATGCCGTGGATCGCCGATGCCTGCTCGGGTATGGCCACACCGGGATCCAGCAGCCAGGTGCGCTCCTCCGAGATGGATCCGTCCGCCTCCAGCCGGACGACCGCCGCCGTCACGATCCGGTCGGTCTCGACATCCGTCCCCGTGGTCTCCAGGTCGAACGACATCAACGGGCCGCTGATCCAGCTCACTCCCGTACCTCCTTCTGTGGTGCTTTCCCCCAAGTGATGAACACCTTCGCACGCACCACTGACAACACGGGTGGAGCGTCAGGAGACCGGCCGGGAGTCCGTCCACACCGACTCGAACTCCTCGCGGTACGTCTCGAAGAGGCCGTGCTCGCTGTCCTGCCCCGCGCGGACGACCGCACGCCCGCCGCCCCGCAGCACCAGTACGGGCGCCTCCATGCCTCGTGCGCGCCGCAGGTACGGCTGGATGACCCCCACGGCGTCCGGCCCGTCGCCGTCCACCAGGTAGGCCGTGAAGCGCGGCGTCTCGTCGAAGACCTGGATCTGGAAGGCGCCCGGATCGCGGAGCTTGGAGCGGACCCGGCGCATATGGAGGATGTTCATCTCCACGGAGCGGCTCAGCTCGCCCTTCTTGAGGCCCAGTTCCCGCTCCCTGCGCTTGACCGCGCTGCTCGCCGGGTTGATGAACAGCAGCCGGACCCGGCAGCCCGACTCGGCGAGGCGGACCAGCCGGCGCCCGGAGAAGTTCTGCACGAGCAGGTTGAGCCCTATGCCGATCGCGTCCAGCCTGCGTGCGCCGCCGAACAGGTCCTCGGCCGGCAGCTGGCGCTGGAGCCGCACCCGGTCCGGGTGGACGGAGACGACGTCGGCGTACCGGTCGCCGACCAGTTCCTCGACGGCGTCGACGGGCAGCCGGTCGGCGGAAGGGACCGCCGCGCCGCTGCCGAGGATCTCCAGGAGCCGGGCGGAGGCCCGCTCGGCCTGGGCCAGGACCGCCTCGTTCAGCGCCCGGTTGCGGGAGACGACGTTGCGCGCCACCTCCAGCTCGTCCAGAGCGAGCTCCACCTCGCGGCGGTCGTCGAAGTACGGCTCGAAGCACGGCCAGTGCTGGACCATCAGCTCACGCAGCTGCGGCAGCGTGAGGAAGCTGAGGACGTTGTCGTCGGCCGGGTCGAGCAGGTACCCCTTGCGGCGCGAGACCTCGCGGACCGCGACGGCGCGCTGCACCCACTCCTGCCCGGCGGGTCCCGCCGCGGCCACCACCCAGTCCTCGCCGTGCACCGGCTCGTAGATCGGCCGGATCACGGCGGCGACCACGGCACGCAGCCGCTGTTCCACCAGATTCAGCCAGATGTACGCCCGCCCGGCGCGCTGCGCCCGTGTGCGCACCTCGTTCCAGGCGTCCGCGCCCCAGTCCAGTTCCGCACCGATCTCCATGGGCTGCGCCAGGGACACCGCCCCCGGCGGGGCATCGGTCGATTCCCCCTCGTGACCTGCGTCACCTGGGGGCAGCTCGAACCCGCCCGAGCTCACCCGCGTACCGCCTTCCACTCCCCCACCAACGATCAAGGAAGGGTACTCCGGGACCGGGATCCGGTGCAGCCGGATGCACAGGCTCCTTACTCAACTCCCCTATGACACAGGCTTGTTCCCGACGGCAGGTTCGGGTGGAGTGAGACGGTTCATAGGGGTTAGGCACCCCCGCGCATGCCACATACCGGACGGCCGCCTCCCCCTGTTACCCGCGGTCCCTGTACGGGCGACACCGAAGTGTCCGAAGTTGACCGGTCCGGCGGGGCGCGGGCCGACCGGACCCGGCCGCACCGGTCGACGTACTAGGTAGGCGCACTTCTTTCGGGGAGTATTCGGGTCAATAGGACCGGCCGGCACATGGGGGTGGAAGAAGGAGCGGGGGCTGGGTGCGTGCAGCTGCAAGGCGGAGGATCGAGGCAACGCGGAGCGTTGTTGATTGACGACAGCGCCGCAGATGTGCGTGCCCAGCCCCGCGACGCCGCCCCCCATGTGCCGGCCGGTCTAAGCCCGCAGCACCCGGATCAGAAGTGGAAGAGTCCTATCTATGCAGGTCTGGCCGGGACAGGCGTATCCCCTCGGTGCCACGTACGACGGCGCCGGGACCAACTTCGCGGTCTTCTCGGAGGCCGCCGACCGAATCGAGTTGTGCCTGCTGCACGACGACGGTTCAGAAACGGCGGTGGAGCTCCGCGAGACCGATGCCTTCGTCCGTCACGCCTACCTGCCCGGAGTGATGCCGGGTCAGCGGTACGGCTTCCGGGTGCACGGCCCGTACGAGCCGCAGCGCGGGCAGCGCTGCAATTCGGCGAAGCTGCTCCTCGATCCGTACGCGCGTGCGATCTCCGGGAAGATCAAGTGGGGCGAGGCGGTGTACGGCTACCCCTTCGGCAGGCCCGACGCGCGCAACGACCTGGACTCCGCACCGCACACCATGAGCTCCGTGGTGGTGAACCCGTACTTCGACTGGGGCGACGACCGCCGCCCCCGCACCGACTACCACCGCACGGTGATCTACGAGGCCCATGTGAAGGGCCTGACGATGCTTCACCCGGGCCTGCCCGAGGAGCTGCGCGGCACCTACGCCGGGCTCGCCCACCCGGAGATCATCGCCCACCTCACCGAGCTCGGTGTCACGGCGATCGAGCTGATGCCGGTGCACCAGTTCGTCCAGGACCACCGTCTGGCCGACGCGGGCCTCGCCAACTACTGGGGCTACAACACCATCGGGTTCTTCGCCCCGCACAACGCGTACGCCTCCTGGGGCGACCGCGGCGAGCAGGTACTCGAGTTCAAACAGGCCGTGCGGGCGCTCCACCAGGCCGGCATCGAGGTGATCCTCGATGTCGTCTACAACCACACCGCCGAAGGCAATCACCTGGGTCCGACGCTCTCGTTCCGGGGTCTGGACAACGCCTCGTACTACCGGCTGGCGGACGACCAGCGGTACTACATGGACACCACGGGCACCGGGAACTCCCTGCTGATGCGGTCGCCGCACGTGCTGCAGCTGATCATGGACTCCCTGCGGTACTGGGTGACCGAGATGCATGTGGACGGCTTCCGCTTCGATCTCGCCGCGACACTGGCACGCCAGTTCCACGAGGTGGACCGGCTGTCGTCGTTCTTCGACCTGGTGCAGCAGGATCCGGTGGTCAGCCAGGTGAAGCTCATCGCCGAGCCGTGGGACGTGGGCGAGGGCGGCTACCAGGTGGGCAACTTCCCGCCGCTGTGGACCGAGTGGAACGGCAAGTACCGCGACACGGTGCGGGACCTGTGGCGGGGCGAGCCCCGGACGCTCGCGGAGTTCGCCGGGCGCCTCACCGGGTCCTCCGACCTGTACCAGGACGACGGCAGACGTCCTCTGGCCTCCATCAACTTCACCACCTGCCACGACGGCTTCACACTGAACGACCTGGTGTCGTACAACGACAAGCGCAACGATGCGAACGGCGAGGGCAACCGGGACGGCGAGAGCCACAACCGTTCCTGGAACTGCGGTGCGGAGGGCGAGACCGAGGACAAGGAGGTCCAGGAGCTGCGCAGCCGTCAGATGCGCAACTTCATCGCCACGCTGATGCTCTCCCAGGGCGTCCCGATGCTGAGCCACGGCGACGAGTTCGCCCGCACCCAGCGGGGCAACAACAACGCGTACTGCCAGGACAACGAGCTCGCGTGGGTCCACTGGCCCGATCCGGCCGCCGCGGTCGCACAGGACGGCGACGGCGACGGCGCGGGCACCGGCGGCACGGACACGAGTCTGCTGGAGTTCACCCGGGCCATGGTCTGGCTGCGCCGTGACCACCCGGTCTTCAGACGCAGGCGCTTCTTCCACGGCCGCCCGGTGGAGGGCACCCACGACGAGCTCTCCGACATCGCCTGGTTCACCCCCAGGGGTGAGGAGATGACCCAGCGGGACTGGCAGGCCGCACACGCCAGGGCCATGACGGTCTTCCTGAACGGCCGTGCGATCTCGGAGCCGGGACCGCGCGGCGAGCGGATCTCCGACGACTCGTTCCTGCTGATGTTCAACGCGGGCGCCGACACACTGGAGTTCGCCGTTCCGATGAACCACGGGAGACAGTGGCAGGTCGTCGTGGACACGGGCATCCCGGACGGAGTGGCGCCGGGTGCGGGTCCCAAGGTGTCCGCGGGTGACCGGGTGACGCTCATCGGGCGCAGCCTGACGGTGCTCAAGCGTCCGGCGTAGGCCAATGGTGTGCCCGGGGCGACCCGGGCACCGCCGGTGGAGCCCTGGTACGTGGTCGGGTGACACAGAAGCCGTCAGGCTGGGTACGTACGTGTCCATGACGCCCACCGCCACGTACCGGCTCCAGCTCCAACCGGACTTCCCGTTCGCCGCCGCCGGACAAGCCGTGCCGTACATCGCCGCGCTCGGCGTCTCCCATCTGCACCTGTCGCCCGTCCTGGAGGCCGTGCCCGGCTCCGGGCACGGCTACGACGTCGTCGACCACGCCCGGGTGCGGGCCGAGCTCGGCGGGGAGGAGGGGCTGCGGCAGCTGGCCGCCACGGCACGCGCGCAC
Organism: Streptomyces sp. NPDC005566; assembly: GCF_040605575.1. NCBI lineage: Bacteria > Bacillati > Actinomycetota > Actinomycetes > Kitasatosporales > Streptomycetaceae > Streptomyces > Streptomyces sp. NPDC005566. The sequence goes on along the minus strand of NZ_JBEXDB010000009.1, from coordinate 116,811 downwards.
GGTCTCGGACTGATCCTGGACATCGTGCCCAACCACATGGCCGCCGCACCCCGGCACAACCGGCAGTTGTGGGAGGTACTGCGCGAGGGACCGCTGTCGCCGTACGCCCACTGGTTCGACATCGACTGGGCGGCGGGAGGCGGCAAGGTGCTGCTGCCCGTGCTCGCGGGGCGGATCGGCGAAGAGGCCGGCCGCTTCGAGGTCGGCGCCCGCGACGACGGCTCACCGGTGCTCCGCTACGGCGACCAGGAGTTCCCGCTGCGCGCGGGCACCGCGGAACTGCCCCTGCCGGAACTCCTCGCCGCCCAGCACTACCGGCTCGCCTGGTGGCGGCTGGCCCGCACGGAGCTCAACTACCGGCGGTTCTTCACCATCTCCGAACTGATCGGCGTCCGTGTCGAGCACCCGGATGTGTTCGCCGCCACCCACGGCAAGGTCCTGGAACTGGTCGGTGAGGGGGTCCTCGACGGTCTGCGCATCGACCATCCGGACGGCCTCGCCGACCCCGCCGCGTACCTGGAGCGGCTCGGCGGGGCGACCGGCGGGCGGTGGACCGTGGTCGAGAAGATCCTCACCGGAACCGAACCCCTGCCCGCCGGCTGGGCGGTCGCGGGGACGACCGGCTACGACGCGCTGCACCGGATCGACGGTCTGTTCACCGATCCGACGGGCGCGGCGGACATGCTCGGCCGCTACCGCGACTTCGCGGGCCCGCCCGGCGACCGCGGCGGCTACTGGACCGCGACCGTCCGTCGGGCGGCGTACCGCGTCGTCACCCATGAGCTCGCCGCGGAGACGGAGTGGCTGACCCGCCTCGCCGTGCAGGCGTGCTCCGGGGATCCCGCACTCGAGGACCACGCCCCGTGGGCCCTGCACACGGCGGTGCGCGAACTGCTCGTCCGGGTCCCGGTCTACCGTCCGTACGTCACGGCGGGCGGCCCGCTCACGGAGGTCGCGGAGTCGGCGCTTCCGGCCGAGGCGGTCCAGGAGGCCAGAGCGGTCTTCTCCGTACCGCAGGAGGCGGCGGCCGTGGAGGTGGTGCGGGATCTGGCGCTGGGCCGGCTCGGTGACGGGCCGGAACACACGGCCTTCTGCGCCCGGTTCGCCCAGACGGCGTCCGCGCTGCACGCCAAGTCGGTGGAGGACACCGCGTTCTACCGCTACGTTCCGCTGATCTCGGCGACCGAGGTGGGCGGCGATCCCGGACGGCCGGCGGTGAGCCCGGAGGAGTTCCACGCCTTCTGCGCCCGGCTCTCCCGCGACTGGCCGGCCACCGGCACGGTGCTGACCACGCACGACACCAAGCGCAGCGGGGACGTACGTGCCCGGATCGCGGTTCTGTCGGAGTGCCCCGAGCGGTGGGCCTCGCTGGTGGCGCAGCTGGCCAGGGCGACGACCGTGTCCGCGCCGGACCCTCAGCTGGCGTGGCAGGCCTGGCAGTCGGCGTACGGCTGCGCGAGCCTGCCGACCGGGGAGATGACGGGCCGGCTGGAGCCGGCCCTGCTGAAGTCCGTACGGGAGGCGGGCCTGTTCACCAGCTGGACGGAGCCGGATCCGGCGTACGAACATGCGGTGAGCGAATTTGTCGCGGCGGGTCCGGGCGCCGACACGGGCCAGGCGCGGGCGATGATGACGCGGTTCGCCGACACCCTCGCCCCCTTCGTGCGGGCCAATGTGCTGGGTGCGGCGCTGGTGCATCTGACGATGCCGGGCGTGCCCGATCTGTACCAGGGCACGGAGCGGGAGTACATCGCCCTGGTCGACCCCGACAACCGCCGGCCCTTCAGCCGGCCTCCCGCCGACGTGCCCGACGAGAAGGCCGGTCTGACGGTGGCGGCGTTGGGGCTGCGGCGGGAGCGGCCCGGGCTCTTCGGCGAGTCGGGCACGTACGCCCCGCTGGCGGCACACGGGCCGGCCGCCGCCCACTGTCTGGCGTTCTGCCGCTCGGGCGAGGCCGTCACGGCCGTGACCAGGCTCTCGCTGAGGCTCGAGGAGGAGGGCGGCTGGGGCGATACGGCGCTGACGTTGCCCGACGCGGGCCCGTGGCACGACCTGCTGTCCCCCGGCCGGGAGTTCACGGGGACCACGGTCGCGGTGGCCGAGCTCTTCGCCGAACGGCCGGTGGCGCTGCTCGTGAAGGCCGCGGAGGGAGAGCCCGCGGACCGCGTCTGAGCCGCGCCCCCTTCAGGTCGGGGGGTCCGGGAAGTGGGCCGGGTCCCTCGGGCTCGGGGGCGGGTCCCTCGGGCTCGGGGGCGGGCAAGGGGGCGGAGAGCCCCTCAGGCCGGGGGTCCGGGAAGGGGGGCGGAGAGCCGGAAGGTCATCCGGCCGAAGCTCACCTGGTCGCCGTCGCGCACGGCGGCCGATCCGATGACCCGCTGGCCGTTGACGCATGTGCCGTTCGTCGAACCGAGGTCGCGCAGGATCCAACGGCTTCCGTGCGCGGTCAGTTCGGCGTGCAGCCGCGACACAGTCTCGTGGCTGAGCCGCAGTCCGTTGCCCGGGTCCCGGCCGATGCGCAGCGGGTGCGGTCCCGGCACGGGCAGCAGCAGTTTGGGCAGCCGCTCGGACTGCCAGGCCCTGCGCACCCCGGCGGGGAAGGCGGAGACACCGCCCACCGCACGGAAGAGCCTGCGGGACCAGCGCCCGCGGGTCTCCAGGTCGGAGGTGAGCGCCGCCAGCTCCTCGGAGCGCCGGGCTGTCAGGGCCAGTTCCATGCGTCGCAGGAAGGTGTCGTGGGACAGCTTCCCCTGCGCCGCGCCGTCTCTGAGCACACCGAGGACACGGTCGCGCTGGGCGTCGGACAGCCGCGCGGGGTACGTGTAGGGCTCGAAGGAGGACGTCACAGTACCGATTGTCGGGCCGAGAGGCCTGGGGTGTCCAGAAGGAGCCCGGTTCCGGCCGTTCTGACCTGCGGGGCGGCGGATAAATACCGCACACCGGCCGCACGGATGTTGTTATCGTCGCCCGCTGCCTCCTTCGGGCGGCCTCACCGCACCCAGGAGCCTTTGTGACCCTTGCATCAACGGAACTGACCATCCGTCCGCTCACCGGAGCGGACGAGCTCGGTCTCTTCTGCCGTCTTCCGTACGTCCTCGACCACGAGCTCGCCGACGACCTCGCCACCGGCCGCCGCCGCCCCGAGTGGATGTGGGTGGCCCTGCGGGGCGACCGTCCCGTGGCCCGGATCGCCTGGTGGACGGGCCAGGACGGCGGTACCCCGCAGTTCCTGGACTTCTTCGACCTGGACGACACCCTGCCGGAGCCGGAGCGCGGCGCGATCGGGCTGAAGCTGCTGGAGACGGCGACCGCCGCGGTCGTGCCCGCCGGGGCCGTCCGGCCCGAGTACGGCCGCTACATCCCGCCGGACTGGCGCGAGGACCCGGCGGCTCGCGATGTCGTCGAGGCCCGGATACGGGTCATGGAGGCGAGCGGCGCCCGGATGCTGGTCGAGCGGCTGCGCCTGGAGTGGCGCGCCGGCACGCCCGTGCCCGAGGACACCGGCCGGCTGGTGTTCCGCCCGGTCACCGGACGCGAGGACCTCGTGGCCCTGATGACCCCGGTGATGGCGGGCACCCTGGACGCACACGGCCAGGCGGACCTGGCGTCCGGCCTGAGTGCCCGCGAGGCCGCGGAGAAGCAGTACGACGAGGAGTTCGCGGGTCTCAGGACTCCGCAGGAGTGGTGGCGTATCGCGGAGCTGCCGGACGGCGAGGCGGTCGGCTTCGTCATTCCGGCCCGCAACAACTACCACCCCATGATCGCGTACATCGGGGTGCTGCCGGCGCACCGCGGGCACGGGTACATCGACGACATCCTGGCCGAGGGCACCAGGGTGCTCGCCGCGCAGGACGTGGAGCGCATCAGGGCGAGCACCGACGTCGGGAACGTCCCGATGGCGAAGTCGTTCGAGCGCCTGGGCTACGTCAACTTCGAGCGCTCCTTCGACATGGTGTGGGACCGGCCGTAAAACGGGTGGACGAGGAAGGCTCGGGGACCGTACCGTCGGTGCGGAACCCAGGCCCCGGATGCGGAAGGAGGCGAGTCGGATGCGTACAGCTTCGTTCCCGCGCTCCCGTCCCGTCCGCAGGGCGGTGTCGGACTCGGTCTGACCGGGAGCGCACCACGCTTCTCGTCACGAGTCCCCGGAGGACACACCCATGACCGATACGGTCATCCGCGCGCTCACCCAGAGCGACGCACACCTTTTCGATTCCCTGCAGGCCCCCTGCCTCGTCGGCCGCGCCGCGTTCGGCCACCGCTACGCCACTGTTCACGACGGCGGTGAGTACCGCCCCGAGTGGACGTGGGTCGCTCTGCGCGACGGGGTCGTCATCGCCAGGGCGGCCTGGTGGGGCGGCCCCGACGACACCGAGCCCGTGCTGATCAACTACTTCGACTTCGCCGAGGGCGAGGAGGAGGCGGCCGCCGAACTGCTGCGCCGGGCACCGTGGTCGGTCGAGTACGAGCTGATCGTGCCGGCCGGCTGGCGGGACACCCCCGAGGTGCGGGCAGCCGCGGGGGCACGGATCGCCGCGGCCGAGTCGGCCGGTATGAAGCTGCTGGTCGAGCGCTACCGCTACGAATGGACACCCGAGGACGGCCTGCCCGAGCGGCCCGGCAGGCTCGACTTCCGGGAGGAACCGGATGACGCGGTGATCCTGGACGTCCTGCGGCGGGTCCACACCGTGACCCTGGACGCCCATGCCCGGCGTTCCATCGAGGGCCCGGGCGGCCTCGATCAGGCCGCCCAGGAGGAGCTCGACTTCTTCAACTGGTGCCCCTCACCGCGCTCCTGGTGGCAGCTCGCCCACACCCGGGACGGCAGGCTCGCCGGCATCCACGTCCCGGCGCGTAATCCGGGCGGGCCGTGCGTCGGCTTCATCGGGGTCGTGCCCGAGGCGCGCGGCCACGGCTACGGCTACGACCTGCTCGTGGAGACCACGCACTTCCTGGCCGACCAGGGTGCGACGTCGATCGCGGGCGCGACCGACCGGGGCAACATTCCGATGGCTGCCGCGTTCTCCCGGGCCGGTCACCGCATCGTGCAGGAGCGCATCCACCTGGTGTGAGCCGCCCGCGGACGCCGGGGCGTCAGCCCGTCCCGGCGGCGCGCTGGGCGCTGATCACGTCGCGGTACCAGGCGTACGACTGCTTGGGGGTGCGCCGCAGCGTCTCGTAGTCGATGTGGACAAGACCGAACCGCTTGCTGGCGCCCTCGGTCCACTCCACGTTGTCCGTCAGTGACCAGGTGAAGTAGCCGCGCACGTCGACGCCCGCGTCGATGGCCGTACGCAGCGCCCCCAGGTGCCCTTCCAGGAAGGCGATGCGCCGGCCGTCGGCGACGGGCTCGTCGACCGCGCAGCCGTTCTCCGTGATGTAGACGGGCGGCAGCCGGTCGCCGAAGCGGCTCTGCAGCTCGCCGAGCGTCTCGGCGAGCCCTTCGGGGACGACGGGCCAGCCGAAGTCGGTCGTGTCGTACCCCTCGATCTCCCGGATCCCGAAGGGGAGTTCGGACGGCATCGTGTAGCCGGAGAAGGAGTCCAGCGCCTCGGGCCTCGGGGCGCCCACGAGGGTGGGGTTGTAGTAGTTCACCCCGTACCAGTCGAGCGGCGTCGAGATCACCTTCAGGTCGTCCTCGACCGGGCCCGGCATGAGGGCGGCGAAGCCCTCGTCGGGGTAGCGGCCGGTGAGGACCGGGTCGGCGAAAAGCCAGTTGGTGAGGGTGTCGTAGAGCTCCGCCCCCATGCGGTCCTCCTCGGTCTCCCCCGCGGTCCACACGGGCGTGTGCGAGAGGGCGATGCCGATGTTGTCCGCGCCGGCGGCGCGCAGCGCCCGTACGGCCAGTCCGTGGGCCAGCAGTTGGTGGTGGGCGGCGGGCAGCGCGTCGAACAGGAGGGTGCGTCCGGGCGCGTGCTCGCCGAGTGCGTAGCCGAGCATCGTCACTTCGGCCGGCTCGTTGATGGTGATCCACATGGGTACGCGGTCGGCGAGGCGCTCCGCGACGATGCCCGCGTACTCGGCGAAGCGGTAGGCGGTGTCCCGGTTGAGCCAGCCGCCGGCCTCGTCCAGGGGGAGCGGGGTGTCCCAGTGGTAGAGCGTCGGGGCGGGGGTGATGCCGTGGGCGCAGAGTTCGTCGACGAGCCGGTCGTAGAAGTCCAGCCCCGCGGGGTTGAGCGCTCCGCTGCCGCCCGGTACGACGCGGGGCCAGCTGATGGAGAAGCGGAAGGCGTCCGCGCCGAGTCCGGCGAGCAGGGCGACGTCCTCGCGGTAGTGCTCGTGGAAGCCGGTGCCGCGGGTGGTGTCGGTGCCGTCCTTGATCCGGCCGGGCTGCGCCGCGAAGGCGTCCCAGCCGGAGGGCCCCTTGCCGTCGGCGTCGAACGCCCCTTCGGTCTGGAAAGCGGACGCGGAGGCTCCCCAGAGGAATCCGGGTGGGAACGTCGGCACGGTCATCTCGGCCTCCAGCAGCCGTAAGGGGGATCTTGTTTATCACTCTCCGGGGTGCCACGGCTACTGCCGCCGCGTTGGGCGGTGCCGGACCTGGCCCGCTACGTTTCGAGGAACTCGCGTGCCTGGGCGCCGAATTCGTCGTGGTCCCGGAAGATCCCCCGTGTCCGTGCGCGGCGCCGACCTCGCCCGCCGACAGATCGGTCCGCAGGACGGTCCGGCGAGGGCCTGCCCTCATGTCATCGCGACGACGACCTTGCCTGCTTCCGAACGGCCCTTCTCGACGTACTCCATGGCTTCCCGGGTCTGGTCGAACGGGAAGACACGGTCGACGACGGGACGGATCTTCCCGGCGTCGACGAGCGGCGCGATCGTGCGCAGCTGTTCGCCGCCTGCCTCCATGAACAGGAACGAGTACGTCACGTTGCGGCGCTTCGCACGGCGCCGGATCCGGAAGCTCAGCGCGCTCATCACCAGTCGGAGGATCGCGTTCAGGCCCAGCTCGCGGGCGAAGGCCGCGTCGGGAGGGCCTGCGACACTGATGACCTTCCCGCCGGGCTTGAGTACCTGCAGGGACTTCTTGAGCGTCTCTCCGCCGAGGGTGTCCAGGACGACGTCGTAGCCGTCGAGGACCGTCTCGAAAGCCTGCTTCCGGTAGTCGACGACGACGTCCGCGCCGAGCTCCTTCACCAGTTCGACCTTGGCCGTGCTCGCTGTGGCGGCCACGTGTGCGCCCAGGTGCCTGGCCAGTTGGACCGCGATGGTGCCGACGCCACCGGAACCCCCGTGGATGAGGACCTTCTGACCTGGCTGCACCTGTGCCCGCTCGACCAGCGCCTGCCAAGAGGTCAGGGCGACCAGCGGAAGGGATGCGGCCTCCTCCATGGTGAGTGTGGCCGGTTTGGCCGCCACATCGTCCTGGTGGACGGCGATGAGTTCGGCGAACGTACCGATCCGGTTCTTGTCGGGCCGCGCGTAGACCTCATCGCCCACCGCGAACCGCGTGACGGCCGAGCCCACCTCGACCACCACCCCCGCGAGGTCGTTGCCCAGGATGAGCGGGAGACGGTACGGCAGGATTGCCTTGAAGGCCCCGTCGCGGAGCCTGAGGTCCAACGGGTTGATGCTCGCCGCGTGGATCCGGACCAGGATGTCCTCGACGCCCGCCTGCGGGTCGGGCACGTCACCGGCGCGCACACCGGCCATGTCGCCGTACCGCTCGATCATGAAGGCTTTCATGGTCGCTTCCGTTCTCGTCCGCAAAGGGACGGATCGCAGTCCATCCTGGGCTTCTCCCAGCACGAGACACTTTGTGGTGTTCGCTTCGGTCTCCTGGAGCCCCTCGCCGATGCAACGGGCGGCAATCACGACGCTTCATCTGCCGCGGGCCTCAGGAGCAGCGCCGCTACCGGGAACCTGCCGCACCGCTTTCGGACTTCAGTTCCCCGGGCGTCCGGGGCGAGGACGCAGCCGGCGTCGCCTCCCCTGACGGCACCTGCCGGCGCGTGCCTCACGCCGCATTCGGCGAAGCGGCCAGGCTCTGCCTGACGTACCGGGTGGTCTCGTCGGCGAGGATCTCGGGCAGGCCCAATTCGATGCCGCGCAGCGCCTGGGCGGCGACGTCGGCGGGGTCGGCCTTCTGATCGGCGGGAACGCCCGCGGCCATGTCGGTGTCCATGTATCCGACGTGGAGCGCCGAGACGGTGACGCCACGGGGTGCCAGTTCCTCCCGGGCCGCGTCGGTCAGCGCCCATGCCGCGGCTTTGGCCGCGGCGTAGGACCCGAGGCCTGCCGGGTGCAGCCAGGACAGGACGGACAGGACGTTGAGCACGGCGCCGCCGCCGTTGCCCTCGATGACGGGGGCGAAAGCCCGCGTCACTGCGAGCGGACCGAAGAAGTTCGTCTCCATCTCCAGGCGCACCGCGTCCAGGCCGCCCGCTATCAGCGGCGTGGCGGTGGAGATGCCGGCGTTGTTCACCAGCAGCGTCGCGTCGGATGCGGTGCGGGCCGCGGCCCGCACCGACTCCTGGTCCGTCACGTCCAGCCGCAGCGGGATGACGCCCGGCAGGTCCACCGTCTCGGGCCGGCGGGCCGTCGCGTACACCTTCGCTCCGCTCTCCACGAGCTGAGCGGCCAGATGCCGTCCGAGTCCCCGGTTGGCACCGGTGACTACCGCGATCGCGTCCTTCAGTTCCATGTCTGCTCCCGGCGTAGCGGGCGACGAACAGCCCGCGCTCATTAGATTACGACTACAATCTAAACACGGGTCTAGAATAGATGCCAACCGACATCCAAACGGGAGGTGGCTCATGGGCCGCGTATCGCAGGCACAGGCGGAGGAGAACCGGCGGCGGGTCGTGGAAACCGCCTCCCGGCTGTTCCGGGAACAGGGCACACACGTCAGCGTCGCCGATCTCATGAAGGCGTCCGGCCTGACCCACGGCGGTTTCTACAAGCAGTTCGCCTCCAAGGAGGCGCTCATCGACGAAGCCACCACCCACGCGTTCGACGAGCTCACCCGGCGCCGCGACGACGGCCTCGAGCGGTACGCCGGGCAGCGCGATGCCGCCCAGCGGGCGCTGATCGACACCTACCTCTCCATCGAGCACCGCGACAGCAGGGCGGACGGGTGCCCCACCGCCGCACTCGCCGGCGACATGGCGCGCGAACCCGGAGACCGTGAGGCCCACCGCGTCTACACCGAGGGGGTGGGCGACTTCGCCGAGTGGCTCGCGACCGAGGACCAGGACGGCATCGCCCGGCTGTGCACCATGCTCGGCGCACTCGTCCTGGCCCGGGCCACCAAGGGCTCCCCGCTCTCCGAGGAGATCCTCACCGCCGCACACACGGCGTTGACGGCAACCGATGGAGCAGCACCCGCAGCTCCCTGATCAACGGCCGAGCCCGGCCCGCGGACGGAGGATCCCCACGCGGCCCATCCTCATCCGTACTTCCTGGGTTCTCTACGTATGAGCAGAACCCGGTAGGGCAATGATCAGAACCAGACCCTGATCGCCAGTTATGGGCTCGCTCCAGTCCCCCGGGGCCCCGAGTGCGACTTCGGCCGATCATTGGGCCCGTTGCAGGGCATCCGGTTCATGGACGAGGAGTGGTGAATGCAGTTCGAGGTGTGGGCCCCGCGGACCGAGTCGGCCGTGCTGCAGACCGCAGGCGGGCGGCAGCAGATGGAGCGCGATCCGCTGCGGGAGGGCTGGTGGACGGCCGAGGCCGAGGCCGACGACGGTGACCGCTACGGCTTCGTGCTCGACGACGGCCCCCTGCTCCCCGATCCGCGTTCGCGCCGCCAGCCGGACGGGCCCGACGGCAGGAGCGCGGTCGTGGACCCGACCGCGTACACCTGGCGCAACGAGTGGGCCGGGCGGGGGCTGCCGGGCGCCGTCCTGTACGAGCTGCACATCGGTACGTTCACGGAGGCGGGCACCTTCGACGCCGCGGCCGAACGCCTCGGGCATCTCGTGGAGCTCGGTATCACCCATGTGTCCCTGATGCCCGTCTGCCCCTTCCCCGGAACCCACGGCTGGGGGTACGAGGGGGTGTCGCTGTGGGCCGTGCACGAGCCGTACGGCGGCCCGGACGGACTGAAGCGCTTCGTCGACACGGCGCACGGGCTGGGCCTCGCGGTCGTCCTGGACGTGGTCCACAACCACCTCGGCCCCTCGGGCAACTACCTGCCGGCCTTCGGCCCGTACTTCACCGACACGCATCACACGCCCTGGGGCTCGGCCGTCAACCTCGACGCCCCCGGCTCGGACGAGGTCCGCTCGTACCTGCTGGGCAGCGCGCTCGCCTGGCTGCGGGACTACCGGATGGACGGGCTGCGCCTGGACGCCGTCCACGCGCTGGCCGACAGCCGGGCGCTCACCTTCCTGGAGGAGCTGTCCGGGGCCGTCGACGCCCTCGCCGCCGAGCTCGGCCGGCCGCTGTCCCTGATCGCCGAGTCCGACCTCTGCGATCCGCGCACGACCACCCCGCGCGAGGAGGGCGGCCTCGGGCTGCACGCCCAGTGGAACGACGACTTCCACCACTGCCTGCACACCGCGCTCACCGGTGAGTCCACGGGCTACTACGCCGACTTCGCCTCCGGCCCGCTGGCCGCCCTCGCCAAGACCGTGACCAGTGCGTTCTTCCACAACGGTACGTACTCGAGCTTCCGGGGCCGTGTGCACGGCCGTCCCGTCGACGTCACCCGCGCCCCCGCCCACCGCTTCGTCGGCTACGCCCAGACCCACGACCAGATCGGCAACCGGGCGCTCGGCGACCGGCTCGCCGCCACTCTCTCCCCCGGGCTCCAGGCGTGCGCGGCGGCCCTCGTGCTCACCGGCCCGTTCACCCCGATGCTCTTCATGGGCGAGGAGTGGGGCGCCCGCACACCGTGGCAGTTCTTCACCGACCACACCGACCCGGAGCTCGCCCTGGCCGTACGCGACGGCAGGCGGCGTGAGTTCGCGGCCCACGGCTGGGCGGAGGAGGACATCCCCGATCCGCAGGATCCGCTCACCCGCGCCCGCTCCTGCCTCGACTGGAGCGAACCCGAGCGCGAACCGCACGCCCGCGTCCAGGCCTGGTACCGCGAGCTGATCGCGCTGCGCGGGGCCATGCCCGACCTCTCCGATCCCGATCTGGCCTCCGTCAGGACGGCGTACGACGAGGAGGCGCGCTGGCTGGCGTTCCGCAGGGGCGACCTGCGGATCGCGGTCAACCTCTCCGGGAAGCCGGTCACCATCGCGCTGGGCGGCGGCCGTCACCGCACCGGCGGGGGCAGGGTGCTGGCAGCCTGGGATCCGGTCGACGCCCCGGGCAGCGACGGGCTGCTGCACCTGCCGCCGGAGTCGTGCGTGGTTCTGGCCGACGACTGAACAAGTCCCTTGCCTTCGGGTGCACTTCAACTCGTAGCTTCACCACTGAGCAACGGGAACAAGCTAAGGGGACCCAATGAAGCAGCGATTCCTCGGCCGTTCGGGGCTGCGCGTCAGTGAGCTCTGCCTGGGCGCCATGACCTTCGGACAGGACACCGACGAGGCGAGCGCCCACCGGATCCTGGACGTCTTCACGGAGGCCGGCGGGACGTTCGTCGACACCGCGGACGTCTATCACCGCGGCGTCTCCGAGGAGATCGTCGGCCGCTGGCTGAAGGGCCGCAGGCGGGACGATCTGGTCGTCGCCACCAAGGTGTTCGGGACGATGGGCGAAGCGCCCAACGCGGGCGGACTGAGCCGGAAGCACATCGTGTCGGCCGTGGAGGCGAGCCTGCGGCGGCTCGGCACGGAGTACGTCGACCTCTACCAGACGCATGTGTGGGACGCGACGACACCCGTCGAGGAGACCCTCTCGACGCTCGACACCCTGGTGACGTCGGGGAAGGTGCGCTACCTCGGCGCGAGCAACCTCTCAGCCTCCCAGCTCCAGCGCGCACAGGACGTGGCCGGACGGAACGGCTGGGAGCGCTATGTGAGCCTCCAGCCGCTCTACAACCTGCTGGCCCGCGAGGTGGAGTGGGAGCTCGTCCCGGTGAGCCTGGCGGAGGGCGTCGGCATCATCCCCTGGAGCCCCCTCCAGGGTGGCTGGCTGACCGGGAAGTACCGGCGGGGCATGACGGCCGCGGCGCCCGGCACACGCGAGGCCCGCTACCAGGAGGAGCTGGGCCGCGAGGCATGGAGGGAACGGGACAACGACGAGACCTGGCGGGTCGTCGAAGCACTGGTCGCGGTCGCCGAGGAGGCGGAGCGCACCCCCGCGCAGGTGGCGCTGCGCTGGCTCCTCGGTCGCCCCGGCGTGACCGCACCGATCATCGGGGCCCGCACGGTCGAGCAGCTGACCGACAATCTGGGCGCCGTGGGCTGGGACCTCACGCCGGATCAGACAGTGCGGCTGGACGAGGCGAGTGCACGGCCGCTGCCCTACCCGTACGACGTGCTGCACCGCTTCCGCGACCGTGAGCCGCAGGACTGATCAGTCGACGACCGCCAGCTCGCGCGGGGTGTTGTTCAGCCGCCGGCCGCCGTCCTCGGTGACGGTGACGATGTCCTCGATCCGGACGCCGAAGCGGCCCGGGAGGTAGATACCGGGCTCCACGGAGAAGCACATGCCGGGTACCAGCGGCTGCTCCTCGCCCTCGATCATGTAGGGCGGCTCATGGGTGGTGACCCCGATGCCGTGGCCGGTGCGGTGGATGAAGCGCTCGCCGTAGCCGAACTCGGTGACGACGGCACGCGCCGCCCGGTCGATCTCCTGGCAGGCGATGCCGGGCCGCACCGCGCGGAAGCCCGCCTCCTGCGCCTCCCGTACGACGTCGTGCACCCGCTGCTCCTCCGCGGTGGGTGCGCCGACGTGCACCGTACGGGAGGTGTCGGAGCCGTAGCCGTGCTTGAGGCCGCCGAAGTCGAGGACGACCATGTCGCCCTGCTCGATGGTGCGGTCCCCTGCTTCGTGGTGCGGGTTGGCGCCGTTCGGACCTGAGCCGACCACGGTGAAGTCGACCTGCGAGTGGCCGAACTCCACGAGCAGGGCGGAGAGATCCGCGGCGACGTCGGTCTCCTTCCGGCCGGAGAAGCGGACCTTCAGGATCTGTTCGTACGTCGCGTCGGCGGCGGCCCCCGCCGCCGCGAGCCGCTCCAGCTCGGCGGCGTCCTTGACGGCGCGCAGCATCGGCAGGGCGGCGGTGAGGGAGGCGTACGAGGTGGCGGGAAGGAGTTCCTGCAGCGCGAGCAGGTGCAGCGCCCAGGCGTTGTCACTGACCCCGAACCGGCCCTTGTCGCCGAGCAGTTCGGCGGTGAGGGCGTACGGGTCCGCGGCGTCGGTCCAGTCCCGCAGGGTGAGGACGGGGGCGCCGACGGCACGCTCGGCGTCCGCGGCCTCCAGGGCCGGGACGACGAGGACGGGGTCGTGGCCCGCCCTGACGACGAGCAGGGTGAGGCGTTCGGTGGCGGCGGTCGGCCGGTATCCGGTGAGGTGGACCAGGTCGGGGCCCGGCGCCACGAGGACGCCCGCGAGGCCTGCGGCGTCGGCGGACTCGGCCGCCCTGGTCATCCGGGCCCTGTAGTCGTCGGCGGTGAAGGGCACGGGCTGGTCGGGGCTGGACATGACGGACCTCCTGGCGGGACGACGCGGCACACAGCATCCTGCCCGTACGTGCCGGTGGATGCGAACGCATTCGGAACGCGCCGTCGAGGTGTACGACGAGGCCGGTCGGCAGCGATGCCGGGCGGTCGCGACGGGGCGCGCCGCTTCGCCCGGGATCCAGAAGGGGGCGTGCCCCGGGACAGGGGGAACCGATGAATTCAGGGTGTGCCCGGCAGCCGCACGACCAGGTCGGCGAGGTCGCGGTACCGCTCCACCAGCCGGGCGTTGGCTTCGTCGGACCGGGCGACCCAGCGCTCCGCGTACGGGCGCGGCTTGCCGAACCGCACGTGCCGGTCGACGAGCCTGCGTGTCCGCAACCCGGGGTCGACGTCGACGAACCACACCTCGTCGAGCAGCCCGCGCACCGGCGCCCAGGGCCCCTCGGCCAGGAGCAGGTAGTTGCCCTCGGTCACCACGAGCGGGGTGTCCTGAGGGACGGCTACGGCCCCGGCGATCGGCTCCTCCAGACTCCGGTCGAAGGCCGGCGCGTACACCGGGCCCGGCCCTTCGGGGAGGCGCAGCCGCCGGAGCAGGGCCGCGTATCCGGCGGCGTCGAAGGTGTCGGGGGCACCCTTGCGGCCGGCACGGCCGAGGCGCTCCAGCTCGGCACCGGCCAGATGGAATCCGTCCATCGGGACGAGGACGGCGTGTCCTTCGAGCGACTCGACGAGCCGGGCGGCCAGGGTGGACTTCCCGGCTCCGGGCGGTCCCGTGATGCCGAGGATGTGGCGCCTGCCGGATGCGGTGAGGCGGCGGGCGCGGGCCGTCAGTCCGGTGAAGTCGCTCGTGACCATGCCGGGCATTGTCCCCGGATGCGTCGGGCCGGCGTTAGTGTTACGTATAACCGACATGCACATCCGTACAGACGTGCATGTCCGTCCACTCGAGGAACCCGAGGCCCCCATGTCCCACATCGCCCTGGTCACCCTGGTCGTCCGCGACTACGACGAGGCTCTCTCCTTCTACACGGACGCGCTCGGATTCGAGCTCGTGGAGGACACGGACCGGGGCGACGGCTCGCGCTGGGTCGTCGTGCGGCCGCACGGCACGCAGGGCACGGGGCTGCTGCTGGCGCGTGCGAAGGGCGACGCCCAGCTGGCAGCCGTCGGGGCGCAGGCGGGCGGCCGCGTCGGCCTCTTCCTGCACACCGAGGACTTCGCGGGCGACCATGAGCGGATGCGGGCCGCCGGGGTCCGCTTCCTGGAGGAGCCGCGCCACGAGGTGTACGGCTCGGTCGCGGTCTTCGAGGACCTGTACGGCAACCGGTGGGACCTGCTGCAGCCCGCCTGAGCTGCACCCGAGGTGTGCGTGAGCCGCCACGACCCGTGTGGCTACGCCAGTCCCGCCGCCGACCCGAGCGCGTCCAGGACCGGCCTGATCAGCGGGTGCCCCTCGGCACCCTGCCGCACCGCGGCGAAGACCCGCCGTGTCGGGGCGCTGCCCTCCACGGGCCGTACGACGACACTGCCGAGGTCCATGCCGCGCAACGCCGAGCGGGGCACCAGCGCCACCCCGGCGCCCGCCCCGGCCAGTGCGACGACCGCGTGGAAGTCGTCGGAGGAGTGTTCCAGCTGAGGTTCGAACCCGGCGTACTCGCAGGCCAGGACCACCACGTCATGGCAGGGGTTGCCGGGGTACGGGCCGATCCACGGGTCCTTGGCGAGGTCGGCGACGGCGACGTGCTCCTGCCCGGCGAGGCGGTGGCCGACCGGCAGCACCGCGTCGAACGGCTCGGAGTAGAGCGGCACCCGGGTGAGGCGCCGGTCGTCGTCACCGGGCGCGCCCCGGTACTCGACGGCGACGGCCACGTCGACCTGCCGGTCCAGCACCATCGGCACGCTCGCGTCGCCCTCGGCGTCCTGCACACGGACCCGGATACCGGGGGCTGTGCGCGTCAGCTCGGCGATGGCGGGGGCCAGGACGAGGCCGATGCCCGTGGCGAACGCGGCGACCGTGACCGTGCCCGCCACGCCCGCGCTGTAGGCGGCGAGCTCCGCCTCCGCGCGCTCCAGCTGGGCGAGCACCTCGTTGGCGTGGGTCAGCAGGATCTCCCCCGCCGCGGTGAGCCTGGCACCCCGCGCACCGCGCTCGACCAGGTGGTGTCCGGTCTCCTGCTCCAGGGCGGCGAGCTGCTGGGAGACGGCGGAGGGAGTGAGGTAGAGCGCGGCGGCTGCCGCGGTCACCGTGCGGTGGTCTGCCACCGCACGGAGAATGCGCAGCCGCCGTGCATCGATCATGCGCTCATTGTCCCAGGTCGGCGGAGACCGGCGACTACTCCCCCAGAGCGGCCCGCGCGTCGACGAACGCGTCCACCGCGCGGTTGACGTCCTCGGTGGAGTGGGCGGCGGAGAGCTGGACGCGGATGCGTGCGGCTCCCTGCGGGACGACGGGGTACGAGAACCCGATCACGTACACACCGCGCTCCAGGAGCAGCTCCGCCATCCGGCCTGCCTTCGCCGCGTCCCCGATCATCACGGGGGCGATGGCGTGGTCACCGGGCAGGATGTCGAAGCCCTCCGCCGTCATCCGGGACCGGAAGAGCGCGGTGTTGGCGTTGAGGCGCTCGCGCAGGTCGCCTGCGGACTCCAGCAGGTCGATGACCTTGAGGGAGGCGGCGGCGATGACCGGGGCGAGCGAGTTGGAGAAGAGGTACGGGCGCGAGCGCTGGCGCAGCAGGGCGACGATCTCGGCGCGCGCCGCCACGTAACCGCCGGACGCGCCGCCCAGCGCCTTGCCGAGCGTGCCCGTGATGATGTCGACGCGGTCCATGACGCCGTGCAGCTCGGGGGTGCCCCGGCCGCCGGGTCCGACGAAGCCGACGGCGTGCGAGTCGTCGACCATGACCATGGCGTCGTAGCGGTCGGCCAGGTCGCAGATCTCCGCGAGCGGGGCGACGTAGCCGTCCATGGAGAAGACACCGTCGGTGACGACGAGGCGCCGCCGGGCCCCGGAGGCCTCCTTGAGCTGCTGCTCCAGGTCGGCCATGTCGCGGTTGGCGTAGCGGTACCGCTTCGCCTTGGAGAGCCGGATGCCGTCGATGATGGAGGCGTGGTTGAGGGCGTCGGAGATCACCGCGTCCTCGGGGCCGAGGAGGGTCTCGAAGACACCGCCGTTGGCGTCGAAGCAGGAGGAGTAGAGGATCGTGTCCTCCTGGCCGAGGAAGGCCGAGAGGCGCTGCTCCAGCTCCTTGTGGACCTCCTGGGTGCCGCAGATGAAGCGGACGGACGCGAGCCCGTAGCCCCAGCGGTCCAGCGCCTCGTGGGCGGCGGCGACGACCTCGGGGTGGTCGGCGAGGCCCAGGTAGTTGTTGGCGCAGAAGTTGAGGACCTCACCTGCGCGCCCGCCGGAGGTGACACCGACGGTGGCGGACTGCGGGGTCCCGATCACCCGCTCGGGCTTCTGGAGTCCGGCGTCCCTGATCTCGTCGAGGGTGAGGCGCAGGTCGTCGCGTACGGAGTCGAACATGAAGGATGTCTCCCAGGTGGGTACGGGCCGGGGGTACGAGGTGCGGGGCGAGGTACGGGGTGCGGGTCAGGCGGCCCAGTCGAGCAGGACCTTCCCGCCGAGGCCGCTCGCGGCGTCGTCGAAGGCGGCTTCGAAGTCTCGGTACCCGTACCGTCCGGTGATCACGGGCGCGAGGTCGAGGCCGCCCTCCAGCAGGACGGACATGGCGTACCACGTCTCGTACATCTCACGGCCGTAGATGCCCTTGACGGTGAGCATCGAGGTGACGATGCGGGACCAGTCGACGGGGAACTCGGTGGCGGGCAGTCCGAGCATGGCGATGCGTCCGCCGTGCGTCATGTTCGCGATCATGTCCTGCATCGCCTCGGGGCGGCCGGACATCTCCAGACCGATGTCGAAGCCCTCACGCAGTCCGAGGTGGCGCTGGCCGTCGGCGATGGTCTCCTTGCTGACGTCGAGGGCGAGGCTGACGCCGACCTTCCTGGCCAGTTCGAGACGGGCCTCGCTGACGTCGGTGATGACGACGTTGCGGGCGCCCGCGTGGCGGGCGACGGCGGCGGCCATGATGCCGATCGGTCCCGCGCCGGTGATCAGCACGTCCTCGCCGACCAGCGGGAACGACAGCGCGGTGTGCACCGCGTTGCCGAACGGGTCGAAGATCGCGGCGATGTCGAGGTCGACCTTCTCCCGGTGCACCCACACGTTGGAGGCGGGCAGCGACAGGTACTCGGCGAACGCTCCGTCCCGGCCGACGCCGAGGCCGAGGGTGGAGCGGCAGAGGTGGCGCCGTCCGGCCAGACAGTTGCGGCACTTTCCGCAGACCAGGTGGCCCTCGCCGCTGACCAGGTCACCGATCTTGATGTCGACGACGTCGGAGCCGAGGTCCGCGACCTCACCGACGAACTCGTGGCCCAGGACGAGCGGGGTGCGCACGGCCTGCTGCGCCCAGCCGTCGTAGTTCCGGATGTGCAGGTCGGTGCCGCAGATTCCGGTGCGCAGGACCTTGATCAGCACGTCCGCGGGGCCGATCTCCGGCTCCGGCACGTCCATCAGCCAGAGTCCCGGCTCGGCCTTGTGCTTCACGAGTGCCTTCACGGCTGCGGCTCCCTGTACCTGGTACCTGGTGAATACCCCGGGCCGGGGGCATGCCGAAGGCGGCCTGCGGCCCGGGGTGCATGGGGGTACGGCGGACGGGAAAGGGCGAAACGCGTGCGTTCGTACGTCCTACGAACACCGTGATTCGCCGCCCACTGCCGTCACAACGACAGTGCCGCACGCCGGGCCGCAGGTCCATCGAGGATTTCTTAAGCTCCGCCGCAGCTGTGCTTCACACCGTGGTGCGGAGACCGAGCCGGCGGGCCCGGCAGCCCTCGATCCGGCAGGGGAGGATTCCCGTCCCGCCCCGCACACCGCGGGTGCCGCCGACCACCACGCGCGGCTGATCAGGGGCGGGGCCAGGGGCGCCCGTCGAGGTCCTCGATGTCGGTGTTGAAGCGCTTGAGATACGTGGCGAAGGCGGCGACCTCCTCCGGATCCCACTCGGCCATGACCTTCTCCAGGCCGCGAATGTTCGCGGACCGCTCGGAGTCGAGGCCGTGCGAGCCCTCCTCGGTGATGCGGAACTTACGGGCGATCCCCCCGTCGGGGTCCGGGATGCGCTCGACGAGCCCGGCCCGCAGCATCGCGGCGGTCTGCCGGTTGAGAGTGGAGGCGTCCAGCCCGAAGGCGTCGCTGAGCTGCCCGATGGACATCGGGCCCTCCATCCGGATGCGGCTGAGCAGGGTGTACGCGCTGCGGTCCAGGTTCTGGCTGTTCCGTCTCAGCCGGGGCGCGCTCAGCTGGAGGTGCCGCCCGAGCAGCATGGTCTCGAACTCGATCAAGTGCGTGGGCTTGTCCATGGTCCTTCTCTCGGCTGTCTTCACCGTGCGCCGGGGCTCTCAACTGCAGCTATACCACCACGGCGAAGAGCCCCGCGTCAGCCGCCCGTCCGGTCCCCGGGTTCTTCGTGATGCTGTACCTGCAGAACGTGCGGGGCTTCTCCCCGGTCGAATCCGGTGTCCGCACCCTGCCCTTCAGCCTGGCCACCGTGGTGGCGGCGCCGCTCGGCGCCGCCCTGCCCCAGCGCTTCGGCCCGCGGCTCACCATGCCGGTCGGCATGTCCCTCCAGGCCGCGGCAGCCCTGTGGATGCTGACCTGGGACACCGGTTCCCCGTACTCCGCCCTGTGGCCGCCGTTCCTCGCCATCGGTCTGGGCGTCGGCATCGTGATGTCCGCCTCCTCCGACGCCATCGTCGGCAACGCGCCGAGGAAGGACGGCGGAGTGGCGGGCGGGCTGCAGGCCACCTCGCTGCAGATCGGAGGTGCGTTCGGCACGTCCGTACTGGTCTCCCTGATCAGCGGGAAGGTGGGTTCCACCCTGACCGGCGAGCTGACCTCCGCCGGTGTCCCGGCCGGGGCGGCGGCGGGCTTCGAAGAGGCCGAGGACGCGGTGTCCATGGGTGTCTCGCCCGTTTCGGCCGACATGCCGGCCCAGCTGAAGGCCGCGGTGATCGAGGGCAGCGGCAACGCGTTCATGAACGGTGTGCACACCGCCGTGATCGTCACCGCGGTCCTGTGTGCCGCCGGCGCACTGCTGGCCGGGTTCGGCATGCGCCGTCGCACCGGGCGGAGGCCGTGGAGGACTGAGAACGCCCGGCCCGTCTCCGTACTCCCGGTGTCAGGCGGCGGCGTCCACCCGCTCGTGCCGCTCCCGCATGCGGGCGATGACGCGCTCACGCCCCAGCCTCTTGGCCTGGCGGAGTCTGGCTTCCGCGGTCAGCACCGGGATCCAGAGCAGCCAGCCCCACAGGCTGTACGTCAGGGTGCCGCTCAGCACCAGGGCGTGGTTCACGCCGAGGCCGAGCGCGAAGGTCAGCACGTACGCACCGGTCCGATGGGCGAGGAGCAGACGCAGTAGGGCGTTGCGGGGCCCCTGCAGGAGCTCGACCGCCGCTGCCAGCTCGGCGGCGGCGAGCTCCTCCCCGGGCTCGTCGGTGGACTCGCCGCGAGCGGATCTCCGGAGCGCGTCGGTGACCAGGGCGCTCTGTGCGGCAGCCCCTTCGCGCCGGGCGCGCCCTTCCGCGTGTGCCGCTTTGAAGTCGTCCCAGTAACCGCGGCCGGCCCACCCCGTCACCTCGTCGACGCGCGCGCGTTCCGCCGACCCGGGCGGGGCCAGCTCCTCGAGCCGCGCCTTCATGGCGGCGGCGCGGGCCGCGCGCCCCGGGTAGGTGAAGGAATCGGACCGGAGGCACAGTTCCAGGTACGACACGAGGAGCCCCAGGTCGTCCGCCGCGAGCGCGAGCCCCTTGCGGTACGCGCCCTCGGCCTCGGTGTCGTGGTCGTCCTCGTCCTCGGCGGCGTGCGCCTGCCCGAGCCAGCGGAAGAGGACCGGGTCGGGCCCGAGCTCGGCGAGCCCGGCCTCCGCCGTTTCCCTGACACCGGTGTAGCCGCCCACCGCGTACAGCTCCGAGCACCGCTGTATGTACTGCTGCCGTTGCATGTTCCCGCCCCGCTGGTTCGAACCAGCAGCGTCCCCACCGCACCGTGCCACGGTCAATGGTCCCTTGATCACGATTTACGCAGGCACGGACGGCGGGAGTGCTCAGGCCTCCTGGCGTGCGGGCTCCTTGCCCGCCGCCTCGGCAGGCTCCGCGGAGTCGGTCATGAGGATCGGGGCCGCGAGGCAGGCGATGACGCAGAAGGCCACCGGCAGGAAGAAGGTGAGGTTCAGCGGCATGAAGTGGGTCATCGGCCCGATCACCGCGGGGCCCGCGAGGATGCCGATGTAGCCGAGGCCCGCAACCCGCGAGACGTTCGTCGCCGCGGCGGCCGGGTCGATGTGGCCCGCGGCGCTGAAGAGTTGCGGGATGGTGCCGGACAGGCCGATGCCGAAGAGCGTCCAGCCGATCAGGGCCGGGGGGATGGTGGGCGAGAGCGCGGCCAGGACGAGCCCTGCGGCGGCCAGGCCGGATCCGTACCGGAGAATGGCGACGGGTCCGAATCGTGCGGAGACCCGGTCGGCGAGCAGGCGGCCGATGGTCATCGCGGTGGCGAAGGCGCCGTAGGCGAAGGCCGCGGTGGACGGGGAGGCGTCCAGGACGTCCTTGAGGTGCAGGGCACTCCAGTCTCCGGCCACCCCTTCGGAGAGCATGAGCACGAGGGCGAGTGCCGCCATGATCCAGATCCTGCGGGGCACGGGGCCCTTGGCGGACTTCGGGGCGTCGTCCGTCTCCGCCGGGGCGGCGTCCGGGGGCAGCAGCGCCGGTATCGCGGCCAGGGTGACGGCGAGGCTGAGCACGGCCATGGCGCCGAGCGTGACCGCCGGACTCCAGTTCCGGCCGAGGGTGAAGGCGCCGACCAGTGCCGCGAAGACCCCGCCGATGGAGAACATCGCGTGGAAGGCGGACATGACGGGCCGGCCGTAGCCCCGCTCGACCTGCACCGCATGGGCGTTCATGGCCACGTCCAGGCATCCCGTGACGCAGCCCAGCACGAACAGCGAGGCGCCCAGGGTCCAGGCGTTGGTGGCCAGGCCGGGCAGGACGAGAGCGGCGCAGGACAGTACGGCGCTGACCGGGACGGTCTTGCGGGCGCCGAAGCGGTCGCTGAGCGGACCGATCAGCTGCATCCCCGCGAACGCCCCACCGCCGAGCAGGAGGAGGAGCCAGCCGAGGACGGCGTGACTGATACCCACCCGGTGCTCGATGGTGGGGATGTGGACGATCCACATCCCCAGGATGAAGCCGCAGAGGGTGAAGTACACGAAGGTGGCCAGCCGGCCGACCCGCAGAAGTCTTTCCATGCGCGTAAACCTAACAAACAGATTTTCTGTTCGTAAGTTTGTTTTACGCACACCATTGGTGTTCACTTTGTCCATGGCGAGCGCAGACCGACTGAAGCAGATCACGCACGCGGTACTCGGGGCGGGCCGGCAGACCGTGGCGGAACTGGCCGAGCTCACGGGCGCCTCGGAGATGACCGTCCGCCGTGATCTGGAGACCCTCGCCGGCCAGGGAGTCCTGGAGCGTTACCGGGGCGGGGCCCGAAGCCTGGTGCTGCGGGGCGAGGAGCCGCCGTTCGCCCTGCGGGCGCAGGAGGGTCTGGAGACGAAACGGCGCATCGCGGCCGAGGTCGCCGCACTGATCGCGGACGGCGAGTCGGTCGTCGTCGACAGCGGCACCACGTGTCTGGAAGTGGCCCACGCCCTCGCCCACCGCCGACTGACCGTCATGCCGCTGTCCCTGCACGCGGCCAACGCCCTCACCGGGGCGGACCGGCTGACGTTGCTGCTGCCGGGAGGCCGCCCGCGCCCCGGTGAGCTCGCGCTGACGGGCCCGCTGACCGAGGCGTCCCTGGCCTCGCTGCGCTTCGACACCGCCGTCATCGGCTGCTGCGGCCTGACCGCTGCCGACGGGCTGACCGCCTACGACCTCGAGGACACGGCGGTCAAACGCGCGGCGATCGCGTCGGCCCGCCGTGTCATCGCCGTGGCGGATGCCCCGAAGCTCTCCCGCACCGCCCTGGCTCTGGTCACCCCCGCCGCCGCCCTGCACACGGTGGTGACCGACGCGGCGGCACCCGATGACGAGGTCGAGGCACTGAGAGCGGTGGGCGTGGACGTACGGAGGGTGTGACACGGCATTCCGGATCCGCACCGGCCGTACCGCAGGGGCACCTGGCGGCCGGGACGCTGTTCAGGCCGCTGAGGTCTCCAGCAGGAACGCCCTGATCGCCGCGCTCAGCTGCCGCGGCTGGTCCTCCGGGATCAGGGTGTAGCTGTCGGTGATCTCCACGAGCCGGCCCTGCGGCAGCAGCTCGGCGAGTCTGCGTCCGTGGGCGAGCGGCATGACCTTGTCCTCCGTCGCCCAGACGACGAGCGCGGGACGGTCGAACGCGCGCAGCCCTTCCGCCCATCGCAGGAGTTCGTCCTTGGGCGGTACCCCGAGAACGTAGGCCCTGAGGTCCCGGCGGATCTCGGTGGAGGTCCACAAGGGCTGGAACCACGCGTCCAGCACCTCGTCCGGGATGGGCCGCTTGCTCATCCACCCCCAGGTCATGGGCAGTCTGCGCATCGGCTTCAGCTTGAGGAGCGCGAAGGCGAGCCCGATGCCGCCGGGCATCTTCGCCGAGGCGTACAGATTGCGGCCGGGCAGGCCCGGCGGGAAGTTGTCGAAGGCCTCGCAGGACGTGATCACGAGCTTGCCGATCCGCTGGTCCCGCCCGTCCGCGACGAGGGCCTGCGCCCCGCCCCAGTCGTTCATCACCAGCGTGACGTCGGTCAGGTCCAGTACGTCCAGGAACTCCGCCACCAGCCGCGCGACCCCGGGGACCGTCAGATCGGCGTCCGGGCGCATGGGCCTGCGGTGGGCCCCCAGGGGCAGGGTGGGCACGATGCACCGGAAGTCGTCGCGCAGCTCTGAGACGACGTGCCGCCAGAGCGAGCCGTTCATCGCGACCCCGTGCAGCAGAACCACCACGGGTCCGTCGCCACCCGTGTCCTCGTACTCCACCACTCCTGCGGAAAGCAGCGCATCGGTCATGTGACCAACCTAAACCGCCGTCACCCCCCGCGAGGGGTGGCGCGGAGTGCGGGTTCCGGCCATGTCGAGGGTGCCGCGGATGCCCCGGGCTCCGGTGCGTCCGGGGCCGCACAGCGCCCGGGCGCCGCCCTCGTACCGCGACAACGACAGCTCATGGCCCGGGCCTTGATAGCGTCGCCCACGCGACTACGGACCGCTCCCTTCACGGAGTTGTGACCGCGGTGGGCCCGGACGGACGTGGCACGGAAAAAGGACCGACTCACATGAGCCTCGCTCAGCTGCACTACACCTCCGCCGCGGCCGGGGACGGGGAGCCCGGCGGCCGGTTCACCGCCGTCGATCCCGCGATACCCGGGCCGGTACGAGCGGAGGCCGGGCAGCTCCTCGGGTACGAACCTCCGGCAGGAATGCCGGGCACCTCTGAGATACCTGGGGCGTCCGGGCGCCTCACGGATGCCGAACTGCGCGCGCTGCCGGTCGCGTTCAGCTTCAGTGCGCTGTCCGACGGCAGTCATCTGCTCGGCCGCACCGTGGCCGTCGGCGCCGGAGCGTTCCACGCGCACGGCGTTCACCTGCCGGCCGGTACACCGCTGCCGGGCGGTGCCCTCCCCGTCGCGGCGTGGGGAGCCGCGGGCTGGCTGGCCACGACACCGGACCGTGCGCTTCCCGACCCGCTGACCGCGCGCTCCACCTCACCGTCCGCTTCCGGCGGCCTCTCCCGCGAAGGGCTGGGCGACTTCGCCGTGTCCCGGAGCCCCTGGCTCGCGGCCGTACTCGCCGACCTGCGCCGGGTGAGCGAGGATCCGTCCGCGCCGCCCGTCGTCCTCGTCGAGCGCCACAGCGCGGACGTGGCCCGGTGGGTCGCGCTGGCCGCCGCCGTACTGCCCCGGGAGCACGCCGAACGGCTGACGTTCACCACCTACACCCGGCATCCGGCGCGCGCGTCGCACCAGGTCATCGGCGTGCTGCCGCAGGACGCCCCCGACGCGGGCAACCCCCGTTTCCGGGTGCACGCGAGCACCGGTCCGCGCCCCGCGGTTCCCGTCGACGACGCCTGGGCCGGAACCGCTGCCCGTATCTGGCGCAGCCGGTCACCCGAGCTCTTCCAGGACGCGGCGGAGCTGCCGGGCGAGCCCTTCGCCGCAGGGCCGCTCGCCGTGACAGCGCTCGGCGCCGGCATCGCGCTCGGGTCCAACGAGCGTGCTGCGGCGGCCGATTGGGCCGCCGATCGGCCCTACGCCCTGGACGAGAAGCAGACCCGGCAGCTGACCGACGCCCTGACCGCGCCCGCCGACGACCGGACGGCCGCCGAATGCGCCTCCGCACTCCGGCTGCTCACGGCGCTCGACGGCCGCTCCCCCGCCGCTGTCACGGCGCCCCTGGCCGCGCTGCTGGTGACGGAGGCGGTACGGGGCGACGATGTCGCCCTCGAGCCGCCCCCGCGTTCGGCATTCGCCGAGCCGGCCGGGGAGCGTGCCGTCGCCGCGCTGGTCGCGGAGCTCGGCGAGGACCTGCTGGCCGAGCTCACCGCCGGAGTTCCGCGGGGGGTCGCGCGGACCGTGCAGGTGCTGCGGATCGTGCGGCTGCTCGGCGTGGAGTGTGCGGAGCTGCTGCCCGGGGTCGTACGCGGGCTGGCGCGTGCGCTGCTCGATGACCCGGAGGCCGGCGCCTGTCCCGCGCTGCTCGACCTGCTGGATGAGCAGTTCGACGTGCGTACGGCACTGCTGGGCGAACTGGACCGGCTCGCGCCGGACGACCCCGCAGGGACGGAGCGGCTGTTGATCCGGGTCGCCCTGCCGTTCACCGGGACGCAGGCGCTGCCCCATCTGCGGATGTGCGCCGAGGCTCCCGGCGCCAAGGCCCGCGGTGCCGACCGGGTGATGGTCCTGCACACGGTGCTGCGGGCGGCGGGCATGTCCCCGTTCGCCGAGCCGCTGGTGCTGCGGACCGCCGTGGGCCTGGTGTGGGGCGAGGACACCCCGACGGCGGGCGAGGCGCGTTCGCTGCTGGGCGAGACCACGTCGGACGCGCACCGGACGGCCGGCACCTGGAAGCATCTCGTCGCCGCCGCACTCGCCGCGTCCTTCGACGACGAGGCCGCCCCGGAACTCGCCCACGACCTGCTGCGCAGCTTTCCGCAGGACATCGGCGCCCGGGTGCGTGCTTCGCTGTTGCTTCTGGAGTTCGCCCGGGATGTCCGCTCCGGTGCGGCCGAGCCCGGCTGGGCGGAGCGGGCCAGGTCGCTGCGCGGCCTCGCCGAACCGGTGGAGCCGCTGGTGCTGGAGCACGCCTACGGTGCCCTGGCCCAGCGGTTGCTCGCCCCGGACCGCCCGGAGGCGGAGCTGTACGCGTTCGTGCACAGCGGTGACGAGGACCTGATCGCGGCCTACGGCAGGGTCGCCCGCCGCGACGAGGTCCTGACCCGGCTCCGGGCCGAACCCGCGTACGTGGCGGACTGCTTCACCGTATGGACCGCCCACCCGCACGCCGGCGACGCCTGGACCAGGACCCGCACCGCGCTGCTGGACGAGGTGCTGCGCCCGGCGGTGCGCGCCCTGTCCGCCGATGGGGTCGCGGCAGTGGAGGAGGCCGTCGAGCGCGAGGTCAACAGCCGCACGCTCGACGCCTTCCGTACCTGGAACCGCCGGCCGTCCCGCTCGATCGGGCGGCTGGGCAAGCGGATCGTGGGGCGGGTGCGCCGGGGGTGACCCGGCCGGCTTCGGTGGAGCGGCTCAGACGTTGGGCACCTTGAGCTTGTCCCAGCTGGCCTTGCCCGGGATGCCGTCCGCGCCGCTTCCCGAGTGGCCCAGCTTGCGCTGCCAGGCGGCGTACGACGTGCGGTCCGCCTCCGACCAGTCCGGGCCCGGGCCGACCGCGTACCTTCCGCAGCCCTCGGCCACCAGTCTCTTCCCCATCGCCGTGATGACGGCGCTGTGCCGACCGGCCCGGAAGTACGCGGCACCGGGGAACGGTTCATACGTCGGCGGGGGCGGATTCGACGGGCCGTCCGGCTGGCCGCCGAGCCGGGCCTTGATCCGGCTGCGCATCGATTCCATCGTGAACCCGCGCGGGTCGATCTTCCCCGGCTGCCACTCCTTGTGGCCGATCACCGAGCGGTAGTTCCAGCCGTGCGCCCGGCAGATCGCGGCGGCGGCCTTCTCGATGGCCTCCAGCTGAGCGGCAGGCCACGGATCCTTGCCGTCGCCGAGGTTGACGCACTCGAAACCGTAGAAGGAGCGGTTGCCGTCGGTGTTGGCCTCGTTGTCGGCGGGGAGCGCCGTTTCGTTGATCACCGCGCGCAGGACGTCGTCGTCGCCGAGTCCGGCGTGGTTGGCGCGGCCGTGGCCGACCAGGTGGACCGAACCGTCCTTGGCGATCACGCCGTGGCACAGCGGGCCCGGCAGGCTCGAATGGCCGTCGTAGCAGAGGTCGACGGAGCTCTGGGTGCCCGAGGTCACGGTGTGATGGATCATCACCCCGTGGACGGGCCCCCACGGGCCCTTGTGGTTGCGGTTGTGCGTGCGCCAGCTCCGGTGCTCGACGACATGCAGACCTTCGTTCCGGAGGGCCTTGAGCAGTTTGTCGGCGGACAGGGGCGTTGCCATCGTGGTGCTCCTTCTACCCAGGTGATGCGTCGGCTCTCGGGCTGTCCCTCGTCGTCCTGCCCCGCCGTGCGCCCGCCCGAACCGGCGTCTCCGACCGTCTTCACCGCGTCCGTCGGCCCACTCGGCACCGCACCTCGCGGTACGGACCGCAACGGTCCCGAAGTCACCGGACCGGTAGATTCTGCCCGGCTCGAGGTACACGAACACACCGTCCTCCGGCTGCATCCGGCCGCCTTCGGACAGGTACCGGACAGCCGGTCGTACGGTGGGTACACCGGGACCGCCCGGGCTGCGGGCCGGGGCCGGGGCGGCGGGGGTGGTGCGCCAGGTACCGTAGGGAGAACGATTTCGTGGGCCTCCTGGCGGGCTGCGTACACCCAGGAGGAACACATGACGACGAACCGCGGGCGCAAGGACGTCATCCGGGACCGGATGGCGGCGACCGGCGAGTCGTACAACGTCGCCGCGCGCAATCTGAAGGCCATGAAGGACATGGGCGCGACCCGCGAGGCCAGGCTGATCCAGCGCTGGCAGCCGGCGGAGTCGCTGGATGTGCCCTGTCCGTGCGGCGGCACCTGCGAGCCGGGCGAGACGTGCGACCACTGCCATGCCCGGCACCTGCATGTGCGGCGGTATCCGGGCAGCGTCACGGACGTGGAGATCTGGGCCGACCGCTACGAGTGCACCGGCTGCTCGTCCTCGTACACCCTGACCGTGCGGCTGGCCGGCCGGCCGTGGGGCGTCGCCGAGACGGTGGTGCAGGGCGGTTCCGCCGAGGAGGTCGTGCGGGCCCGGGTGTTCCCCGGCGTCGCGCACCCGCTGCTGCGCCCCGAGGCGCCCGAGACGCCCGAAGAGGACTGACCGGCGGAGCCCTGCGGAGTCCGAGGAGGGCCGACCGGCGGCGACCGCAGGGGCCAGGGGCGGGCTGACGGGCGAATGCAGAGGCCCGGGGCGGACCGACCGGCGGCACCCGCGGAGTCCCAGGAGGACCGACCGCGGCGCCGCCTTCCGTGCTCAGCCCTGGTCCGGCGCCAGGGTCAGCGAGATCGAGTTGATGCAGTAGCGCTGGTCCGTCGGCGTGGCGTAGCCCTCGCCCTCGAAGACGTGGCCCAGGTGCGAGCCGCAGCGGGCGCAGCGCACCTCGGTACGGGCCATGCCGAGGCTGGTGTCCTGGATCAGCTCGACCGCGTCGGTGTCCTTCGGGTCGTAGAAGGACGGCCAGCCGCAGTGCGACTCGAATTTGGTGTCGGAGCGGAACAGCTCCGCCCCGCAGGCGCGGCAGGAGTAGACGCCCGCGGTCTTGGTGTCGGTGTACTCACCCACGAAGGCGGGCTCGGTGCCTGCCTTGCGCAGCACGGCGTACTCGGCGGGGCTCAGCTCCGCCCGCCACTGCTCGTCGGGCTTCTCGACGTCGTACGACACGGTGGCTCCTCAGCTCGACAGGTGGTCCAGGATCTGCGGGCCGAGGTCGGTGACATCGCCCGCTCCCATCGTGAGAACCAGATCGCCCGGCTTCGCCATTCCCGCGATGACGGCGGGGATCGCCGCCTTGTCGTGGACCGCCGTGACGTCGGCACCGGCCGCCTCGGCGGCGTCCACGATCAGGGTGCTGGTGATGCCCGGGATCGGGTCCTCGCGGGCCGGGTAGATGTCCAGGACCACCGAGGCGTCGGCGAGGGCGAGAGCCTGGCCCATCTCGGTGCCGAGCTCCTGGGTGCGGGAGAAGAGGTGGGGCTGGAAGACGACGAGGAGGCGGGCCTCCGAGGCCGCGCCGCGCATGGCTTCCAGGTCGGCGGTCATCTCCGTGGGGTGGTGCGCGTAGGAGTCGATGACCTGGACCCCGGCGGCCTCGCCCTTGAGCTGGAGGCGGCGCTTGACGCCGGTGTACTTGCCGATGGCGGAGGCCAGGTTGTGCGCCGGGATACCGAGGGCGACACCGGCGGCAAGAGCCGCGACCGCGTTGTGTGCGTAGTGGCTGCCGGGCACGGAGACCGTGAAGGTGAGGTACTTGCCGCCGAGCACGACGGTGACCTCGCTGGTCAGCCCTCGCGGGGTGACCTTGTGGACCCGCACGTCGGCGGTGTCGGACTCGCCGTAGGAGACGACGTTGAGCGTGGAGATGTCACGGACCCGCTGGACCAGCTCCATGGCGCCCTGCTGGTCTGCGGAGACGACGAGGGTGCCACCGGGGACGATCTTGCCGACGAACGTCTCGAAGGAGTCGTAGATCTCTTCCATCGACGCGTAGTTCGCGTGGTGGTCCAGCTCGACGTTGAGGACGATCGCGACCTCGGGGTCGTACTTCTGGAAGCTGCGGTCGCTCTCGTCCGCCTCGGCGACGAAGATGTCACCGCCGCCGTGCGCGGCGTTCGTGCCGGGACCCTCCAGGTCGCCGCCGATGGCGTACGACGGTTCGAGGGCCAGCTCGGACAGGGCGACGGCGAGCATCGACGTGGTGGTGGTCTTGCCGTGCGTACCCGCGACCGCGATGGAGCGCAGGCCCTGCATCAGGGCGGCGAGCGCGTCGGAGCGGTGCACGACGGGCACGGACAGCTCGGCGGCACGGACCAGCTCGGGGTTGTCCGGGCGGATGGCGCTGGAGACGACCACGCAGGACGCGTCGTCCGCCAGGTGACCGGCGGCGTGCCCGATGTGGACGGTGACCCCCAGCGCCCTCAGGGCCTCCGCGGTGGCGGACTCCTTGGAGTCGCTGCCTGCCACCTTCGCTCCCCGCTGGGCGAGGATCTTCGCGATGCCCGACATCCCGGCCCCGCCGATGCCGATGAAGTGCGGCCGTTCAAGGGCGGCAGGAATACCGGGTGCCATGCGTGTGTCTCCCGAAGATGTGACGTGGATGTGGTCCGCCCAGCCTATTCGCTGTGCGCGAAGAGCTTGAGCACCGGTACGCCGACCTTGTGACGGGCCCGGGACGCCCAGTCGCGGTGGAAGAACTCCTCCACGTAGTGCGGTGCGGTCAGCACGATGACCTCGTCGGCCCCGGAGTCGTCGACCACGGTCTTCAGCTTGTCCAGGGGATGGTCCTCGATCACTTGTCCGACGGCCTCGGACCCTGCCTTGCGCAGTTCCTGGAGCGAGTACTCCAGGGCGACCGCGGCGGGCTCCTGCGCCGCCTTGCCCTCCGGCTCCTCGCCCTCGCGGACCGCTTCTCTCAGTTCGCCGAGCGCCACGTCGTCGATCGCCCGCAGGAGGACATCGGCCTGGTCACCGCGCGGCTGCATCAGGACGACGAACGAGATCCGCTCCTCACCGTGGAGGGTGGTGACGAACTCCACGTCCTCGGGAGTGAGGGGCTTCTCGATCATCAAAACGCTTGTGAACACGACAGGCGCCCTTCCGTTTCATCTCGTCGGCCCTGGACGGCCGCTGCTGCCGAAACCATCCTTCCCCGCAATTGCACGGGGTCTGCAGGACTAAGTGTGCCCATCCGAAGCTAACCGGAACGGGAAATTCCGCTATGTGTCAGATCTTCCCGTACCGGGTGAAGAGGAATCCTGACTCCTCCAGCAAGGAGGTGAGGGAGAAACGTTCCGGCAGGGCCACCCCGGGGCCTCCCGCGATGCGCTGCGCGTCCCCCGCGGTGAGCATCGGGGACACGGTCAGACAGAGCTCGTCCAGCACCCCGGCCGCCACGAACTGCCCCAGCAGCCGAGGTCCGCCCTCCGTGAGCAGCCGGGTGAGACCGCGCGCGGCCAGCTCCGAGATCGCCCGCGCCGGCTCGACGGCGGCTCCGTCCCCGGCGATCAGCACCTCGGCACCCGCGTCCCGGGCCGCATGGATCCGGTCGGAGGGCGCCGCCGCCCCGGTGATCACCAAGGTCGGGACCAGGGGCGAGACGAAGAGCGGGAGCGAGAAGTCCAGGTCCAGGCTCGCGCTCACGACGGCGATCGCGGCGGCGGAGCCCTGCCCGGCCGCCGCGCGCCGGGCAGCGAAGGCATCGCGGGCCCGCGCGGGCCGGTAGCCCTCCAGCCGCACCGTCTCCGCGCCGACGACGATCACATCGGCCAGCCCTCGCAGCGTGCCGAAGATCCGCATGTCCGTCGCACCGGAGATGCCCTGGGAGCGGCCCTCGTGGTGGGCCGCACCGTCCAGGGTGGAGACCATGTTGGCGCGAAACCAGGGGCGGCCGCCCTGGGGGTAGGCGTAGGCGTCGGCCAGCTCGTCGAGTGTCCACTCGCGATCGCTGGCTGCGGATGTCTTTCCGGCGGCATCTGCCGGGTCCGCGGTTGTCAGGTCCGTCACAGGGAGCAGGCGTCGCATGCCCCGCAGTCTGGCACGGCCCTTAAGGTGGAGAGTTGTGTCGTCCTCCACCGCCGTGCCGGGGCAGAGCCCCATAGCCGAAACGGCCCCGCAGTCCCTGTGCGCCCTCGAGCCGCGCGTCCCCGCCGACCGCCTGGTCGCGGAGATGGTGCCGCCGCCGCGCTTCGACGCGGTGCGCTTCGATACGTACGTACCCGACCCCGACCGGCCCAGCCAGACCGAGGCCGTCAAGGTTCTCGCCGAGTTCGCCGGCGGGCTAGGTGGGGCGCACGCCAGCGGCGCGGGCAAGCGCAAGTGGTTCAACAAGAAGCCCGCGCCGCCCACCGGCCCGCGGGGTGTCTACCTCGACGGCGGCTACGGCGTCGGCAAGACCCATCTGCTGGCCTCCCTCTGGCACGCCACTCCGGCCGCCCCCTCGCTCAAGGCCTTCGGCACGTTCGTCGAACTGACGAATCTGGTCGGTGCGCTGGGCTTCCAGCAGACCGTGCAGACCCTGAGCGGTCACCGGCTCCTGTGCATCGACGAATTCGAACTGGACGACCCGGGCGACACGGTTCTGGTGTCGTCACTGCTCAGCAGGCTCGTCGAGGCGGGTGTGGCGCTGGCCGCCACCTCGAACACCCTGCCCGGCAAGCTCGGCGAGGGCCGCTTCGCCTCCGCCGACTTCCTCCGCGAGATCCAGGGGCTCTCCTCCCACTTCCGGCCGCTGCGGATCGACGGCGAGGACTACCGCCACCGCGGGCTGCCCGAGGCCCCGCCGCCGTACTCCGACGAGCAGGTCACCAGGGCCGCGTACGCGACCCCGGGCGCCGCCCTGGACGACTTCCCCGGCCTGCTCGACCATCTCGCCCGGGTCCATCCGAGCCGCTACGGAGCACTGACCGACGGCATCACGGCAGTCTGTCTCACCGATGTGCAGCCGGTGCCGGACCAGTCGACGGCGCTGCGTCTGGTGGTGCTCGCGGACCGGCTGTACGACCGGGAGGTCCCGGTGCTCGCATCCGGTCGCCCGTTCGACCAACTGTTCAGCGACGAGATGCTGAACGGCGGGTACCGGAAGAAGTACTTCCGGGCGATCTCCCGGCTGACAGCACTGGCGCGTGACGCAAAGGGACTGGTGGCGCAGTAGGTTCGGGGGCGTACCGCGTACGAGGAGCCTCACAGCGCCGCGTACCTCCCGTATAACCGCGCACACCGTTTGAAGGGATCCAGCATGGCTACCACGCGTCAGGCGCACACGGTCTGGGAAGGCAACCTGCTCGAGGGCAAGGGCGTTGTCACCCTCGACTCCTCCGGGAGCGGGGAGTTCCAGGTCTCCTGGCCGTCCCGCGCGGAGAAGGCGAACGGCAAGACCAGCCCGGAGGAGCTCATCGCGGCCGCGCACTCCAGCTGCTTCTCGATGGCTCTGTCCAACGGCCTGGCCAAGGCGGGCACCCCGCCGACCAAGCTGAACACCCAGGCGGAGGTCACCTTCCAGCCCGGTACCGGTATCACCGGCATCCACCTCACGGTGGAGGGTGAGGTCCCGGGTCTGGACGAGGCGGGCTTCGTGAAGGCCGCCGAGGACGCCAAGGTGAACTGCCCGGTCAGCCAGGCGCTGACGGGCACGACGATCACGCTCAGCGCTTCGCTGGCCTGATTCCACCTGCCCCGGGGGCCACGTCCGTCCCTGGGTCACTTCGAGGCACAGTGGCCCGCATGGTTCCCGCGCGACACTTTGCGTGGTACACACATGCGGGTCACTTCACCTGTCCGCCAACAGGGAGTTGCCTCATGTCATCAGCACCTCAAGGACACGCGACACGACGACAGGTCCTGGCCGGCACCGGCGCGACCGCCGCCTCGATCGCCTTCGCCGGGGCTTTCATCGAACTCTTCGCCGGCACCGCAGCCGCCCGGGGCCACGGCGACTACGGGCCCCTCGTGCCCGACCCCGACAAACTGCTCGATCTGCCGAAGGGTTTCCGCTACCGGGTCCTCTCCCGGGAGGGCGACCCCCTCAGCTCCGGCGAGGGCCGGGTCCCGAGCAACCCCGACGGCATGGCCGCCTTCGCCGGCCGCCGCGGCCGGGTCCACCTCGTGCGCAACCACGAGAACCGGCCCACCGGCAGGATCGGCGTGCCGACGGTCGAGGGCCTCACGTACGACCCGGTGGGCAAGGGCGGCTGTACGGCCCTGGAGCTCGACAGCCGCGGGAACGTCCTCGGGGAGCGCGTCGCCATCGCCGGTACGGCGGTCAACTGCGCGGGCGGCCCCACCCCGTGGAACACCTGGCTGACCTGCGAGGAGACCGAGGACAAGGCCGGCACCAACGGCTACACCAAGGACCACGGCTTCATCTTCGAGGTGGACGGCGCCGATCCGCGCCGCACCGGAGCCGTACCGCTGACCGCGATGGGCCGCTTCCAGCACGAGGCGATCGCGGTCGACCCGAAGAACGGGATCGTGTACGAGACCGAGGACGCGTTCCAGCAGCCGTTCGGGCTCTTCTACCGCTTCCTCCCCGAGAAGCCGCTCGGCGGCACGGGCTCGCTGCGGGCGGGGGGCGCACTCGAAGCCATGCGGGTGCCCGGGGTACCCGACCTGTCCGCCGTCCAGGAGACCGGGGCGAGCTTCGACCGGATCGAGTGGGTGCCCGTCCCCGATCCGCAGGCCGCAGGGACTCCGATCCGGCTGCAGGACTTCGGACCGAAGGGCATCACGCACGCCCAGAAGCTGGAGGGCTGTTACTGGGGCGGCTCGTCCGTCTACTTCGTCTCCAGCTTCGCCCACAGTTCGGAGGGGTCGGCGGCCGACCACTTCGGCCAGGTCTGGCGGTACGAGCCGAAGCGGCGCCGGCTCACGCTGGTGGTGGTCTTCGGCCCGGACTCGGACATCCAGCTGCCCGGCGAGTCCCCGGACAACATCTGCCTGGCCTCCGACGGAGGGCTGATGGTGTGCGAGGACGGCGGCGGCGTACAGCATGTCCTCGGGGTGACACGGCGCGGTGAGGTCTATCCGATGGCGCGGGGGCGGCAGAACATCGGAACGGCCGAGGAGCCGGAGTGGGGCGAGTTCGCCGGGGTGACGTTCTCGCCGGACGGCGGGACGATGTTCGTGAACTGCTACACGCCGGGGACGACGTTCGCCGTGACGGGCCCCTGGCGCTGAGCGGCCGGCAGCGGGACCGGGGCCGGGGCGGCACGTTGCCGCCCGGCCCCGGTGCGTTGCCGGGGCGGGAGCGCCGGTGCCTGAGCGCTGGACCGGAGTGCCGCGAGGGGTGCTGACCACCCATCAGCTAGCGTCCTTCAGTGATCAAATCTTTTCGTACGATGACCATGCTGACGATTCTGGGTGCGGTACTCGCCGGCTGCGGGGACCCGGAGGCCTCCCGCACCCAGACCCTCGCACCCCCGGCCGCACCGAGCCCGAGCCACACAGCCGCACCGAGCCCGAGCCACGCGGCCGAGGCGCCGGGCACACCGGCGGAGCCGCCCACGATGGCGCCCGGGCCGGCCGGGCTGACTCCCGTCTTCGAGCGCCGCTCCGAAGGCTCCGGTGACAGGGCCGACAAGGCCGGCAGCACCGACAAGGTCGTGGCGCTCACCTTCGACGCGGACATGACGGCAGATCAGGGTCCGCGCGCCGCCGCGGGCGAGCACTTCGACAACCCGGGGCTGATCACGCTGCTGCGTCGGCTGAAGGTGCCCTCGACGGTCTTCATGACCGGCCGGTGGGCCGAGGAGTACCCCGCCCAGGCCCGCTCGATCGGCACGGACCCCCTGTTCGAGGTCGCCAACCACTCGTACAGCCACTACGCCTTCTCCTCCCCCTGCTACGGGCTGCCGGCCGTCGCGAAGGACCATATGCGCGCCGAGGTGGAGCGGGCGTTCACCGCGATCCGGAGGACGGGGGCGCGCAACGTCGTGCCGTACTTCCGCTTCCCCGGCGGCTGCTACGACGACGCCTCGCTGAAGGCCCTGGCGGCCACCGGGGTGACGGCGGTCCAGTGGGACGTCGTCAGCGGCGACGCGTTCGCCACGGACGCCGGCGCGGTGGCCGAGCAGGTGCTGGCGGGGGTGAAGCCGGGCTCGCTGGTCGTCATGCACTGCACGCGCAGCGCGGCGCCCGTCACCGATGAGGCCGTGCGGCGCGTGGTCCCCGAGCTGCGTGCGCGCGGTTACCGCTTCGTCAAGGTCTCCGAGCTGATGCGGGGCTGAGAGCCGGGTCAGCCCGAGCAGGCGGTGCGCCCCGCCTCCTGCCACTCGCAGACGGGGCAGAGGGTGCTGCCCTTGGTCGCCTCCGGGTACTCGGTCGGCTCCCGGCACAGCACGCACTCGGCGTACGGCGGGCCCGCGTCGACGGGGACCGGGGCCGGCGCGGGCGTCTCGCAGTAGGCGTCGTCCATGCCTGCGAGCGTACTCACCCGCGCAGCGATGTGAGCCGAGAGGTGGCGGCGGCCACCGCTGCGGCGATGACAGCGGCCCCGGCCAGCGGAAGGACAGGGGCCGGGACGGTCCCGGTCGACGAACCGGTGACCAGGCTCGTCACGGCGTACCTCGCAGGTGACCCGCCGGCCACCAGGGCGAGCAGGCTCCCGCACACGGTGGCGGCCAGGGACCAGCCGCGGCGGTGCAGCAGCGGCCGGGAACAGAGCGCTCCGACCGCCGCTCCCAGCAGGGCGCAGCAGACGGCGGCGAACAGTCCGGCGCAGACGGCAGGAGGAATCGGTAGGTCGACAGTGCCGTCGGTACTGACCGGTCTGCTGATGAGGAGCACGACCCCGTCGGCCACGACGCCCAGGGCCAGTGCGGATCCGAGGGCGGTGAGCAGCGTGGCGCAGTGGACCCGCGGCTGCCCGGCGGCGGCAGCCGCGACCGTCCGGGCGGCGGGCGGCTCCTGGGTGACGCAGAGCCGGACGAACCACGCGGCGACGGGCAGCAGCGCGGCGGCCGCGTAACCGAGCGAATCCAGCAGGGGCTGCCCGGCCCGCACACCGACACCGAGGAAGGCCACGTAGAGGAGAACGGGCGCGAGCCACCGCTGCGAGCGCACCATCAGTGCGGCCTGACAGCGCGTCAGAGCGGTCGTGGCACCCCGGCGCGCGGGCCGGGGCGCCGGGGCCGACACGATGTCCCGGGCAGGGACCAGGGCAGGGACCAGGGCAGGGACCAGGGCAGGGACCGCGACCGTGACCGGTGCCATTGCCACGGCCCGGTCCGTTGCTGCCGCACTGCGGTCCGGGGTCACGTCCGGAGCCGGTGCCCGGCCCGGTGCCACACCCCGGTCCGAGGCCGCCCGGTCCCGCGCGACGGCCCGGTCCCTGAGCGGGATCGGCGCGACCCCGGCGATGTGCCAGGGCGGCCGTGCCGCGAGCAGCGCGCGCAGGGCCTCGTCCGAGTGTGCCGCGGCGACGGTGAGGCTCACCCGTTCCGTGGCGTCGTCCCCGGTCCGTTCCACGGCGAGCGCACTCCGGAGTCCCGGCGGGAGGACTCCGCCCGCCGGACCTGTCGCGTCGATCCGGACACGAGGGCCGTGCTGTTCGAGCGGAAGCGCCGGAAGTCCCGCCGGGGCAAGGGTGCGGCCTTCCAGCCGGTACGCGGCATCGACGCTGTCGGCCAGACGGCGCGGATCGTGGTCGACGAAGACGACGGTGGCCCCCGCCAGGACCCGTGCGCCGACGGCCCGGTCCAGTTCGTCCCGGGCCCCGGTGTCCAGCCCGGTCCATGCCTCGTCCAGGACGAGAAGGTCCGGCTCGGCCAGGAGCGCCTGGGCGACGGCGACCTTCTGGCTGGTGCCCTTGGACAGCTCCGCGAGCGGTGTACGGGCGTGCTCCGCCGCCCCGAAGCGCGTCAGCCACTCCTCAGCACGCGAAGCCGCCTCGGCGGTCCGCAGTCCGTGGATCCGGCCGAGGTGGACGAGATAGCCGGCCGCGGTGAAGGGCAGGGCGGCCGGGAAGCGCTCGGGGACGTACGCGGTACGCGGCCTGCCCGTGATCCGTCCCTCGGACGGCGCGTCGATACCCGCGAGCAGCCGCAACAAGGTCGATTTGCCCGTCCCGTTGGCTCCCTCGATCCGGACCAGGCCGCGCGCGGGCAGTACCAGATCGACCCCCCGCAGCACCCAGGGGCCGCGGAGGCCGTACCGGCGGCCCACCCCGTGGAGGTTCAGTTGGCCGACGCCTTCTCCGGCTTGAGCTCGCTGGGCCGTACGATCACGAACCCCTCGCCCTGGAGCATCAGCTGGACGGCCTCGCCCGAACCGCCGCGCACCATGGATCCGAAGCTCTGCGAGCGGTGCAGCGAGGTGGAGAGCTGGGCGCTCCAGCCGACGACCGCGTCCGTATCGACGTACACCGGCTGCTGGGCGGTCACGGGTATCACGATGGGCTGGCCGTCACAGATCAGGCCGAGTTTGCCGTAGCCGCTGAAGACGCTGTTGAAGAGGCCGCCGCCGGTCATTCCGGCACCCTTCACGGTCTTGATCTCGTACGAGAGGCTCGCGTCGAAACAGAGGACGTTGCGGCCGTTGATGGTCAGGACGTCGCCCTGGTCCATCTCGACGATGAAGCAGTTGGCCGCCTCGTGGGCGAACCACGCCTCGCCCTGGCCGCGGACCGCCATGAGCGCCAGCCCCTCGCCGGTGACCGCGCGCTTGAGCATGCCGCCGATGCCCTGGCCCTTGCGTTCGAACTGGAGACTGCCGCGGAAGGCGATCATCGATCCCTGACGCGCGTGCATCTCACCGTTGACGGCGTACTTGATGGACTTGGCGTTCTGCAGGGACATACCGGGGGTGGTGGCCTGCTGGGCCATGTGCTCGCTGGAAAAGAGGTCGCTCTTCATGCAGTGCATCCTCACCCGGAGCCCCGCGTTCCGCCAAGAACCGGTTTGCGAGGGCCTGGCAGACTGGACTGCGTGAGCAGCGAAGACCTTCCCGAGTCCTTTCCCGCAGACCCTGCGGACAGTCCGTTCCGCACCGAGCCGACGGCGCGCGACGAGGCACCTCAGTTCGTGCTGCCGCTGGTGGTGCACATCGAGAAGACGGATCCACCGGCACGGACCGACGCGCTTCGGACCGCCGCCCGCGCGGTGCTCACGATGCTCTCCGACGAGCGTTCGCTCGGTGAGGGTGAGTGGGCGCAGCTCATGCGGGACTGGCAGGACGCCCGGATTCGCAAGGTGGTGCGGCGCGCACGCGGTGCGGAGTGGCGCAAGGCGTCCGCGCTGCCCGGGATCACGGTCACGGGCGAGCAGGCCGAGGTGCGGGTGTTCCCGCCGGTGCCGCTGGACGGCTGGCCGAAGGAACTGGCCAAGCTCCAGGTGTCGGGCACGGATCTGGACGACCCCGAGCCACCGGCCGCGCCCGACGGGACCGAGCCGGTGCTCTGGCTGAATCCGGAGCTCGGCATGTCGGCGGGCAAGACGATGGCCCAGGCCGGGCACGGCGCGCAGCTCGCCTGGTGGGAGCTGTCGGACACGGAGCGCAAGACGTGGCGGGAGGCGGGTTTCCCCCTCTCCGTGGCCACCCCTGCCCCGGACCGCTGGCGTGAACTCACCGTGAGCGGCCTGCCGGTGGTGCGCGACGCCGGGTTCACCGAGATCGCGCCGGGGTCCTGCACGGTGGTCGCGGACCATCCGGCACTGCGCCGCTGAAGATCGCTCGTCCTCCCGCTGAACATCCCTGCGCCGAAATACGTACCTCCGGGTACTGCCGCACCGCCATTACTGACGAGTAGGTTGATCGGCGAGTCAGTTGGCGGTTGGTTCAGAGCTGTCATGTATCGGCCCGGGAGACACAATTGTTGCGACGCATCAACGGAACGGCCCTCATCATCGCGGCACTTGTCGCCACGCTCGGCGCGCTCGCCTATCCCGTCTGGTCCTATGCCGACCGCTCAGGGACCGGCGAAGCCAACCTGAACGCGTCCAGTGTCGCCACCCAGTGGGGCCCGCTCTCCGCGACCGACCGGGACTTCCTGGTGAAGGTGCGCCTCGCCGGACTGTGGGAGCTGCCGGCGGGGCAGCAGGCCATCGAACGCGCACCGAGCGAGGCGATGAAGGAGGCGGGCGACCACCTGGTGGTCGGGCACACGGATCTGGACCGGCGGGCGCGGGACGTGGCCGCCAAACTCGGCGTGGAGCTGCCGAACCAGCCGTCGGACATCCAGCAGGGCTGGCTGAACGAGCTGACGGCGGCGAGCGGCCAGGAGTACGAGCGCAAGTTCGCCAATCTGCTGCGCAACGCGCACGGCAAGGTGTTCGCGCTGATAGCGCAGGTCCGGCACACCACGCGCAACTCGCTGATCAGGCAGCTGGCCTCGGACGCCAACCAGACCGTCCTGGACCACATCACCATGCTGGAGCGCACCGGGTTCGTCGACTTCGACGGCCTGGCCCGCGAGGCGGCCGGCGCGTCGACGGCCAGCCCTTCGGGCCCGCCCGTGCCGGGCGG
This sequence comes from Streptomyces sp. NPDC005566, assembly GCF_040605575.1. Classification (NCBI taxonomy): domain Bacteria; kingdom Bacillati; phylum Actinomycetota; class Actinomycetes; order Kitasatosporales; family Streptomycetaceae; genus Streptomyces; species Streptomyces sp. NPDC005566. The sequence continues at coordinate 76,868 of NZ_JBEXDB010000009.1, read as the reverse complement.
TGGAGTCCCGCAGGTCCCGATACCGGTGACGCCGACCGGGGACCAGTCGTTCACCTCGCGCCCGGTGCCGCCCACGATGGAGCCGCTGCCCCAGCCGTAGCCGCGGAACCTCAAATCAAGCTCTGAACGTCCCCCTTTTCGGATTCGCCGCCGCGTGACGGGGCCATGACCCCTGCACGGAGCGACGGACCGAGGAGGGGGACGGATGAAGCTGGGAACGGGAATCGGCTGGCGGCCTGAGATCGAGGACGTCATCGAAGCGCTGCCCGGGATCGACTGGGTCGAGGCGGTTGCGGAGAACATCTGCACCGACCACCTCCCCGCGTCTCTCGCGCGCCTCAGGGAGCGCGGCGTCACCGTCGTCCCGCACGGCGTCTCGCTGGGCCTCGGCGGGGCCGACCGACCCGACGCGGGCCGCCTCGCCGACATGGCGGCGCGGGCCACGCTGCTGGGCGCGCCGCTGGTGACGGAGCACATCGCGTTCGTACGGGCCGGGGGGCCGGTCACCGCGTCGCCGGGGCTGGAGGCGGGGCACCTGCTGCCCGTGCCGCGGACCTGGGACGCGCTGGAGGTGCTGTGCGAGAACGTGCGGATCGCCCAGGACTCGCTGCCCGTGCCGCTGGCCCTGGAGAACATCGCCGCGCTGATCTCCTGGCCGGACGAGGAGCTGACCGAGGGGCAGTTCCTCGCGGAGCTGGTCGAGCGCACCGGCGTGCGGCTGCTGATCGACGTCGCCAATCTGCACACCAATCACGTCAACCGGGGCGAGGACCCTGCGACGGCCCTCGACGAACTGCCGGTCGAGGCCATCGCGTACGTCCATGTGGCGGGCGGCATGGAGAGGGACGGGGTCTGGCACGACACGCACGCCCATCCCGTGACGCAGCCCGTCCTGGACGTGCTGGCCGAGCTCCGCTCCCGGGTCGATCCGCCCGGCGTCCTGCTGGAGCGCGACGACGACTTCCCGCCGACCGCCGAACTGGCGGGTGAACTGGCCGCGATCCGCGCCACGCTGGCCGGGGCGGCCGACGTCCCGGCACCCGTGCGACGGCCGCCCGCCCGGTCCCGGGAACCGGCCGGCCGGGCCGCCGGCGCCCGCGACCGGACCGCCGTCGCGCAGACCGCACTGCTCTCGTCGCTCGTCGCGGGCACGCCCGCGCCGGAGGGCTTCGACCACCGGCGGCTCGGGGTGCAGAGCCGCGCCCTGGCCGCCAAGCGGGCCGAGGTCGTCGCCAAGGTGGCACCGGAGCTCCCGGAGATCCTCGGCGACGGCTACCGGAGCGCGTTCCTCGCGTACGCCAGGACCCGGCCCATGTCCGGCGGTTACCGTCGTGACGCCCTGGCCTTCGCCGAGCAGCTGCTCGTGGCGGGGGCTCCGGCCGACGACGTGGCCCGCCGCAGGCTGACCCACTGGTGGCAGGACCGGGCGGCCGCCCGGCCGCCACGCCGCGGCACCCGTCTCGTCCGGGCAGCCCGTACCGCTCTCATGGGAAGGTGACCCCGATGAACGCCCTTGCCCTTCTGATGACTCTCGCCGTCGTGGTCTCCTCGACGCTCCTGATCGTCGCGACCCGCAAATCGGGCCGCCACGGCGGCCCCGACGCGTACGTGCACGACCTCTCCGAGGCCGCCTTCCTGAACGGCGGTCCGGCCAGGGTCGTGGACACCGCGCTCACCGCCCTGCACACCGACGGGCGGCTGGCCATCGGCGGTCCGGGCATCGTCGCCGTACAGCGCCCGGAGGCCAGGGACGCGGTGGAGCGTGCCGTGCTCCAGGAGCTGGGCGCCGCCCCGAGCGGAGCCCTGCACACGCTGCGGCGGGCCGTGATGCGGCATCCGGCGGTGCAGGAGATCGGCGACGGACTCGCGGCGCGCGGGCTGATGGTCGCCCCGGAGGAGAACCGGACCCGCCGGCGGTGGGCCATCGCCCAGCTGTCGGTGTGCCTGGTGGCCGGCCCCGTCAGTCTGCTGCTGACCTTCGTCCAGTACGGCCTGCACGAGGGCTACGCGGACATGCCGTTCCCGTTCATCGTGAAGGTGCTACCCGCACTCGCGGGCGGAGCCCTGGTGGGCGGTCTCATGGCCGCGTCGGCCAAGGCGCGGATCACCCGGGCGGGGCGCCGGGCCGCCGACGGCTACACGGCCGCCCACGCCTACGTGGGCGACCCGGCCCACCTGGTGGCCACACGAGGGCTGGGCGCGCTCCCCGACCCCGCACTCCAGGGGCAGTTGCTCGCAGCCGCGCGCCACCGGCCCGCCGGGCGCTCCTCGTCGTCCTCCCGGTCGCCCTCCCCCTCGACGGACTCCTACGCCGCGAGCGCCGCGCTCCTGCCGGTGATGTGGTGCGCCGGGTCGAGCCCCGGCGGTGGTGGGGGCTGCGGAAGTTCCGGCGGCGGTGGCGGCCACGGGCCGGGATCCTCCTGCAGCTCCGGATCGAGCTGCAGTTCCGGATCGAGCTGCGGCGGATCGAGTGGCGGGTCGAGCTGTAGCAGCAGCAGCGGATCGAGTTGCGGCAGCAGCAGTGGTTCGAGCTGTGGCAGCAGTTCCTGAACGCATGGTTTCGGCCACCGATAACCGTCCGTGACCACAATTCGTCCATATCGTGAACAGCCCATGGCGCCCGCATGCCCGTCTCGCATAGAACTCCGCCATGCTCTGGGTCTTGTTCCTTCTGGTCGCGTGGGGCGCGGCGGCCATCTCCTGCATCCGGCTCTGCCTCGTCACCGCAGGTGCGGCCCAGCGGCCGTCCGAGGCCGCGCGCGAACCCGCCCTGCACGAACTCAACCTGTACGAGACGGCCTTCCTGGCCGGCGGCCCGCACCGGGTCGCCGATCTGGTACTGGTCTCCATGCACCTGCGGCGCCGGCTGCTGCTCGCCCACACCGGCTGGGCGACGGTCGTCGATCCGGAGGGCCGGGACGAGGTGGAGCGCACGGTGATCCGTGCGATCGGCCCGGAGGGGCAGTCCCGGATAGCCCCGATACGGGCCGCTGCCGCGGCCGCCGAGGCCGTACGCACCCTCGCCGACCGGCTCGTCGCGGCGGGCCTCGCCGTACCGCACGGGACCCGGACGACCCTGGAGTCGGCGGTGCGGGCCGTACGGGGCGCGGCCGCGCTGGTGGTGGTGCTGGCCGCAGCCGCCACCCTGATTCCCGGTCAGGACCCCGGGTACGCGGGTCCGGTGGTGGCCTGGTTCGGGTTGCCGCTCGTCCTCACGCTGGGCTGCCTGGCCATCGCCCGGGTCGAGAACCATCCGTACAGCCCGTGGGCCTCGCCGTCCGGACAGCAGTGGCTGGACTCACTGCCCGCGCCGGCGTACGGAGCGGACCGCGATCTGCTGGCGGCGGTGGCGGTACGGGGTGTGGGTGCCGTGGAGGACCCGGGACTGCGTGCGGCTCTGCGCAGCGGCCGCACGGCGTATTCGGGCCGATGAACGCCCGGGACACAGCTGCCGGTCATCGGCCCTGCGAAAACGAGGAACGGCGGCCTGCGGGGAGGTATGGCTGACTCCCCCGCAGACCACCGCAGTTCGCCGGTCCGAGGCCGAAGTGGCCCCGGAACCGGACCCGGTGTCGCTGGAACGACGGGCGGCGCCATTGCACGGCGTTGCCCGCCAACTGATCTTCCGGGTCGGGTGATCGGAAACGCTGGCTATGCGAGCCCGGCCACCAAGTCTGCGACGGACTTCCTGCGCCCGGTGTAGAACGGGACCTCTTCGCGCACGTGCAACCGCGCCTCGGAGGCCCGCAGATGACGCATGAGGTCGACGATGCGGTACAGCTCGTCGGCCTCGAAGGCGAGGACCCACTCGTAGTCGCCGAGCGAGAACGAGGCGACGGTGTTGGCACGCACGTCGGGGTAGCCGCGGGCCATCTTGCCGTGGTCCGAGAGCATGCGGCGGCGGTCCTCGTCCGGCAGCAGGTACCAGTCGTAGCTGCGCACGAACGGGTACACGCTGATGTAGTCGCGCGGCGTCTCGTCGGCCAGGAACGCCGGCACGTGCGACTTGTTGAACTCGGCGGGACGGTGCAGCGCCATGTTCGACCAGACCGGCTCCAGTGCCCGTCCCAGCCTGGTGCGCCGGAAGAGGTTGTACGCCTCCTGCAGCTCGTCGGAGGTCTCGGCGTGCCACCAGATCATGAGATCGGCGTCGGCGCGCAGACCGGACACGTCGTACGTGCCGCGGACCGTGATGTCCTTGGCTCCGAGCTGGTCGAACAGCTCCTGGACCTCGTCGGCGTAGCCGGCGCGGTCGGCGGGGAGCACATCTCGCAGCTTGAAGACGGACCACAGCGTGTAGCGGATGACCTCGTTGAGGTCCTTGGCCTTCTTACCGGCGTTCGGAAGCTTCTCTGGCGCACTCATACGGCTATTGTCCCGCCTCGCTCCGAGTGCCCTGAACCGGGGGCGGCGTGGCGATGATCTCCCCCGCGCTCCCCGGCGTCCCACCGGCGGTCCTCCCCGTCAGGTCCTGGACGATCTCGTCCGCGGCCCGCCGGGCGCTCGCGATGCAGGCGGGGATCCCGACCCCGTCGTACACCGCGCCGCACACCCGCAGTCCCGGCAGCTCGGCGACCTCGTCGCGGATCCGGGCGACGCGGGTCAGATGCCCGACGGGGTACTGCGGCAGGCCGCCGATCCACCGGGTGACGTCCGTGTCGACGGGCACGGCCGTGAGCCCTGTCGCGGCGGCGAGGTCGCTGCGCGACACGTCGACGAGCTCGGAGTCCTCACGGTGCAGGTGGTCCTCATCGCCGTAGCGGCCGACGGAGGTGCGCAGGACGAAGAGGCCGGGGTCGGCGTCGGCGACCCACTGCCACTTGTTGCTGGAGAAGGTCGATGCCTTGATCGTGCGCCCGTCGACGGGCGGTACGAGGAATCCGGAGCGCCCCCGCAGTGCTTCGGTACCGGCGGTGTCGGAGCGCCGGAAGGCCATGGTGATCAGGGCCATCGAGGCGTACTCGACCGCGGCCAGGTCGACGGAGGCGGCCGGGCACTCGGCGGCGAGCAGTGTGGACGCGGACCAGGCGGGTGTGGCCAGGACGATGCCGTCGGCGGAGATCACCCGGGTGTCGGTACGTATGTCCCAGCCCCGGGCGCTCCGGGTCAGCCCGAGCACGGGGGTGGCGGTGAGGATCTCCGCGCCTCCGGCGCGCACGGCGTCGGCCACGGCGTCCGGCAGGGTCCCGATGCCGCCGTCGATGCCCTGGAAGACCGGTCCGGTCTGCTGCCGGGCGGCGGCCCTCTCCTGGATGCGGAGCACGCCGTCGAGGAGCGAGCCGCCCTCCTTCACCGCCTCGAACAACTGCGGTACGGCGGCACGCATCGAAATCCGGTAGGCGTCGCCCGCGTACACGCCGCCGAGCAACGGCTCCACGAGCCGGTCCACGACCTCGCGGCCGAGCCGGTCGGCGACGTAGGCACCGACCGCGACGTCGTCGCCTACGGCGGTCGGCGTGAGGTCGCGCTCCTGGGCGATCCTGGCCAGCCCTTCCGGCGAGAGCACACCGCTGAGGGCAGCCGGGTCGCCGGGCACGCCCATGACGTGTCCCTTGGGCATGGGCCGAAGGGCGTCACGCGTCCACAGCGACGCGGTGGCGGTGGCGGGCGGCTGGAGACGGTCGCCGAGGCCGACGGCGGTGGCGAGCTCGACCGCCTCCGGGCGCCGCGCGAGCATCGACTCCGCGCCGAGGTCGACCCGGGTGCCCGCGATCTCGCCGGTCATCAGCTTGCCGCCGAGCCGCTCCGTCGCCTCCAGGAGGGTGACCCGGAGACCGGTGGAGAGCAGCCGGTGGGCGGCTGCCAGTCCGGCGATGCCGCCACCGATGACGACGACATGACCCGTACGCGTGTTGTCGCGCTGAAGAGAACCCTGCATGGGTCCACTCTCTCAAACCCGGACCGAGTCCCTACCGTGACCGCTTCGAAACCGCTGACAGGCAACCCCCACAGGCCCCTCGTACGTCGAACCGGCACCATCAACAACGGCCCTGGGGGGACGCGTTATGCATATCGAACGCCACACGGACAGTCATCCACCCGCCCATGTCCTCCGACGCCGCTCACGCGCCGCCCTGGCAGCCGGACTGCTCGTGGTGCTGCTCGGCACCGGTGCGTGCGGCGCCAATGGCGGTGCCGACTCGCAGAGCAAGGGTGTGGCGGCCGACCAGAAGGCTGCGGCACCGGGCGCGGAGGGGGCGGCCCAGGCGGACTCGGACGGCGGGAAGGCCGCGGACAGGGCTTCCTCGGCGCCGAAGCCGGGCAGTGCGGTCGCCGTGCACGTCATCCGCACGGCGACGCTCGACGTCGAGGTGAAGAGCGTGCCGAAGGCGGTCGCCGCCGCCCGCAGCGCCGCGGAGGGCGCCGGAGGGCTCGTCGCGGACGAGACCACGGAACGCCTCGACGACACGCACGACGTGTCCCACCTCGTGCTGCGTGTCCCGCAGGAGCAGTACGACGCGGTCCTGCGCAAACTCGCCGGGTCCGGGAAGCTGTTGTCCCGTACGTCGAACGCGAAGGACGTCACCGGACAGGTCGTCGACGTCGACAGCCGTATCGCCACCCAGCGGGCGAGCGTCAACCGGGTCCGCGCGCTGATGGACCAGGCCACCAAGCTCACCGATGTGGTGACCCTGGAGGGTGAACTGAGCAACCGCCAGGCCGCCCTGGAGTCGCTGCTCGCCCAGCAGGCCTCCCTGAAGGACCGCACCTCGCTGGCGACGATCACGCTCGAACTCAGCGAGCCGTACGGGCGCGACAAGGATCCCGAGGACGAGGACACGGGGTTCCTGGACGCGCTGGACGGCGGCTGGGACGCGTTCGTGACGATGCTGCGGTGGATCGCGGTGGCCATAGGCGCCACCGCGCCGTTCCTGGCCGCCGCGGCTGTACTCCTGCTCCTGTGGCGGCTTCTGCGCGGCCGCCTGCCGCGCCGCCGCACGCCGGCTCAGGCGCCCGCACGGGCTTCCGCGGCCTCGCCCGCGGCTCCTGCCGGCCGGGAGGTCCCACCGGCCCCGTGAGCGCCGTAGCGTGGGCTCCCTGACACCACGGCGAAGGGACCCGGCATGGCAGCGGAGCGACTTGTGGTCATCGGGGGCGACGCGGCGGGCATGTCCGCCGCGTCGCAGGCCCGCAGGCTCAAGGAACCGGACGAGCTGAGCATCGTCGCCTTCGAGCGCGGCCACTTCACCTCGTACTCCGCCTGCGGCATCCCGTACTGGGTCGGCGGCGACGTCGAGAAGCGTGACGACCTCGTCGCCCGAACGCCCGAGGAGCACCGGGCCCGCTCGATCGATCTGCGCACCCGCACCGAGGTGACGGAGATCGACGTCGCCGGCCGACGGGTACGGGCCCTGGACCGCGAGAGCGGCGAGATGTACTGGACGGGCTTCGACAAGCTGGTGATCGCGACCGGAGCCCGGCCCGTCCGTCCCGGTCTTCCGGGCATGGACGCCCCCGGGGTGCACGGCGTGCAGACGCTCGACGACGGACAGGCTCTCCTGGACTCGCTGGACCGGGCCCCGGGGCGCCGGGCCGTCGTGGTCGGCGCGGGGTACATCGGCGTCGAGATGGCCGAGGCGATGCTGAAGCGCGGCTTCGAGGTGACGGTGCTCAACCGCGGCGCACAGCCCATGGCCACGCTCGACCCGGACATGGGCCGCCTCGTCCACGACGCGATGGACGGCCTGGGCATCACGACCGTCAACGGCGCCGCCGTCACCCGGATCCTCACCGGCGAGGACGGCCGTGTCACGGCGGTCGCGACCGAGGACGGCACCTACCCGGCCGACGTGGTGGTGCTCGGCATCGGCGTCGAGCCGGAGACCGCTCTGGCCCGCGCGGTCGGCCTGCCGCTCGGTCCGCACGGAGGGCTGCTGACGGACCTGTCCATGCGGGTCGTGGGCCACGACAACATCTGGGCGGGCGGCGACTGCGTCGAGGTGCTCGATCTGGTGGCAGGCCGCACCCGGCACATCGCCCTGGGCACCCATGCCAACAAGCACGGCCAGATCATCGGTTCCAACGTGGGCGGCGGCTACGGCACGTTCCCCGGCGTCGTCGGTACGGCGGTGAGCAAGGTCTGCGACCTGGAGATCGCCCGGACCGGGCTGCGCGAGAAGGACGCGCGCGCGGTGGGCCTGCGCTACGTCACGGCGACGATCGAGTCGACGGGCCGGGCGGGCTACTACCCGGGAGCGCAGCCGATGACGGTGAAGATGCTGGCGGAGTACCGCACCGGCCGGCTCCTGGGTGTGCAGATCGTCGGCCGCGACGGGGCGGCGAAGCGTGTGGACGTCGCGGCCGTGGCGCTGACCGCCGGTATGACGGTGGAGGCCATGACGGCGCTCGACCTCGGCTACGCCCCGCCGTTCTCGCCGGTCTGGGACCCGGTTCTGGTGGCTGCCCGCAAGGCGGTGACGGCGGTGCGGGCGGGGCTGTCGGACGGGGCGTAGCGAGGGGCGTGGCTCAGTGTGCGGTCTGCTCGTGCACGTACTCCACGAGCCGCGTCAGCGCGTCCGGGTCCATGGACGGCATGACGCCGTGGCCCAGGTTGAAGATGTGGCCCTCCAGGCCGGCAGCCGCGTCCAGCACCTCGCGGGTCTTCTCCTCCACCGCCGGGGTCGGCGCGAACAGCACCGCGGGGTCGAGGTTGCCCTGGAGCGCCTTACCGGGGCCGACGCGGCGTGCGGCCTCGTCCATCGGCACCCGCCAGTCGACGCCGACGACGTCCGCGCCCGCCTCGCCCATGAGGCCGAGGAGTTCACCGGTTCCGACGCCGAAATGGATGCGGGGCACGCCGTATCCGGCGACCGCGTCGAACACCTTCGCGGAGGCCGGGAGGACCGAGCGCCGGTAGTCGGCGGGGGCGAGCGCGCCGACCCAGGAGTCGAAGAGCTGGACCGCCGAGGCGCCCGCCTCGATCTGGACCTTCAGGAACGCACCGGTGATCTCCGCGAGCCGGTCGAGCAGATCGGCCCAGAGCTCCGGGTCGCCGTACATCATGGCCTTGGTGCGCTCGTGGTTGCGCGACGGACCGCCCTCGACGAGGTAGCTCGCGAGAGTGAACGGCGCACCGGCGAAACCGATGAGCGGCGTGGCACCCAGTTCGGCCGTGAGCATGCCGATGGCCTCGATGACGTACGAGACGTCCTCGGGCGTGAGGTCGCGCAGCCGGGCAAGATCGGCGCGGGTCCGGACGGGCTCGGCGATCACCGGGCCGATGCCGGGCTTGATGTCGAGATCGATGCCGATGGCCTTGAGCGGGACGACGATGTCGCTGAAGTAGATGGCGGCGTCGACCTTGTGACGGCGCACGGGCTGCAGCGTGATCTCCGTGACCAGCTCCGGCATCATGCAGGAGTCGAGCATCGCGATGCCCTCACGGACCTTCAGGTACTCGGGCAGCGAACGCCCCGCCTGGCGCATGAACCAGACCGGCGTGTGCGGTACGGGCTCGCGCCGGCACGCCTTGAGGAACGCCGACTCATGGGTGGCGGATGTCGTCTGCGGGCCCGAGGGGCCTTCGTTGGCACTCACGCCAGAATCTTCGCATGAAGCGGTACTGGGCTGCCCCGGCCGGGTGTCCTCCCTGCGCGAGGCTCCGGTTCCGCCTACTCTTCCCCGCATGGCTCCGGCTCAGGGACAATTCTCCGAACATTCCGATGGCGCTGACACCAAAAAGAGTGCGGAGGGTGATTCCGTCCCACCCGCGTTCCGGTCAGCTGTCGATGCGCTCCGCTCCGCGCGTCTGCGACCCGAACTGGAGGTCGAGCCGACACGACCGCCCCAACGGCTCGCCCCGCACGCGTACGCCCTGGAGGCCGCGGTCGTCGACGGAGAGGACGATCTGGCCGACGGCCGCCTCGTGCTGCTGCACGATCCGTCCGGGCACGATGCCTGGCAGGGCACCTTCCGCCTGGTGACGCTCGTCCGGGCGGAACTGGAACCTGAGATGGCGGCCGATCCGCTGCTTCCCGAGGTGTGCTGGTCCTGGCTGACGGGTGCGCTGGACGCGCGCGGCCTGTCGTACGGCGAAGCGGGCGGCACGGTGACCCGTGCCGGATCGCACTACTTCGGCGCGCTGTCGGAGAGGCGGCCGGCGACCCAGATCGAGATCCGGGCCTCCTGGACGCCGCGCGAGGGGCGCGGCGGGGTGCCGGACGTGGCTGCGCACCTGGTGGCGTGGGGTGATCTGCTCTGCCAGATCGCGGGTCTGCCGCCGTCGGGAACGTCCGACGCCGCGGTGGTGACCCTGCCTCAGCGGCGTGGACCACAGGTGTCGTAACACTGCGTCGCCCCAGGGAGAGCCGGTCGCACAGAGGCCGGCTCTCTTTTCGTACAATCGATCGCGCGTCCTATTTGCCCGAATTGTTACTCATCAAATCGTGATCTTCCTCTAAAGGAGGACGGGTCTGCTGCCGAAGAGGTCAATGACCCTTCAAGCACGGTTCGCCCCGGCTTCATCCCCGAGCCGGCCCGTCCCGCCACTCCCCAGGAGGCCTGGTGTCCGTTCTCCTCGAGCAGCCCGCAAGCCTGGTCGCCTACCGCCCGAACAAGCCGACGGCCATGGTCGTCGTGGCCGACCCGCGCGTCCGTTCCACCGTCACCCGCCATCTGTGGGCACTCGGAGTACGTGACGTCATCGAGGCGTCGTCCATCGCGGAGGCCCGCCCCCGCGTCAGCAACCCTCGCGACATCTGCGTTGCCGACGTCCACCTGCCCGACGGTTCCGGGCTGACCCTGCTGTCCGAGACCCGAGCCGCCGGCTGGCCGAACGGCCTCGCCCTCTCCGCCGCCGATGACATCGGCGCCGTTCGCAACGCCCTCGCGGGCGGCGTGAAGGGCTACGTCGTCACCGGTACCCGCACCAACATCGGTCACCCCACCCGCCCCGGCGTCGCCCCGATCGGCGCCAATGCCGCCCGTATGCACCGCCGGCCCCCCGGTTCCCCGAGCCACCCGGGCGGCTACCGCGAACTGTCCGGCCGTGAGGTGGAGGTTCTCCGCCTGGTCGCCGAAGGCCAGTCCAACAAGGCCATCGGCGTCTCCATGGGCCTCTCCGCCCTCACCGTCAAGAGCCACCTCGCCCGCATCGCCCGCAAGCTGGGCACCGGAGACCGAGCGGGAATGGTCGCCGTCGCCCTGCGCACGGGCATCATCCACTGACCCCGGTCCCACGGTGCGCGCACAGATGCGCACCAGGCCGGTTTACGCGCATCAGCGCCCGTCGACGGAAGGTTCCGTCGGCGGGCGCAGTACATACACAGATACCCTTGGCATGTGACCGACGCCCAAGAGACCGCAGCAGACACCTCACTGCGAACCACCGGGGGCGCTCCCCCGGACGACGTCGCCCCGGCGCCGATCCCCTTGCTCGAACCGCGCGAGGGCATTCCCCCGGTGGTGGCGACCGACGACGCGCTGGCCGAGGTCATCGCGGCCTTCGCCGCGGGCAGCGGCCCCGTCGCCGTCGATGCCGAGCGTGCGTCCGGCTATCGCTACGGGCAGCGCGCCTACCTCGTTCAGCTGCGCCGCGAAGGCGCGGGAAGCGCGCTGATCGACCCGGTCGGCTGCCCTGACCTGTCGGGCCTCGGCGAAGCCCTCACCGGCACCGAGTGGATCCTGCACGCCGCCACCCAGGACCTGCCCTGTCTGCGCGACATAGGCATGGTTCCCACCTCGCTCTTCGACACCGAGCTCGCCGGACGGCTGGCGGGATTCCCGCGGGTCGGCCTCGGCGCCATAGTCGAGAACGTGCTCGGATACGCCCTGGAGAAGGGCCACTCCGCGGTCGACTGGTCCACCCGCCCGCTGCCCGACCCGTGGCTGCGCTACGCCGCGCTCGACGTCGAGCTGCTGGTGGACCTGCGCGACGCCCTGGAGGAGGAGCTGGACCGGCAGGGCAAGCTGGAGTGGGCGCGGGAGGAGTTCGACGCGATCGCCTCGGCGCCGCCCGCACCCCCGCGCAAGGATCCGTGGCGCCGCACCTCAGGCATGCACAAGGTGCGCCGGCGCCGCCAGATCGCGGTCGTACGGGAGCTGTGGTCGGCCCGCGACCAGGTCGCGCAGCGCCGTGACATCTCGCCCGGCAAAGTGCTCGGTGACGCCGCGATCGTCGAGGCGGCCCTCGCCATGCCGGTCAATGTGCAGGCCCTGACCGCGCTGCCCGGCTTCGGCCACCGCATGGGCCGCCGTCAGCTGGAGCAGTGGCAGGCGGCCGTCGACCGGGCCAAGGAACTGCCCGACTCCGAGCTCCCGCAGCCCGGCCAGCAGCCCGCGGGACCGCCGCCGCCCCGTTCCTGGGCGGACAAGGACCCGGCCGCCGCGGCCCGGCTGTCCGCGGCCCGCACCGCGGTGTCGGAGCTCGCCGAGCGGCTGCACATGCCCCAGGAGAACCTGATCACCCCGGACACCGTGCGCAGGGTCTGCTGGGAGCCGCCCAGGAACCTGACCCCGGACGCGGTCGAGAGCGCCCTCGCCGGGCACGGCGCGAGGCACTGGCAGATCGAGCAGGTCGGCCCGCTGCTGCTGCGTGCCCTGGGCGCCGGCGCGAGCTCCTGACCGCTCACCCCTTGCACTCCTGAACACCCCTGGCCTCCGGGCCGGGGGTGTTCTGTTCGGTTGCGCCGGCTTCGGGGACTTCCGTGGCTTGCATCCGCTGAGGCGGCCTGACGGCACGCGGCAAGGAGCGAATTCACGCCACGTTCGCGGCCCGGACCGCGGCCGTAGAGCTCTCCTCGCACCCGCCCGCCGCACCCGGTCCGCCCACTTCCGGCATGTGACCTTCGCCGCTCCGGCCGTGGGGACTGGGCAGTCTGGTTACCCGCAAGTAGCATGAGGGCGGCGGCGCGCTCCTGGCGTGCCCCGCAGCAGTGCCATCCCGCACCCTGGAGGAGAGCCACCGTGCCTCGTACCATCCGGGACGTCGTCTTCGTCGACGGCGTCCGCACCCCGTTCGGCAAAGCGGGCCCGAAGGGCATCTACCACGAGACCCGCGCCGACGATCTCGTCGTGAAGGCCATCCGGGAGCTGCTGCGACGCAACCCGGACCTGGACCCCGCCAAGATCGACGAGGTCGCCATCGCCGCGACCACCCAGATCGGCGACCAGGGCCTCACCCTCGGCCGCACCGCCGGAATCCTGGCCGGTCTGCCGCAGTCGGTTCCCGGTTACTCGATCGACCGCATGTGCGCGGGCGCCCTGACCGCCGTCACCGCGACGGCCGGTTCGATCGCGTTCGGCGCGTACGACGTCGTCGTCGCCGGTGGTGTCGAGCACATGGGCCGCCACCCGATGGGCGAGGGCGTGGACCCGAACCCGCGCTTCGTGTCGGAGAAGCTGGTCGACGAGTCCGCCCTGTTCATGGGCATGACCGCGGAGAACCTGCACGACCGGTACCCCACGATCACCAAGCAGCGCGCCGACGAGTACGCGGTACGTTCGCAGGAGAAGGCCGCCAAGGCGTACGCCGACGGCAAGATCCAGCAGGACCTGGTGCCGGTCTCCGTGCGCCGCACCAACCCCGAAGCGGGCGAGACGGGCTGGGGCCTGGTCACCGCCGACGAGCCGATGCGCCCGGGCACCACGATGGAGTCCCTGGCCGGTCTGAAGACCCCGTTCCGCGCCCACGGCCGCGTGACGGCCGGTAACGCCGCGGGTCTCAACGACGGCGCCACCGCCTCGCTGCTCGCCGCCGAGGACGTCGCACGCGAGCTGGGCCTCCCGGTCAAGATGCGCCTCGTGTCGTACGCCTTCGCGGGCGTCGAGCCGGAGGTCATGGGCTACGGCCCGATCCCGGCGACCGAGAAGGCCCTGTCCAAGGCGGGCCTGTCCATCTCCGACATCGGTCTCTTCGAGATCAACGAGGCGTTCGCCGTGCAGGTGCTCGCCTTCCTGGAGCACTACGGCATCGCCGACGACGACGCCCGTGTGAACCAGTACGGCGGCGCGATCGCCTACGGCCACCCGCTGGCCTCCTCCGGTGTCCGTCTGATGACTCAGCTGGCCCGCCAGTTCGAGGAGCAGCCGGAGGTCCGCTACGGCCTGACCACCATGTGCGTCGGCTTCGGCATGGGCGCGACGGTCGTCTGGGAGAACCCGCACTTCGAGAACGCAGCCGGAGGCAGCAAGTGAGCTCCACCACCGAGCTTCTGAAGGGTGCAGCCGAGCTGTTCCCCGGTGAAGTCGTCACGCAGGCGCACGTACGCCACCTCGCCCTTCCGGCCGGTGCGGGCAACTTCGCCCTCATCACGCTGGACAACGGCCTGGACCACACCAAGCCGACCACCTTCGGACCGCAGTCGCTGGCGAACCTGAACGCCGCCATCGACCAGGTCGAGAAAGAGGCCGCCGAGGGCACGATCACCGGTATCGGCATCACCGGCAAGCCGTTCATCTTCGCGGTCGGCGCCGACCTCAAGGGCGTCGAGCTGCTCAAGGAGCACAAGGACGCGCTGGCCATCGGCAAGGGCGGCCACGACGTCTTCCGTCGGCTGTCCGGCCTCGCGGTCCCGACGTTCGCGTACTACAACGGCGCGGCCATGGGCGGCGGTGTCGAGGTCGGTCTGCACTGCTCGTACCGCACCGTCTCCAAGGCGCTGCCCGCGTTCTCGCTGCCCGAGGTCTTCCTCGGCCTGGTCCCCGGCTGGGGCGGCTGTGCGCTGCTCCCCAACCTGATCGGTGCCGACCGCGCGGTCTCGGTGATCATCGAGAACTCGCTGAACCAGAACCGTCAGCTCAAGGGCAAGCAGGTCTTCGAGCTCGGGATCGCCGACGCACTCTTCGAGGGCGCGGACTTCCTGGAGCAGTCGCTGATCTGGACCGCGTCCGTGCTGAACGGCTCGCTCACGGTGGAGCGCCCGGAGATCGACCGCGGTGAGGCCTGGGACCAGGCCGTCGCCCGCGGCAGGGCCATCGCCGACTCCAAGGTGCACGGTGCGGCCCCGGCCGCGTACCGCGCGCTGGAGATCATCGCGGCGGCCAAGGACGGCGACCTGAGCGCCGGCTTCGACGCCGAGGACCAGGCCCTCGCGGACCTGATCATGGGCGGCGAGCTGCGCTCCGGGATCTACTCCTTCAACCTGGTCCAGAAGCGCGCCAAGCGCCCGGCCGGTGCCCCGGACAAGGCCCTGGCCCGTCCGGTCACCAAGGTCGGCGTGGTGGGCGCGGGCCTGATGGCCTCGCAGCTCGCCCTGCTCTTCCTGCGCCGCCTCGAGGTGCCGGTCGTCCTGACCGACATCGACCAGGCACGCGTCGACAAGGGTGTGGGCTATGTCCACGCCGAGATCGAGAAGCTGCTCGGCAAGGGCCGCATCAACCAGGACAAGGCCAACCGCCTCAAGGGCCTGGTCTCCGGTGTGCTGGACAAGGCCGAGGGCTTCTCCGACGCCGACTTCATCATCGAGGCCGTCTTCGAGGAGATCGGCGTCAAGCAGCAGGTGTTCGCGGAGGTCGAGGCGGTCGCCCCGGCGCACGCGATCCTCGCCACCAACACCTCGTCCCTCTCGGTCACCGAGATGGCGTCGAAGCTGAAGAACCCCGAGCGGGTCGTCGGCTTCCACTTCTTCAACCCGGTCGCGATCCTCCCGCTCCTGGAGATCGTCCGCGGCGAGCTGACCGACGACGCCTCGCTGGCCACGGCCTTCGGTGTCGCCCGCAAGCTGAAGAAGACCGCGGTCCTGGTGAAGGACGCCCCGGCGTTCGTCGTCAACCGCATCCTCACCCGCTTCATGGGCGAGATCCAGAACATCATCGACGAGGGCACCTCGGTCGAGACCGCGGAGAAGGCCATCGAGCCCCTCGGTCTGCCGATGTCCCCGCTGGTGCTCCTGGAGCTGGTGGGCCCGGCGATCGGTCTGCACGTCTCCGAGACCCTGAACCGCGCCTTCCCGGAGCGCTTCACCGTCTCCGAGAACCTGGCCGCGGTGGTCAAGGCCTGCAAGCGCGGCTTCTACGTCTACGACTCCGGCAAGCCGGAGCTGGACCCGGAGGTCGCCGCCCTCCTCAAGCAGGGCGACACCGTCCTGTCCGAGGAGCAGGTCCGCGACCGCGTCCTGGACGCGGTGGCGCAGGAGATCGGTCTGATGCTGGACGAGGGCGTCGTCGCCGAGGCCCAGGACATCGACCTCTGCCTGATCACCGGCGCGGGCTGGCCCTTCCACCTGGGCGGCATCACGCCGTACCTGGACCGCGAGGGTGTCTCCGAGCGGGTCACGGGCAAGAAGTTCCTGGCGCAGGGCGTGGCGAGCGTTCCGGCGTAACCGCGTACTTCTCCCACGGACGGGCCGCACAGGGATCTTTCCCTGTGCGGCCCGTCCGTTCGTGTGTGCGAAGCGGGGCGCGAGGCCTCACCTCGGCACGGTCACCGACACGTTGACGACCCGTCACGCAATCAACCACGTCATGCGGGGCGAAGGGCCGCACATCACCCGCATCATCCGCCCCAGGTTCACGTGGTTCACCTGCTCCATCGCCTGTCTGTTCTATAGTGCTCGGTCAGTCGAACTTTTTTTACGGGCCGGTCAAACCCCCCACCCGGGTCCCACGTACTCCCCTGCCCGCAACGGGCAACGAGATTTGAGGACTCGACCACGATGAGCCACGACCAGAGCACACCCGGCCCTCGCCAGGATTCCTCGGCTTCGCAAGCGGGAGGCCGTGGCCGCAAGAAGGGACGCGGGCGCCACCGCGGCCTCAAGATCACTCTTGGCGTCGTGCTCGTCCTGCTGCTCGCCGGCGGCGGCACGGCGTACTGGATGTACCAGGACCTCGACGGCAACATCAAGGGCGTCGACATCAACAAGGCGCTCGACGAGAAGGACCGCCCCGAGAAGCTCCCCACCACCGGGCAGAACCTGCTGGTGCTGGGATCGGACTCGAGGGCCGGGGCTGAGAACAAGGAGCTGGGCGGCGGCGGCAGCGTCGGCGGCGCCCGGTCCGACACCGCGATGGTGGTGCACATACCCGAGGGCCGGACCGAGGCCGTCGCCGTGTCCATTCCGCGCGACACCCTGGTGACCCGTCCGGAGTGCAGCAAGGCCGATGGTTCGAAGATGCCGTCCGCCGGGCGCGTGATGTTCAACTCCGTGTACTCCCAGGTCGGTCCGGCCTGTGTCGTCAAGACCGTGGAGAAGATGTCCGGGGTCCGGATCGACCACTACCTGGAGATCAACTTCGCCGGGTTCAAGGATCTGGTCGACGCGATCGGCGGCGTCACCGTCGAGGTCGAGGAACCGATCCGGGACAAGGCCTCCGGGCTCGACCTGGCCGCCGGCTCGCACAAGCTCGACGGCACCGAATCCCTCGCCTACGTCCGGACGCGGCACGGCATCGGTGACGGCAGCGACCTCGGCCGGATCGGGCTCCAGCAGCAGTTCCTGCTCGCGTTGCTGACCGAGATCAAGTCTCAGGACCTGCTCGGCAGTCCGACGACCGCGTACAGGATCGCCAACTCGGCCACCAAGTCGCTCACGACCGACGAGGGGCTGGCCTCGCTGACGTCCCTCACCGAGTTCGCCCGCTCGATGAACGGCGTCGATCCCTCCTCCATGGAGACGATCATGCTGCCGGTCTCGTACGACAAGCAGGACCCGAACCGCGTGGTCGCTGCGGAGCCGCGGGCCGGTGCTCTGTGGAAGGCGATCCGAACGGACGGCACGATTCCCGAGTCGGCCAAGAAGTCGCCGGCCACCGGCGGCTGACCTGGCATCCTTCGGGGATGACCGGTGAGAGGACGCTCGTGATCGTCGACGCCGCCAATGTGGTGGGATCGGTTCCCGATGGTTGGTGGCGGGACCGGCGCGGGGCGGCCGAACGGCTGCGGGACGCGCTGGTCCCCTACGCCGCCGAAGGGCTGCCGGGGCACGCCGGTCCCGTCGAGCTCGTACTGGTCGTGGAGGGTGCGGCGCGTGGGGTCGTGTCCGTGCCGGGGGTACGTACGGAGGCGGCGCCCGGCAGCGGGGACGATCTGATCGCCGAACTGGCCGCCGCCGCCCGTGGCGTACGGTCCTGCGTCGTGGTCACGGCCGACCGCGGACTACGGCAGCGGGTCGAGGCGTACGGGGCCCGGTGCACGGGCCCGCGTACGGTACGGCCGCTGCCGCCGTCACGGAGGGCCACCTAGGGCGACCTGAGGGTTCAGGAGGCCGTCTCCTTCTGCATACGGCTGTTCCGGCGCCCGTACAGGAAGTAGACGGCCACGCCGATGGCCATCCAGATCGCGAACCGGAGCCACGTCTCGGCCGGCAGGTTCAGCATCAGCCACACCGAGGCCGCGACCGAGACGATCGGGAGCACGGGTACCCAGGGGGTACGGAAGGCCCGGTGCAGGTCGGGGCGGGTGCGGCGCAGGACGATCACGCCGAGGGCGACGACCACGAAGGCGAAGAGCGTGCCGATGTTCACCAGGGTCGCGAGCTCGTTGATGCTCGTGAACCCCGCCACGATCGCGATGATCACGCCGAGCAGGATGGTCGGGCGGTACGGAGTGCCGAATCGCGGGTGCGTCACCGAGAAGAAGCGCGGGAGAAGCCCGTCGCGGCTCATCGCGAAGAACACCCGGGTCTGGCCGAGGAGCAGGATCATGCAGACCGTGGTGAGGCCGACCGCGGCGCCGAAGCTGATGACGCCCGCGTAGAAGGGGTGGCCGACGGCCTTGAAGGCGTCCGCGAGCGGGGCGCTGACGGAGAGTTCGGAGTAGTGCTGCATACCGGTGACCACGAGCGACACGGCGACGTAGAGCACCGTGCAGATGAGGAGCGAGGCCAGGATGCCGCGCGGCATGTCCCGCTGGGGGACCTTGGTCTCCTCGGCCGCGGTGGCCACGACGTCGAAGCCGATGAAGGCGAAGAACACGACGGAGGCGGCGGTGAAGATGCCCATGATGCCGAAGTTCGTCGGTTCGTAGCCGAACATCAGCTGGATCAGCGGGGCGTCCAGGCCCGAACCACCTTCCTGCGGCTGGGCGTCGGGGATGAACGGCGAGTAGTTGGCCGACTTGATGAAGAACAGGCCCGCGACGATCACGATGCCGACCACGGCCAGCTTGATGGCGACCACGACCGTCGTCACCCGTGCGGAGAGCTTCATGCCGAGCACGAGGATGACCGTCAGGATCAGGACCAGCACGAAGGCCAGGATGTCGAAGCCGAATCCGTCCGCCACGTCGGGACCGGAGAGCGCGTCGGGCATCGTCCAGCCGATGTTGTCCATGAGCGAGCGGACGTAGCCGGACCAGCCGACCGCCACCACCGCCGTGCCCAGGGCGAATTCGAGCACCAGGTCCCAGCCGATGATCCAGGCGACGAGTTCGCCGAGGGAGGCGTACGCGAAGGTGTACGCGGATCCCGCCACGGGAACGGTGGAGGCGAATTCGGCGTAGCAGAGTGCGGCCAGGGCGCAGACGACACCGGCGGCCACGAAGGCGAGAGCGGTCGCGGGGCCCGCCGTCTCCTTGGCGACCTTGCCCGTGAGAACGAAGATTCCGGTGCCGATGATGACGCCCACTCCGAAGACCGTGAGGTCCAGCGCGGAGAGGGATTTCTTGAGCGCGTGCTCCGGTTCCTCCGTGTCCCTGATCGACTGTTCGACCGTCTTCGTCCGAAACAGTGTGTTCACCGGTCTGCCTCCGTGATCGTCCGTCGCCGCGTCCTCGCGTTACCCGAATCACGGTCATGATCGAGACGGCGCGCGGCTGAGGGGAGGCGGAAGGGGGCGATTCACCCGATGGGGCACGGGAGAGGGAAACTTTCTCGGCCGAACGGAGTACTGCGGGCACACACGGCACCCGTTCGCGCCCCGGCCGGTGAAAGCGCCCACGGGACACGCCCTCACCTCCCGGTGACCACATGGCTGCGCCCCCTCGACTCCGTACGGAGCGAGGGGGCGCAGTCGCCGTGCCGGCCGGTGCGGCGTCAGTCGCGCACGGGCTCCACGGCCCGGCTCTCGTACCGGCCGTCCAGCTTGGCCACCAGTCCGGTGACCTGACGGGCGATGTCCGGTGCGGTCAGGCCGATTTCGGCCATGACCTCCTTGCGGGAGGCATGGTCGAGGAAGACCGGCGGGATTCCGAAGTCGCGCAGGGGTACGTCCACCCCGGCGTCCCGCAGGTTCTGGGCGATGGCGGAGCCGACACCACCCGCCCTGCTGTTGTCCTCGACGGTGACGACGACGCGGTGCTGTGCGGCGAGCGGGGCGAGTGCCTCGTCGACGGGCTTGACCCAGCGCGGGTCGACCACCGTCGTGGAGATGCCCTGGGCGTCCAGCAGCGCGGCGATCTCCAGGCACATCGGGGCGAGCGCGCCGACGGAGACCAGGAGGACGTCCGGAGCGTCCGTGCCCGCGTGGCGCAGCACGTCCATGCCGCCGACCGTGCCGACGGCCTTGACCGCCGGACCGACCGCACCCTTGGAGAAGCGGACGACGGTCGGCGCGTCGTCCACGTCGACGGCCTCGCGCAGCTGGGCGCGGACCTGGTCGGCGTCGCGCGGGGCGGCGATCCGCAGGGTCGGCACGCACTGCAGGATCGACATGTCCCACATGCCGTTGTGCGAGGCGCCGTCCGTACCGGTGACTCCGGCCCGGTCCAGGACGAAGGTCACACCGCACTTGTGCAGGGCGACGTCCATGAGGACCTGGTCGAAGGCGCGGTTGAGGAAGGTCGCGTAGACCGCGAAGACGGGGTGGAGTCCGCCGGTGGCGAGTCCGGCCGCGGAGACCGCGCCGTGCTGCTCGGCGATTCCGACGTCGTAGATCCGGTCCGGGAAGGCCTCCTCGAACCTGCCGAGGCCCACGGGCTGGAGCATGGCCGCGGTGATCGCGACGATGTCCTCGCGCTCGTGGCCGAGCTTGACCATCTCCTCGCCGAAGACCGAGGTCCAGTCGAGGCCGGAGGTGGAGATGGGCAGGCCGGTGTCGGGGTGGATCTTGCCGACGGCGTGGAAGCGGTCGGCCTCGTCCTGGAGGGCCGGGGTGTAGCCGCGGCCCTTCTCCGTGAGGCAGTGGACGATGACCGGGCCACCGAAGCGCTTGGCACGGGTCAGCGCGGATTCCAGGGCCTCGATGTCGTGGCCGTCGATCGGGCCGACGTACTTGAGGCCGAGGTCCTCGAACATGCCCTGCGGGGCGATGAAGTCCTTGAGGCCCTTCTTGGCACCGTGCAGGGTCTCGTACAGCGGCTTGCCGACGACCGGCGTGCGCTCCAGGAGATCCTTGCCGCGGGCCAGGAACCGCTCGTACCCGTCGGTCGTGCGCAGGGTGGCGAGGTGGTTCGCGAGGCCGCCGATGGTCGGGGCGTAGGAGCGCTCGTTGTCGTTGACGACGATGACGAGGGGGCGGTCCTTGGCGGCGGCGATGTTGTTCAGCGCCTCCCAGGCCATACCGCCGGTGAGCGCGCCGTCACCGATGACCGCGACGACGTGGTCGTTCCTCTTCAGGACCTCGTTGGCCTTGGCGAGGCCGTCGGCCCAGCCGAGGACGGTCGAGGCGTGCGAGTTCTCGATGACGTCGTGCTCGGACTCGGCGCGGGACGGGTATCCGGAGAGGCCGCCCTTGCTCTTGAGCTTCGAGAAGTCCTGCCGGCCGGTGAGCAGCTTGTGCACGTAGCTCTGGTGGCCGGTGTCGAAGAGGACCTTGTCCTGCGGGGACTCGAACACCCGGTGCAGGGCGATGGTCAGCTCGACCACGCCCAGGTTCGGGCCGAGGTGGCCTCCGGTCTTGGACACCGCGTCGACGAGGAAGGTACGGATCTCCTCGGCGAGCTGGTCCAGCTGCTCGAGGCTGAGCCGGTCCAGGTCGCGCGGTCCCCCGATGCGGGTCAGCAGGTCCACCCGTGCCTCCTTGCGTTTGAGCTGGTCGAGCGTGCCGATCCGATGAGTCTAATGTTCCGTCGGCGGCGTCGGTCATCGGGCAGCGCATTCCGCGTGCTGCCGCGGGTGCGTTCGGCCTCGTGCCACGGGCGCGTTCCGCGCCGTGCCGGGGCCGGACATGAGTACGCGCACGTGCCCGGCACCACGAGGGATGCCGGGCACGTGTGCGGAACCGCGGTCAGGCGCGGCCTGCGGTCTTCTGCGTCTTGCGGGTGACGGAGTCGATGACGACCGTGGCGAGAAGCACACCACCGGTGATCATGTACTGGACCGGCGTGGCGATGCCTTCCAGCGACAGGCCGTACTGGATCGAGACGATGACCATGACACCGAGCAGTGCGTTCCACGTGCGGCCACGGCCACCGAAGAGGCTGGTGCCACCGATGACGGCTGCGGCGATGACGTTCATCAGCAGGTCACCGGTGCCGGAGCCCTGGTTCGCCGCCGCGATCTTGGAGGCCCAGAACAGGCCGCCGATCGCCGCGAAGGTACCGGCGATCGAGAAGACCGAGATACGGATCGCGGTGACGTTGATACCGGCGCGGCGCGAAGCCTCGACGCTGCCGCCGAGTGCGAAGATCTTCCGGCCGTAGGAGGTGCGGCGCAGGACGAAGTCCGAACCCACCAGGACGACGAGGAAGAGGACCAGCGCCAGCGGCAGACCCCGGTACTGGTTGAACATGAAGGCCGCGGCGAAGGCGAACACCGCGAGCACCACGGTGCGCACCACGATGTCGGTGGTCGGCCGGGCCGGGATGCCGGCCGCCTCGCGGCGGCGGCTGTCCAGGAACGCGGAAAGGAAGTAGCCGATCACGGCGAGGGCCGCGAGGCCGTAGGCGGCTGCCACGTCCGTGAAGTAGTACGTGGTCAGCTTGCCGACGACACCGTCGCCGTCCAGGTTGATCGTGCCCGTGTCACCGAGGAGCTGGAGCATGAAGCCCAGCCAGAACAGCAGGCCCGCGAGGGTGACGGCGAACGCGGGTGCGCCGATCCTGGCGAAGAAGAAGCCGTGGACGGCTCCGATGACCGCACCGCTGACGATGGCGACCAGGACGGCCAGCCACTCGTTCATGCCGTTGGTCACACTGAGTACGGCGACGACGGCGCCGGAGACACCGCTGACGGAGCCGACCGAGAGGTCGATCTCGCCGAGCAGCAGCACGAAGATGATGCCGACGGCCATCATGCCGGTGGCCACCATCGTCACGGCGATGTCGCTGATGTTCTTCGCGGAGAGGAACTCGGAGTTCAGGCTCTGGAAGATCACGCAGATGATGATCAGGCCGATGACCACGGGGATCGAGCCGAGGTCTCCACCGCGCATCTTGCGCTTGAACTCGGTGACGTATCCGCCGAAGCCCTGCTCGCGCACGAGCAGCCGCGGGTCGACCGCGGTGTCCGCGCCCTTGGCGGCCTCCGGGTTGATCACTGCGGTGGACGTCTTGTCGGTCTTCACTTCTGGACCTCCGCGTTGCGCGCCGCACGACGGGTCACGGCGTTTTCCGTGGCGCCCGTGATGGCGGAGATGATCTCTTCCTGCGAGGTGGTCTTCACGTCGAAGACCCCGTTGTTCCGGCCCAGCCGGAGCACGGCGACCTTGTCGGCGACGGCCTTCACATCGGCCATGTTGTGGCTGATGAGGATGACCGCGTGGCCACGCTCGCGCAGCCGCTCGACGAGGTCGAGGACCTGGGCGGTCTGCTCGACGCCGAGGGCGGCGGTGGGCTCGTCGAGGATGACGAGCTTGGGCTCGCCGAGCATCGAACGGGCGATGGCGACGGTCTGGCGCTGACCACCGGAGAGCGAGGCGATCGGGATGCGGACGCTGGGGATGCGGATCGACAGCGTGCTGAGGAGCTCGAGGGAGCGGCGCTCCATCTCGACCTCGTTCAGGACTCCGAACTTGCGGATCTCCCGGCCGAGGTAGAGGTTGCCGACGACGTCGATGTTGTCGCAGAGCGCGAGGTCCTGGTAGACGGTCGCGATGCCCAGCGTCTGTGCGTCGTTCGGCTTGTCGATCTTGACCGGCCGGCCTTCCCACTCGATGACTCCGTCATCGATGGGGTGGACTCCGGCGATCGTCTTGACCAGCGTTGATTTACCGGCGCCGTTGTCGCCCACCAGGGCGACCACCTCGCCGGCGTGGACCTCAAGCTCTACATCGGTGAGCGCCTGGACGGCACCGAATCGCTTGGAGACCCCTCGCAACGCCAACACGGGCGTAGCGGACACGTGAACCATCTCCTTCGCCGCCTGACCGGCGGGGATGCCGCGCCTGGGGGAAGGCGCGGTGGTCGAGCAGAAGAGTATGAACTGAAGAAGCGTTCCGTCCGGCGCCCCGCCCGGTAGCGGGACAGTTGGTGGGCGGGGCGCCGGACAGGCTTCGGGGCAGACCGTGCGGGACCGTCCTGCGGGCGGTCTCGCGGGGGGCCTACTTCAGACCGGCGGCGTCGCAGGCGGCCTTGTACTTGGCCGTGCAGATCTCGTCGATCGTGTAGATGCCGTCCTTGAGGACGGTGTCCTTGATGTTCGCCTTGGTCAGCGAGACGACCGGGACGAGGACGGTGGGGATGCCCTTCGCACTGCCGCTGTCGATCTTCGACGTGGCGATGGTGTCGAGCTTCTCGCCCTTGGCCAGCGCGACGGCCATCTCCGCGGCGATGACGCCCTCCTGCGGGTACGGCTTGTAGACGCTCATGAACTGCTCACCGGTGACGATGCGCTGCACACCGGCGAGTTCGGCGTCCTGACCGGTGACCGGCGGGAGCTTGGAGAGACCGGCGGCCTTGAGGGCGGTGATGATGCCGCCCGCCATGCCGTCGTTCGCGGAGTAGACGCCGGCGATCTTGTCCTTGCCGAGAGCCGTGATCGCCGCCTCCATGTTGGCGTTGGCGTTGGTCGGCTTCCACTCCTTGGTGTCGTACTCCTTGCCGTACGTGACCTTGCCGTCGAGCTCGGCCTTCGCACCCTTCTTGAAGAGCGCTGCGTTCGGGTCGGTGATGGCACCGTTCATCATCACGATGGTCGGCTTCTCGGCGTCGCCGAGGGCCTCCAGCAGGGCCTTGCCCTGGACGTGGCCGACCTCTTCGTTGTCGAAGGAGGTGTAGGCGTCGATCGGGCCCTCGGCGAGGCGGTCGAAGGCGACGATCGGGATGCCCGCGTCCTTGGCCTTCTTGATGCTGTTCTCGATGGCCTTGGCGTCGACAGCGTCGACGATGAGCGCGTCGACCTTGTTCGTGATCATGGTGTCGACCTGCTGCGCCTGCAGCGTGGCGTCCTGCTTGGCGTTGGCGTAGACGACCTCGCCCTTGCCACCGGTCAGCTCGCTGACCTTCTTCTCGATGATCGGCTTGTCGAACTTCTCGTAACGAGCCGTCTCACTCTCGGGAAGGAGCAGACCGATCTTGAGATCGTCGCCCTTCTTGCCGGAGCCGGTGTCCGTGGTCTTGTCGCCCGACTCCTTGGCACTCCCGCAAGCAGCAAGCGAGACGGCCATCGTGGTGGCGGCAACGGCAACGGCGGCACGACGCATACGCGTGTTCATTTCGAACCTCCCTGACGAGGCCGCGACGTTGCGGCCGAGGTGGGTTGGAGTCAACTCGGCCGCGCCGCCAGCGTCAAGGAGTAAATCCTTAACGAGATGACAACGGTGCCATTCGTTATCTAAGTGAAGGCAGGAGTCCCGACAGGGGCCGTGCTCTCCAAAAGGGTTGAATCACCCATCTCGTTGAGAACGAGGGCCAGCGCCCCCAGCACTTCGGCCCGGCCGCCGAGCGCTCCGGGCAGCACCGAGAGCTGCCGCGCCGCACTGGGGATCGCGTACCGGGAGACCGAGTCGCGGATGGGCCCGAGCACCAACTCGCCCGCCTCGGCGAGTGATCCGCCGAGCACCACCCGGCTGGGGTTGAGCAGGTTGCAGAGGTTGGCCACACCGCTCCCGATGTGCCGTCCCACGTCCCCGATCACCCTGCGGCATCCCGGGTCGCCCTCACGGGCCAGCTGGACCACCCGCTCCATGGTGAGCTCGGGCCCGTGGCTGGGCTGCAGGAGGGGCAGGACGTACCGGGCGGCGGTGAAGGTCTCCAGGCAGCCGCGGTTGCCGCAGCGGCACACAGGGCCCGATTCGTCGAGCGTGATGTGCCCTATCTCGCCGGCCGTGCCGCCGGGCCCGCGGTAGATGTGCCCGTCGATCACCAGACCGGCACCGACACCGCTGGCGACCTTGATGTAGGCGAGGTCCTTGACCCCCCTGCCGCTGCCCCAGACCAGCTCGCCCAGGGCCCCGAGGTTGGCATCGTTGTCCACGTACACGGGCACGCCCAGGCGGCCGGAGAGTTCCTGGCTCGGGTTGATGCCCGTCCAGCCCGGCAGGATCGAGGTGGAGCCCAGCGTGCCGGACTCGACATCGATCGGTCCGGGTACGCCCAGACCGACGCCGATCACCTTCCCGGGGCTGATCCCGGTGGTCTCGATCAGGCGGTTGACCAGCTGTTCCGCCCGGCCGAAGCCCTCCGCCGACGAAGCATCGACGTCCAGCGGCTCGGATTCCTCCGCCAGCACCTGGTGGGCGAGGTTACCGATGGCCACGCGAAGGTGAGTATGTCCGAAATCCACCCCGATGACAATGCCCGCGTCCCCGCTGAGGGAGACGCTCCGGGCGCGGCGTCCGCCCGCCGAGGTGGGGGTCACCTCGACCGTGCCGCCGTCCTTCAGTTCGCGAACGATATTGGAGACAGTGGCCGCGGAGAGGCCGGTGCTTCTGGCGATCTCCGCTTGGGTGAGCGAACCCGCCATACGCACGGCGCGCACAACCCGCTCGAGGTTGGCGCGATGCAGAGATGTCTGCGACCCCGGAGTCTCCATTGACCCACCCTTATCCGTGGCCCGCGTCACCCTGGGTGACCGAACCTTGTACAAGTTATGAACTCCAAAGCTCCGCTGAGGATACCTATGCCGTCAACCCCTTGACGGAAATCGGCTCCTGCCCCTTACAAAGGGGTCGGGCCCCGGAGAGTGGTCTCTCCGGGGCCCGACCCCTGTGCGCAACAGGTGAAGCAGCGGTTACGTGATGGCGCCGGCCGGCGGACCGGCGAAGCGACCCGGCCGGCCGTACGGCGCGACGGCGGACGTCAGCGGAAGGTGCCCTGTGACACCGAACCGGCGATCCGGCGCTGGAAGATGACGTACACGACCAGTACAGGCACCACCGTGACCACGATCGCCGCGAACAGCGCACCGTAGTCGACGTCGTAGACCTGCGAGGACGCGTACGCGGCCATCCCCTGGGTCAGGACCCACATGTCCTGGTCGGTGTTGAGCGCCACCGGCAGCAGGAACTGGTTCCACAGCCCCAGGAAGTTGAAGATCGCCACCGCGGACATGCCCGGAGTGGCCATCGGCAGCATGACCTGGAAGAACGCCCGCCAGTCACCGGCACCGTCGATCAACGCGGCCTCGTAGACGTCATGCGGCAGTGACCGGAAGAACGAATAGAGGAAGAACACCGTGAACGGCAGCGCGAACGCGACGTAGGTGAGGATCAGTCCCAGACGCGTGTTCAGCAACCCGAGGTTCTGCAACTGGAAGAACAGCGGCACGATCGCCAGGAAGACCGGGAACGTCAGTCCGGCCAGCATCGTGTAGTAGATCAGCCGGCGCCCGGGGAACTGGAACCTGGCCAGGATGTAGGCGCACATCGCTCCCAGCAACATCACCAGGAACAACGCGGAGACAACGACGATCACCGAATTCAGGAAGTACTTCCCGATGTTCGCGTCGGTCCACGCGTTCGCGTAGTTCTCGACCCGCCAGTGGTCCGGGAGCGAGAACGGCGACGACAGGATCTCGCCGGTCGACTTGAACGACGACATCAGTACCCACAGCATGGGCACGATCACGACCACGGACCATATGACCAGCAGGACGTGCGAGATCGCGGCGAACCTGCGGTCGCTGCTTGCGGTGACTCTGACCAGTTTCCGGTCGGCGGTTGTGGCGCTCACTGAGCACCTCCCTTGGCTCCAGCACGCCGAGCCTTGAACCCACGCGCATTCTCTTTGCCCTCACCACCGCCGGTCAGGCGGAAGACGGTGAACACCAGCGCCGCGAACACCAGGGTGACGACGGCGAGGACGACACCCATCGCGGTGGCGTATCCGAACTGCTGCTTCGCGAAGGCGACGTTGAACAGCCGCTGGCTGATCGTCAGGGTCGAGTTGGCCGGCCCGCCGTTCGGCAACAGTGCCTGTACGTAGACGAACGCGTCCAGCGCGGCGATGCCGAGATAGATGTACGCCGTCTGCACACTGTCCCGGATCGCCGGCAGGGTGATCGAGATCGTGGTCCGGAACCGTCCGGCCCCGTCGATCCTGGCCGCCTCGTACAGCTCGGCGGGAACTCCCTTGATCGCGGCGATGAAGAGCACCGCGTAGAACCCGACGAGTCCCCAGACGAAGACGAACATCAGGGACGGCATGGCGGTCGAGACCTCGCCCAGCCAGGCGAACGCCACGAAGCCGTCAAGACCGATCTTGGTGAGGAAGCCGTTGACCAGGCCGGCGTTCGGGTCGAACATCTGCGCCCAGATCAGGCCGACGATGATCGCCGGCACGACGTAGGGGAAGAACGAGATGATCCGGTAGAACGACGCACCCCGGATACCCCGGACGGGGCCCTTGCTGGGCCCGCCCAGCGTGACGGCCACCGCGACCCCGAGGGCGAGCGTCAACGTCACCAGCGGTACGACGGCCGCCAGCAGCGAGACGTTGCGCAACGCCTTCAGGAAGATGTCGTCATCGAACATCTTGATGAAGTTGTCCAGCCCGACGAAGTTGTAGTCCGGGCTGAAGCCGCGCCAGTCCGTCATCGCCCAGTAGATCGCCTGGACGAACGGCATCAGGACGAAAAGGATGAAGACGGCCAGCGGGATACCGAGGAACGCGAGGAAGAACGTCACCCGGTCGAAGGTGAGTTTGCGGCGCCCGGGACGCCCGCCGCGAGCGGCCGACTTGAGCCGGCCGCTCGTGGGTTCGAGTTTGGTGATCGTGTCACTCATCGCGCTACTAGCTGACCTTGATCTTCTCGATGGAGTCGTCTTCCCGGATCTTGTCGGAGATCTTCTGCAGAGCCGAGGTCAGACCCTTGCCGTCGATGTCGCCGGCGAGGAACGAGTTCCACGGCACCAGCTGGTCGGTGTTCATGCCGTAGGCCTCGACGAACGTGTAGTTGAAGATGTTCTCGCCCGCGGCCTCGAGCATCGTCGTCTGCGAGACGAGGGCCGTGGAGCCGTAGCCGTCGGCGGGCACGGTGCCCTTGACGATCGTCGGGGCCAGCTTCGTCTTGGAGAAGTTGGCGGCCGCCTTCTCGGACAGCATCGCCCGCAGGACCTCCTTGCCGCCGGCCGGGTTCTTGCCCTGTTTGGGAACGATGAACGGCTCGCCCGCGGCCGCACGGAGCGCCTCGTAGGGGATCTTCGGACTGCCCGTGAGCGTCATCGCCGGAACACCGGTCATCTGGAAGTCGGCCTTGGTGGCGTCCTTCATCTCGTTCTCGATCCAGCCACCGGACGGGTAGAGCAGCGCCTTCTGGTCGTTGCTCCAGATCGCCTGCGCCTTCTGGAACTGGGTGCCGGAGCCGCCGGGGACGAACATCTTCTCCTTGACCATGGTCTCCATGACCTTGATGACGCCCTGGACCGCCGGGTGCGACCAACAGCCCTTCTCCAGGTTCCCCAGCGCGAGACGGACCTCGTCGCCGCCCTCCTTGATCGCCGAGTCGATCAGGAGCGTCCGGTAGTAGGTCGCAGCTTCCTTGCCGTGGACGAAGAGGTACTTGCCCTTCTTCTTCGCCGCCTGGCCGAGGTCGAGCGCCTCGTCCCACGTCTTCGGCGGGGTCCAGCCGTTCGCCTCGAACAGCGTCTTGGAGTACCAGACGCCGTACACCGTCATCACGTAGTTGAGCGCGACGAACTTGTCCTTGAACGTGCCGGGGTCCTTGACGCCGGGGTAGACGATGTCGGCGATCTTCTTGCCCTCGTAGGTGTTGGCCTCGAAGACGTCGTCGAGCTCCTCGAGCTGGTCGAGAATGCCCAGGAAGCCGATCTGGTCCTCACCGGAGTTGTCGATGAGGTCCGGCGGGTTGCCACCGACGAAGCGGGGCTGGAGCTCCGGGCCGATGTCGACGACCGGCTTGACGTCAATCTTGGTGCCGGCGATCTGGGCCCCGATCACCGTGTTGACGAACGCGACGTAGTCGGTGCCGTAGCCGCCGTCGAAGATGGCCGCCTCGACCTTGGAGTTCTTGGCGACGCCGAACGGGTTCTTGGCACCCTTCTTGCCCTTCGGGCCGCCGCCACCGTTGTCGTTGCTGGAGGGAGAGCCACACGCAACCGCGAACGAACCCATGGCTGCCGTCGCGATCGCCCCGCGCAGGAGCGTTCGCCTGTCAAGAGAGCCGGCACGAATGGTCATCTCTGCATCCTCACTGATCAATTGGATCTCTACGGGTTTGCTGCGTGTTCGGCTGCCGGGCCGGGTTGGCCCCGTGCTTGCCGCACTTCTCTTTGAGCGCATCCTGATGTGGGTCTCCGCCTGCGATGTCGGCGGAGATGCACAGCGGGTCGTTCAGCCGTCGTCTCGGAGCCGCTCAGCGGCACCGATGGTGATCACCTGAGCGATGTCGGAAAAGCGGTCGCCGTAACCGCGGCCCGAGCCACAGTCGCGCTCCGCTTGATCAAATCGCAATGGCCTACGCCGGGGGTGGATCCCATGCTCAAGTCCTCGCCTTCTCCAGGACTCAGGCGGTGTACCGGTCACCCCATCGATATCGCCTCAGGCGAAGGGTTACACCACCGCGGTCAGTTGCGCTTGGGTCATGCGGAATTGCAGTTCTTCCGTGCAGTGCGGGTTTTCGGGAGCCTTACGGCGAAGTCGCTGACAGCGGCCCCGCAGACGTCCCCCGTCGCCCTTGCCCGTGACGCACGAACGGCCGTCCAGATGCCGACAGGTATAGTCCACTTGTCGCCAACTGAGCAAGATCGAATGCAGGTTTGAGCGGCAGTCTTTCCCGAGTTGAGACCTCGCGGATACTTCGGCACCGTGCGCCCTCGTACCGGAACCAACATTTCCGGATTGCGGCCGATTCGACAGGCCGACACCTCGCAACACTCTTGACACATCCGGCCACTTGGCTCCCTACTGGTACCCGAGTCCCGTAATGACAACGTTGTCCAAGCACGCCCCCCGGGAGGATCGGCTCCGTATGCAGCCCCTACGTGGTCTTCAGCAAGGCCCTCGCAAGAGACACAGCACCTCCGCCGCAGTCATCGCGGCCTCTCTCGTCCTTGTGGCGGCAGCCCCCACCGCGGCCTTCGCACAACCGGCCGGACCGTCCCAAAAGCCTTCCGGGGAGCGTTCGTTCAGCTCCTCCTTCGAAGAGGACGAAAAGCAGCCGGACTGGCGCAATACCGTCGAAGAAGGCTCCGACGGAAAGAAGAGGGCATCGGGTATCGATGGCGGATTCTCCGCCGGAATACCGGGCAATGTCACCGATCAGGTCACCGACGTGCGGGCCAGCAGCGAGAACTCCGGAGGTGGCGAGGGGAAGGAGAACCTCGTCGACGTGGAGTCCGGCACCAAGTGGCTGGCCTTCCAGCCGTCGGCCTGGGTCGAGTTCGACCTCGTCGAACCCACCAAGGTAGTGACATACGCACTCACTTCGGCCAACGACCACGACGAGCGCGACCCCAAGGACTGGACGCTGAAGGGTTCCGCGGACGGCAAGACCTGGACGGACCTGGACACCCGGACCGGTCAGGCCTTCTCGGAGCGCTTCCAGACCAAATCATACGATTTCACTACGGATACGGCTTACAAGCACTTCCGGCTGGACATCACGAAGAACAACGGCGCCGCCGACGCGATCCAGCTCGCCGACGTCCAGTTCTCCGACGGCGACACCTCCACACCGGCGCCCGGCGACATGCGCAGCCAGATCGACCGCGGCCCCTCCGGCTCCCCCACTGCCAAATCGGGTGCGGGATTCACCGGAAAGAAGGCCCTGCGCTACGCCGGCACACACAAGCCGGACGGCCACGCCTACTCGTACAACAAGGTCTTCGACGTCGACACGGCCGTCACCAAGGACACCGAGCTCTCCTACCTGGTCTACCCCCAGATGGGCCAGACCGATCTCAACTATCCGGCCACCCACGTCGCGGTCGACCTCGCCTTCACCGACGGCAGCTACCTGAGCGAGCTGAAGGCCACCGACAGCCACGGCGGGCTGCTGACCCCGCAGGGCCAGGCCGACGCCAAGCGGCTGTACGTGAACCAGTGGAACAAGGTCGCCTCGCGCATCGGCACGGTAGCGGCGGGCAAGACCGTCGACCGGATCCTGGTGGCGTACGACTCCCCCAAGGGCTCCGCGAAGTTCCAGGGCTGGCTCGACGACATCAAGATCGCCCCGAAGGCCCCGGAGAAGCGCAAGGCGCACCTCTCGGACTACGCGTCCACGGTGCGCGGCACGAACTCCAGCGGCGGCTTCTCTCGCGGCAACAACTTCCCCGCGACCGCGGTCCCGCATGGCTTCAACTTCTGGACGCCGGTCACCAACGCCGGCTCCACGAGCTGGCTGTACGACTACGCGCGCGGCAACAACGCGGACAACCTGCCGACGCTGCAGGCCTTCAGCGCCAGCCATGAGCCGAGTCCCTGGATGGGCGACCGCCAGACCTTCCAGATGATGCCGTCGGCGGCCTCCGGAACCCCGGACGCCTCCCGCACGGCACGCGGGCTGCCGTTCCGCCACGAGAACGAGACGGCGAACCCCCACTACTACGGGGTGACGTTCGAGAACGGTCTCAAGGCCGAGATGACGCCCACGGACCACGCGGCGCGGATGCGGTTCACCTACCCGTCCGGCGACGCCAGCATGGTCTTCGACAACGTCTCCAACGACGGCGGCCTCACCCTCGACGCGAAGACCGGCTCCTTCACCGGCTTCTCGGATGTGAAGAGCGGCGGCTCCACCGGGGCCACCCGGCTCTTCGTGTTCGGCGAGTTCGACGCACCGGTCACCGACAGCGGCAAGCTGAAGGGCGGCGGCGGTGACGACGTCACCGGGTTCTTCCGCTTCGACGCGGGCAAGGACCGGACGGTCAACCTGCGCCTGGCCACCTCGCTGATCAGCGTCGACCAGGCGAAGAAGAACCTCGCCATGGAGCTGCCGGCGAAGACCTCCTTCGACGCGGTGAAGAGGAACGCGCAGAAGGCCTGGGACAAGATCCTCGGCAAGGTCGAGGTCGAGGGTGCCAACGCCGACCAGCTGACCACTCTCTACTCGAGCCTGTACCGGCTGTACCTCTACCCGAACTCCGGCTTCGAGCAGGTCGACGGGAAGAGCACCTACGCGAGCCCGTTCTCGCCGCAGACCGGCACGGACACCCCGACGCACACCGGAGCGAAGATCGTCAAGGGTGAGGTGTACGTCAACAACGGCTTCTGGGACACCTACCGGACGACCTGGCCCGCGTACTCCTTCCTCACCCCGAAGCAGGCCGGCAAGATGGTCGACGGCTTCGTCCAGCAGTACAAGGACGGCGGCTGGATCTCCCGCTGGTCCTCCCCCGGGTACTCCGACCTCATGACCGGCACGAGCTCGGACGTGGCCTTCGCGGACGCGTACGTCAAGGGCGTGGACTTCGACGCGGAAGCGGCGTACGA
This sequence comes from Streptomyces sp. NPDC005566, assembly GCF_040605575.1. Classification (NCBI taxonomy): domain Bacteria; kingdom Bacillati; phylum Actinomycetota; class Actinomycetes; order Kitasatosporales; family Streptomycetaceae; genus Streptomyces; species Streptomyces sp. NPDC005566. Next base: position 43,285 of record NZ_JBEXDB010000009.1, on the reverse strand, counting down.
CGCGGCCGTCAAGAACGCCACGGTGACCCCGCCGTCCTCCGGTGTCGGTCGCAAGGGCATGGAGACCTCGGTCTTCACCGGGTACGCGAACACCGAGACGCACGAAGGTCTCTCCTGGTCGCTGGAGGGCTACCTCAACGACTACGGCATCGCGCAGATGGGCCAGGCCCTCTACAAGAAGACGAAGAACGAGCGCTACAAGGAGGAGTCCGCGTACTTCCTCAACCGCGCCCAGAACTACGTCAAGCTCTTCGACGACAAGGCCGGCTTCTTCCAGGGCAAGAAGCCGAACGGCGACTGGCGCCTGCCCTCCGACACATTCGACCCCCGCGTCTGGGGCTACGACTACACGGAGACCAACGGCTGGGGCTACGCCTTCACCGCCCCGCAGGACAGCCGGGGCCTGGCCAACCTGTACGGCGGCCGCGACGGTCTCGCCAAGAAGCTGGACACCTACTTCTCGACCCCCGAGACCGCCGGACCCGAGTTCGTCGGTTCGTACGGCGGCGTCATCCACGAGATGACCGAGGCGCGTGACGTACGGATGGGCCAGTACGGTCACAGCAACCAGGTCGCGCACCACGCCACGTACATGTACGACGCGGCCTCGCAGCCATGGAAGACGCAGGAGAAGGTCCGCGAGGTCCTCGGCCGCCTGTACACGGGCAGCGAGATCGGCCAGGGCTACCACGGCGACGAGGACAACGGCGAGCAGTCGGCCTGGTTCCTCTTCTCCTCGCTCGGCTTCTACCCGCTGGTCATGGGCAGTGGTGAGTACGCGATCGGCTCGCCGCTCTTCACGAAGACGACCGTGCACCTGGAGAACGGCCGCGACCTGGTGGTCAAGGCCCCGAAGAACAGCTCGAAGAACATCTACGTCCAGGGCCTGAAGGTCAACGGCAAGAAGTGGACGTCCACCTCGCTGCCGCACGACCTGCTGGCCAAGGGCGGCGTGCTCGAGTTCGACATGGGTTCCAAGCCCTCCGCGTGGGGCACGGGCAAGACCGCGGCGCCGGTCTCCATCACCCAGGACGACAAGGTCCCCGCCCCGAAGAGCGACGTGCTCAAGGGCGACGGCGCGCTGTACGACAACTCCTCGGCCACCTCGGCCGCGGTCGAGTCGGTGGACCTGCCGGTCACCTCGGCCACGAAGGCGATCCAGTACACGCTGACGTCCTCCGCGGCCGCGAAGGCGCCGGCGGGCTGGGTGCTGCAGGGCTCCTCGGACGGCACCACCTGGAAGGACCTCGACAAGCGGTCCGGCCAGACGTTCCTCTGGGACAAGCAGACCCGGGTGTTCTCGGTGCACACGCCGGGCTCGTACACCAAGTACCGGCTGGTGAGCACGGCGGCGGCGACGCTGGCGGAGATCGAGCTGATCTCCTGACCTGACGGTCCGTCCACGGCGGCCGGTACCCCGGAAGGGGTACCGGCCGCTTTCCTGTCCGCCGGCGCCGTCGGCGTGCTCCGGGCCCACCCGTCCGGGTGACTGCGGGTGGATCCGTATATGCGGGGGCGGGGTGATCGCTAGGTTCCGGAGCATGCCGCTGCCCAAGGAGCTCGACCCGTACGCGAACCCGCGCGCCTTCTACGGCGCGGAGTTGCGCCGCCTGCGGGAGGCGGCGGGCCTGTCGCAGAACCAGCTGGGCGAGCGGGTGTTCTGCTCCGGCACGTACATCGGCCTGTTCGAAGCAGCTGAGCGGCGGCCCCAGTTGGAACTGTCGCGCGCGCTGGACGAGCTGCTGGGGAGCGGCGAGCATCTGCAGCGGCTGTGCACACTGGCACGGAAGTCGAAGGTGGCGGAGTACTTCGCGGACGCGGCGGAGCTCCAGCAGCGTGCCGCGTCAGTCGCGGAGTACTCGTCCATGGTGGTTCCGGGACTGCTTCAGACCGAGTCGTATGCCCGAGCCCTCACCCGGGCTGCGCATCCGTTCGCCGCCACGGACGTCATCGAGGATCATGTACGTACACGGATGGAACGCGGCCGCCTGCTCGACTCCCCTACTGCGCCGGTACTTTGGGTGGTCATCCACGAAGCCGCCCTCATGGTGACGATGGGTGGAGGCGCTGTGATGGCTGAGCAACTCATCCACCTCGCCGAGCAGACTGCCTCCCGGCCCCGTGTCGTCACGCAGGTGCTGCCGTTCTCAGCCGGGGCCCACCCCTTCCTCGACACGTCGGTGACCCTGATGCACTTCGACGACGCCCCGCCGGCCGTATACACGGAAGGCGCCTACAGCGGCCAACTCGTAGAAAACTCACCACTGGTGGAGCAATTCTGTTCCGCATACGATCTGGCCAGGGCTTCCGCGCTGTCCCCGGAGACGTCCCTGTCCCTGATCAAGTCGGCGGCGAAGGGTCATACGACCGATGCTCACCTCACGTGACCTGTGCAGAGCGGTCTGGCGCAAGTCGTCCTACAGCAACGGAGACGGAGGGAACTGCGTCGAAGTGGCCGACGGCTTCCCCGGTTTCGTCCCCGTCCGCGACAGCAAGACCCCCGCCGGCCCCGCACTCGCCTTCCCCGCGGCGCAGTGGACGCCGTTCGTCGACGCCCTGAGGAACGGCACCCTCTGACAGGGCCTGCTGGTCCCGGTCAGGTGCGGCTCCGTGCCGACTCCGGCTGCGCCCCGGAGAGGTGACCTGCTGCCCGGCGGGGGAGCAACAGCGGCGTCGCCAGCAGGAGCACGCCGGCAAGGCCGATGGCGCTGCGCGGGCCGAGCAGGCCACCCAATACGCCCCAGAAGGCCGTCAGGAGCGCGGTCGAGGCCTTGGTCGTCACCGCCCAGGCGGACAGGGTGCGGGCGACCCGGTCGGTCGCGGTGCGCTCGAGGCGGTAGGTGGCGCCGACGGGGTTGAAGACACCGCAGCAGAGGATGAGCCCGAACTCGACACCCATCACCAGCAGCAGTCCTCCGGTGCCCGGTCCCACGAAGGCCAGGCCGACGGGCCAGAACGCGCGCAGCGTCCCCGCTACGACCAGGACCCGGTGCTGCCCGAACCGGGTGACGAGAGGCCGGGCGAGCCGCGAACCGAGCAGCCCGCCGATCGCGGGCACGGCGAAGGCCAGGCCGTACTGCCACGGTGCGAACCCGAGCCGGCCGAGCATCAGGACGGCCAGCAGCGGCGAGGCGGCCATCACCAGGCCGTTGAACAGGGCTGTGTTGAGGAACAGCGGGCGGAGCGTCGCGTCGGCGAGGATGTACCGCCAGCCGTCGAGCAGGTCACCGGCCCGCATACGCGCGGCCTCCCGAGGCTCGGGCCGGGGTTCGTGCCCGCCCATCGCGCGGATGCCCAGGGCCGAGAGCAGGTAGCTGACCGCGTCGGCCACCAGCGTCGCCACCGGACCGAGGAGCCCGATCGCGGCGCCGCCCAGCGGCGGTCCGATGATCGTGGTCGTCCAGGCCGTGGACTCGAATCTGGCGTTGGCCACGAGCAGGTCCCCGGGTGGCAGCAGCGTTTTCAGGTACGCGCCGGAGGCGGCACGGAAGGTGATGTCGGCCCCCGCGACGACGACCGAGACCAGCAGGAGCTGAACGAAGGTGAGCACGCCGAGCGCGAACGCGGCGGGGATGGTCAGCAGCGCCGCGAACCGCACCAGGTCCATCGCGATCAGCACCGGCCGCTTGCGGCGGAACTCCACCCACGGGCCGAGCGGCACCGCCACGACCGCGCCCACCGCAGCCCCCACGGAGGCGAGCGCGGCGACGTCGCCCGGTCCGGCGTCCAGCACCTGGATGGCGATCAGGGGGAACGCGCCGAAGGCGAGCCAGGTGCCGAGCGCGCTGGTCCCGTACGCTCCCCAGAGCCACCCGAACGGCCGCCCGAGCCGGTGCCCGCTCCTCATGCCCGATACCCCTCTCCGCTCACCCGCACAACCGTTTTGCGATCGGAAGCATCAAAGCGAGCGCGATACCCGGGGATCAAACAACCAAGAAGGCGCTCGGCCACAACCAATGGTTGTGGCCCTAGGGTGTCGACATGGATCTCGACACCGTCCGGACCTTCCTGGCCGCCGCCGACGCGGGGCAGTTCCAGGAGGCCGCCGCCGAGCTGGCGGTCACCCAGCAGGCCGTCTCCAAGCGCATCGCCGCACTGGAGCGCAGCCTCGGCGTGCGATTGTTCACCCGCACGCCGCGCGGTGCCGAGCTCACCATCGACGGGCAGGCGTTCCTGCCCCACGCGCGCGAACTGCTGCGTGTCGCCGAACGCGCGGTCGCGTCCGTACGCACCGGCCACCGTCCACTGCGCGTCGACGTGATCGCCTCACGCGGCGCGGCGTCCGGCCTGATGCGCGGCTTCCACGACGCGCACCCCGGGATCGAGCTCGACGTGGTGTGGCTCTTCGACATCGAGACGGCCGTCGCCGCCATCCGGTCCGGTGAGATCGACGCGTCCTTCCGCGCCGTCTCCGTGCCCGGCCGGCCCCTGCCCGAGGACATCGAGTCCGTCCGGGTGCTCGACGAACCGCTCCAGCTCCTCACCGGCCCCGCACACGCGCTGGCGGGCGCCCGGTCGGTGCCCCTCGCCCAGCTCGCCGGGCACCGGATCTGGATGCCGGGCATCGTCCCCGGTACCGAGTGGGCCGCCTACTACGACGACCTCGTCGCCGAGTTCGGTCTCACCATCGAGGCGACCGGCCCCAACTTCGGCTCCGACGCACTCCTGGACACCATCGCCGACACCCCCGCCCTGGCCACCTTCATGGGCGGGAGGACCCGCCTCGTCTGGCCCGTCGGCCACGGACTGCGCCTCATCCCGGTGACCGACCCGACCCCCGTCTACCCGCACTCGCTCCTCTGGCACCGCGACAACCCGCACCCGGCGCTGGCCACCCTGCGCGCCCACCTCGCCGCCACGGTGACCGGTCACGACGACGCCGCGACCTGGGCGCCGGGCTGGGCGATTCCGCGCTGACGCCGCGTCCGCGCTCAGGCGCGCGCCGCCACGTACAGGCTCTCCGGGAGCGCGAGGTTCAGTGCCGTGACAACCGGCAGGCCGTGCTCCGTACCGAGGCGGGAGACCGCGCCCGTGGCGAGCTGGAACAGGGCGCCGCTCGCCGGAGTCAGGTGCAGGTAGCGGGCCGTGAGGACCCGCAGGAAGTGCGAGTGCGCCACCAGTGCGATGTCGGTGTCCCCGAGGCGTGAGGCAGCTGCCCGGACCTCCGCCAGGATCCGGTCCGCGCGGGCGCCCACCTCGGCCGGGGTCTCGCCCGGGTGCCCTTCGGGGCCGGGTGCGACGCCGTCGGTCCACAGGTTCCAGTCGGGCCGGGTCCGGTGGATCTCGACCGTGGTCACCCCCTCGTACGCCCCGTAGTCCCACTCGTGCAGATCCGGTGTGACGCGGGGCGTCCGCAGGCCCGCAAGTTCCGCGGTACGCCTGGCGCGGATCAGCGGGCTGACCAGGGTGAGGCCGATGTGCCGGTCGGCCAGGAGGGGGACCAGTGCGCGGGCCTGGCGTTCGCCGAGGTCCGTGAGCGGCAGGTCGGTGTGGCTCGTGTGCTGTCCGGAGCGGGACCATTCCGTCTCGCCGTGCCGGATCAGGATCAGCTCGCCCATGGACTCCACCTTCGCGCCGAGGAGCCGGCCCCGGGCCGGGGCCGGCTCAAAGGTTCAGCCTACGACCGTGACCGTGTACGGCTGGTCCGTGTCCGTCACGACCCGGACCTCGCCGCCCTTGCGGACCACTTCGTACGTCGCCGCGGGTGCGCCCGTGAGGTCGGGGACCGTCACCGTGCGGGTGAAGTCGCCGGTGCCGGCGGGGGCGAAGACACGGAGTTCCAGGTTGTCGAGCCACTCCCCGTCGGGGCGTGAATCGTCCGCGCCCAGCGCGAGCACCGCGCCCGGGCGGACCAGGACGGGCAGGCTGTCGAAGCCGTGGGTCTCGCGGCGCCACCCGGGGCCGGTGACCGTCTCGCCGGTCAGCAGGTGGGTCCAGGTGCCCTCGGGGACGTAGTACTCGACCTGGCCGTCCTCGGTGAAGACGGGCGCGACCAGGAGGTCCGGGCCGAGCAGGTACTGGCGGTCCGCGGTGCGGGCGGTCGGGTCGTCGGGGAACTCCAGCAGCATCGGGCGCATCGTCGGGACGCCCGTGCGGTGGGCCTCGACGGCGGCCCCGTACAGGTAGGGCATCAGCCGGTGCTTGAGGCGGGTGAACTGCCGGGCCACGTCGACCGCTTCCTCGCCGAACTCCCACGGCACCCGGTAGGAGGAGGAGCCGTGCAGCCGGCTGTGCGAGGAGAGCAGGCCGAAGGCGAGCCAGCGCTTGAAGACCGCCGGGTCGGGGGTGCCCTCGAAGCCGCCGATGTCGTGGCTCCAGAAGCCGAAGCCGGAGAGTGACAGGGAGAGGCCGCCCCGCAGCGACTCGGCCATGGCACCGAAGGAGGACCAGCAGTCGCCGCCCCAGTGGACCGGGAACTGCTGGCCGCCGGCGGTCGCCGAGCGGGCGAAGAGTACGGCTTCTCCCTGGCCGCGCTCCTTCTCCAGGAGTTCGAAGACGGCCTTGTTGTACAGGTGCGTGTAGTAGTTGTGCATGCGTTCGGGGTCGGAGCCGTCGTGCCAGACGACGTCCGTGGGGATGCGCTCGCCGAAGTCGGTCTTGAAGGCGTCGACACCCTGGTCGAGGAGTCCCTTGAGCTTGCCCTGGTACCAGGCGGTGGCCTCGGGGTCGGTGAAGTCGACCAGCGCCATGCCGGCCTGCCACTTGTCCCACTGCCAGATGTCGCCGTCGGCGGTCTCGACGAAGTAGCCCTTGCGGGCTCCCTCCTCGTACAGCGCGCCCTTCTGCGCGATGTACGGGTTGATCCAGACGCAGATCCGCAGGCCCTTCTCCTTGAGCCGGGCGATCTGGCCCACCGGGTCGGGGAAGGCGGCCGGGTCCCATTCGAAGTCCGACCACTGGTACTCGCGCATCCAGAAGCAGTCGAAGTGGAAGACGCTGAGCGGGATTCCGCGTTCGGCCATCCCGTCGACGAAGGAGGTGACGGTCTTCTCGTCGTAGGACGTGGTGAACGACGTGGACAGCCAGAGGCCGAACGACCAGGCCGGGGGCAGGGCCGGGCGGCCGGTGAGTGCGGTGTAGCGGGCGAGGACGTCCTTCGGCGTGGGGCCGGCGATGACGACGTACTCGAGTGTCTGGTCCTCGACGCTGAACTGCACCTGGCCGACGGCCTCGGAGCCCACCTCGAAGGAGACCTTGCCGGGGTGGTTGACGAAGACGCCGTAGCCGCGCGAGGAGAGGTAGAACGGGATGTTCTTGTACGCCTGTTCGCTGCTGGTGCCGCCGTCGGCCTGCCAGATGTCGACGGTCTGGCCGTTCTTCACGTACGGCGTGAAGCGCTCACCGAGACCGTGGACGGTCTCGCCCACGCCGAGAGCGAGCTGGGCGACCATGTGGTGGCTGCCGTCGGGGAGGGTGGCGAACGCGCTCCCCTTGCGTCCGGCGGAGGTCAGGAGCTGCCCGTCTCCGTCGAGGAACTCCAGACCGAAGGCACCCTCGGTGGGCAGCCGCAGCGTGAGGGGGCCGCTGGTGAGCTCGGCGGTGGCACCCAGGTCACGGGCCGTGGCGGCGGACTGCGCCTCAGCGCCCACCAGTTCGAAGTCGGGGCCCTTGGGGCGCCTGCCCGCGTGGTGGGTGAGCCGTACGGCGATGACGCCCTCGGCGGGGGCGTGGGCCTCCACGGTGATCAGCGGGGCGTTGAGGGTGTCACCGCGCCGTTCGACACGTTTGACGGCTGCGTAGGCAGCGAGGCGGTCGGTGTCGAGGCGGACGTCGCGGACTTCGGTGGCGTACGAGGCGTGCACACCGCTGCGCAACTGCCAGAAGCCGTCGGTGAACTTCATGGGGGGTCCTTAGCCGTTCAGGAAGTACGGAGGTGCGGGACGTCAGGTGCGTCTGCGGCGAGCGCGCCCACGGGTCCTCTCGATTTTGATCGTACACAAAACAAATGTGCGCACGAGGGGCCGTACGCAAGGGGAACACCCGGAATGCCCGAATAACTGGAGTGCCGACGAAGGCCGCAGATCAGACATGCTGCCGCCACGTGACCGATACGTCACGGAAACGGTATGGAAACCAGCGGCAGGATGGAGTATTAGTACTGCAAGCAAACAAATTGGTCGGTCGGCTGATCCGCCGCCCGCGCCTTCGTCGACAAGAGGCTGATCAATGTCGGAACGCTTCACCCCCACCGCCGCGGACAGGTTCACCTTCGGTCTCTGGACCGTCGGCTGGCGCGGCAACGACCCGTTCGGCGACGCCACCCGTCCCGCGCTCGACCCGGTCGAGTCGGTCGAGCGCCTGGCCGAGCTCGGCGCCCACGGTGTGACGTTCCACGACGACGACCTCATCCCGTTCGGCTCCTCCGACAGTGAGCGCGACGCCCACATCGCGCGCTTCAAGGAGGCACTGGAGCGCACCGGGCTCAAGGTCCCGATGGCCACCACCAACCTCTTCACGCACCCCGTGTTCAAGGACGGCGGCTTCACGTCCAACGACCGCGACGTGCGCCGTTACGCGCTGCGCAAGGTCATCCGCAACATCGACCTGGCCGTCGAGCTGGGCGCCGAGACGTATGTCGCCTGGGGCGGCCGCGAGGGCGCCGAGTCCGGTGCCGCCAAGGACGTCCGCGTGGCGCTGGACCGCATGAAGGAGGCCTTCGACCTCCTGGGCGACTACGTCACCGAGCAGGGCTACAACCTCCGCTTCGCGATCGAGCCGAAGCCGAACGAGCCCCGCGGCGACATCCTCCTCCCGACCATCGGGCACGCCTTGGCCTTCATCGAGCGCCTGGAGCGCCCCGAGCTGGTCGGCGTCAACCCGGAGACCGGCCACGAGCAGATGGCGGGCCTCAACTTCCCGCACGGCATCGCTCAGGCCCTGTGGGCGGGCAAGCTCTTCCACATCGACCTCAACGGCCAGTCCGGCATCAAGTACGACCAGGACCTGCGCTTCGGCGCCGGCGACCTGCGCCAGGCGTTCTGGCTCGTCGACCTGCTGGAGAACTCCGACTACGCGGGCCCGCTCCACTTCGACTTCAAGCCGGTGCGCACCGATGGCATCGACGGCGTCTGGGAGTCCGCGAAGAACTGCATGCGCAACTACCTGATCCTCAAGGAGCGCGCAGCGGCCTTCCGCGCCGACCCGGCCGTGCAGGAGGCCCTGACCGCCTCCCGCCTGGACGAGCTGGCCCAGCCGACCGCCGCCGACGGGCTCAAGAGTCTGCTCGCGGACCGTTCCGCGTTCGAGGAGTTCGACGTGAACGCCGCCGCCGAGCGTTCGATGGCCTTCGAGGCCCTGGACCAGCTCGCGATGGAGCACCTGCTCGGCGTCCGTTGACGCACCGGGTGCCCGGCGGTCCGCCGCCGGGCACCCGCGCTTCCGCGTGCGGCCTCGCCGAATCCGCGCACGGTCTTGACGATCAGCCCGTGGGAGCGTTCCCATGGTTCGGCCACCCCCTCACGCAAGGGCACCACCGTGACAGAAATATCCCCGGACGGAACGGACCGACGCCCCAGCCGCCGCACCAGGCGGATCGTCGTCCCCCTCACCGTCGTCTCCGCGATCCTCACCGGCGCCGTGCTGTCGGGGTGCGGTCAGCAGCGGGACGACGACGTCTACACCGTCATGAACTCCTCGACCGACGAGTCGTACCACCGCTGGGACGGCGACACCCTCGCGCGCTGCGGCAAGGAACTCGGGATCACCATCGAGCAGCAGAGCGTGCCGGCCTCCCAGCTGATGACGAAGGCGCTGCGCATGGCCTCCTCGAAGTCGCTGCCGGACGTCCTCCAGCTCGACGCCTCCGAGATGCCGACGTTCGCCGAAGCCGGCGGGCTGATCCCGCTGAAGGATCTCGGACTGACCACGACGGACATCCCCGAGGGGATCGTCGACTTCGGCTCGTTCGACGGGACGTACTACGGGGCCGCGCGCACCGTGAACACCCTGGCGCTGTTCTACAACAAGGACATCCTCGACGAGGCCGGACTGAAGGTGCCCACCACCTGGGCCGAGATGCGGTCGACGGCCAAGAAGCTGACCCAGGGCAAGCGTTACGGGCTGGCGCTCAGCGCGGGCGGCGCGGAGGACGGTGTCTTCCAGTTCACCCCGTTCATGTGGTCCAACGGCGGCGACGAGACGAAGCTCGACAGCCCCGAGGTCGCAGGTGCCCTGGACTACTGGAAGAGCCTGCTGAAGGACGGCTCGCTCTCCAAGTCCACGGTCAACTGGACCCAGGCCGACGTCAACGACCAGTTCATGGCAGGCAACGCCGCCATGATGATCAACGGCCCGTGGCAGGTCGAGACCCTGAACGCGAAGAAGGGCCTCGACTGGGGCATCGCCGAGATCCCCGTCCCCGAGGCGGGCGACGACTCGGTCGGCCCGCTGGGCGGCGGTGTGCTGACCGTGCCGAACACCGGTGACAGCCAACGCGAGAAGACGGCCGCCGAGATCATCGGCTGCATGGCGGGCGAGCAGGAGCAGATCACGTACGCCCTGAACAGCTGGATGGTCCCGGCGAACACCGAGGCCGCCGCGGTCTGGCGCACGAAGGCCCCGGAGCTGGCGGCCCTGGCCGGCCAGGTCTCGACGGCCCGTTCCCGTACCGCCAAGGTCGGCGCGCAGTGGTCGTCCGTGTCGCTCGCCCTGCAGAGCGCCTTCCAGTCCGCCCTCACCGGCGAGTCCAGCGAGGCCGCTCTGAAGCGTGCCCAGCAGCAGGTCACGAGCGGGAACTGAGGTACCGAACCATGTCATCCACCACAGCCTCCGCCGCCGCGCCGCACGCCGAGCCGAAGACCCCTGCGGCCGGTGCGGCCGAGAAGCCCGTGAGCCCGCGGCGCGCCAAGCACCGCAGGCAGCTCGCCCAGTGGGGCTTCATCGCCCCCGCCGTGATCTTCATGGCGCTGTTCTTCGGCTACCCGCTCGTCCGCAACATCGTGATGAGCTTCCAGGACTACTCGCCGTCCACCTTCTTCACCGGCGAGGCGCCGTTCAACGGAACGGACAACTGGAGCAACGTCTTCGACGACGGGCTGTTCGGCAAGGCCCTGTGGCAGACGATCCTCTTCACCGTCGGATCGCTCGTCGGCCAGTTCTGCATCGGCCTCGCCCTCGCCGTCTTCTTCAGCCGCCGCTTCCCGCTGAACGGGGTCCTGCGCTCGCTGATCCTGCTGCCGTGGCTGGTCCCGATGGTCGTCTCCGGCATCGTCTGGCGGCGCATCTTCGACCAGGACACCGGCGTCCTCAACTCCTTCCTGGGCACCATCGGCCTCAGCGGCGACACGCCCTGGCTGACCAGCACGAGCATGGCGCTCGTGTCGGTGATCCTGGTGAACATCTGGATCGGCATCCCGTTCAACATGGTGATCCTCTACGGCGGCCTCCAGGAAGTCCCCAAGGAACTGCACGAGGCGGCCTCGCTCGACGGCGCCTCCGCCTGGCGCACGTTCCGCTCGGTGACGCTGCCGATGCTCAAGCCCGTCATCACGGTGGTGCTGGTGCTCGGCTTCATGTCGACGGTCAAGATCCTCGACCTGGTCCTCGCCCTCACCGACGGCGGCCCCGCCGACTCCACGCAGACCCTCGGCACGCTCACGTACCAGAACTCCTTCGTCCAGATGGACTTCGGGGCCGGTGCCGTGGTCGGCAACATCCTGATCCTGATCTCCGCCGTCTTCGCGGTGTTCTACCTGCGGGTCAACCGCAACGAGGGGAAGTGACCGGCATGGCGACCACCACCCAGATCCCCGCCGCCCCGGCTCCCGCCCTCCACCGGCCCAAGCGCCGCTGGGGTGCGACCGTGTTCGGCGTCGTCATCCTCGCCGTCATGCTGTTCCCGCTGTACTGGATGGTCAACACCGCCCTCCAGCCGGACGCGAGCCTCGTCGAGGTCGCCCCGGTGCCGACGGGCATCGACTTCTCCGGTTTCACCTCGGCCATCACCGACCAGGGCACGAACCTGCTGACCTCGCTGGCCGTGGCACTCGGCGCCGTGGCCATCTGCCTGGCGATCTCCGCGCCGGCGGCGTACGGGCTGGCGCAGTTCAAGCTGCGCGGCAGCAGGACGATCGTCTTCGGCACGCTCATCACCCAGATGGTGCCGGGCATCGTCATCGCCAACGCCCTGTACAGCGCGTACGTGGACCTCGGCCTGGTCAACTCCTACTTCGGCCTGATGCTGGCGGACGCCTCGCTGGGCATCCCGTTCGCGATCGTGCTGATGCGCTCGTTCATGGTGTCCATCCCGCGCGAGGTCGTCGAGGCGGCCGAGGTCGACGGTGCGGGCCGCATCCGCACGTTCATCCAGGTCGTCCTGCCGATGAGCCGCAACTCCCTGATCACCGCGGGTCTGTTCTCGTTCCTGTACGCGTGGAGCGACTTCATGTTCGCGCTCACGCTGAACACGACGGACGACGTCAAGCCGATCACGCTCGGCATCTACCAGTACATCGGGGCCCATGTCGGCGACTGGGGCTCGGTCATGGCCGCGTCCGTGCTCTCCGCGGTGCCCGCGGCGGTCCTCCTCGTCCTGTCCCAGAAGTACATCGCCGCCGGCATCACCGGTGGCTCGGTCAAGTAAGGGTTTCCCATGAGTGACTTCCCTGTCTTCCCGCCCGGATTCGTCTTCGGCGCGGCCACGGCCTCGTACCAGATCGAGGGCGCCGTGGAGGAAGACGGCCGCGGCCCGTCCATCTGGGACACCTACAGCCACTTGCCCGGCCGGACCGACGGCGGCGACACGGGTGACGTCGCCTGCGACCACTACCATCGCTACCCGCAGGACGTGGCGCTGCTGCGCGAGCTGGGCGTGGACTCGTACCGCTTCTCGATCGCCTGGTCACGCATCCAGGCCGAGGGCAGCGGCGCGGTCAACCCCAAGGGGCTGGACTTCTACTCCCGGCTCGTCGACTCGCTCCTGGAGGCGGGCATCGAGCCGGCCGCCACCCTGTACCACTGGGACCTGCCGCAGGCCCTGGAGGACCGGGGTGGCTGGCGGGTACGGGAGACGGCGGAGCGCTTCGGCGAGTACACCGCGATCATGGCCGAGCACCTGGGCGACCGGGTACCGCGCTGGATCACCCTCAACGAGCCGTGGTGCAGCGCGTTCCTCGGCTACTCCGTGGGCCGTCACGCTCCGGGCGCGCAGGAAGGGCGCGGGGCACTGGCCGCCGCGCACCACCTGCTGGTCGGCCACGGCCACGCGATGAACGCGCTGCGTGCGGCGGGTGTCCGCGAGGCGGGCATCACCCTCAACCTGGACCGCAACGTCCCGGCCACCGAGTCGGACGCCGACCTCGCCGCCGTCGTCAGGGCCGACACCCAGCACAACCTGGTGTGGACCGAGCCGCTCCTCGCGGGCCGCTACCCGGCCACCGAGGAGGAGACCTGGGGCGAGCTGATCACCGGCCAGGACTTCCGCCGCGAGGGCGACCTGGAGCTGATCTCCCAGCCGATGGACTTCCTGGGCATCAACTACTACCGGCCGATCGTGATCGCCGCCGCCCCGCACCGCGAGCCGGACCCGGCGCTGCGCGTCGCCACGGACAACCGGTACGCGGAGGGGAGCTACCCGGACGTCCGCAGGACGGCGATGAACTGGCCGGTCGTCCCGGAGTCCTTCACCGACCTGCTGACCGTCCTGAAGCAGACGTACGGGGACGCCCTGCCTCCGGTGCACATCACGGAGAACGGCTCGGCGGAGTTCGACAGCGTCGAGGCGGACGGTTCCGTCCACGACACGGACCGGGTGGAGTACCTGCGCGACCACCTGACGGCACTGCGGGCGGCCATGGACGCGGGTGTCGACGTACAGGGCTACTACGTCTGGTCGTTGCTGGACAACTTCGAGTGGGCGCTGGGCTATGCGAAGCGGTTCGGGATCATCCGCGTCGACTACGACACCCTGGAGCGCACACCCAAGGACAGCTACCGCTGGTACCAGCAGCTGATCGCGGCGCACAAGGCCTGATCACCTTCGCGGCGGGGGCGTACGCGTGCGGGACCACGCGTACGCCCCCGGTCGTGTACGTATGCGCCCGGCGCACCCCCGGCGCACCCCCGCAGTGTCAGTCCCGGCCCACGTCCGAGGACACCGCGTCCCGCAGGTTCGCGAGCGCGTCGGCCGGCAGGAGGTGGCCCTCCCGCACCGCACGGGCGTCGGCCGCCGCGACCCGGGCCGCGTAGCCGGCGTGTGTGGGATACAGCTGGTCCAACTGTTCGCCGGTGAACGGCACATGGGTCCCGAACAGCACGCAGAACGTCTCTCCCGTGTTGTCCCCGGTGTTCAGCGCGGTGGGGACCCCGACCTGCGAGAGCCTGATACCGCCCCGGGCCAGTCCGAGGGCGTCCCGGGTTTTGGTGCCGTCGGCGGCGAACTCCAGGGGAGGCGCGGCCGGCGGGAGCACGCCGTGTTCCACCCAGCGCCCCAGGTGCGCATAGGCGGCTGCGATCACGTGGTGCAGCGGGACCTCGCTGTACGGCGGCCGCGTGCAGGAGTACGTGGGGGCCGCACCGAGGTCACGGGTGAGCAGCGGTTCGCGGTACGCCTGCCCGTACCGGCCGGAGTGTGCGGACCCGGCCACCTCCCAGCGCCGGTAGCCGCTGTCGTCGGCCCGCCGGACGGGGGTGCGTACGTCGGTCTCCGACAGCACGTGGAACACCGGCTCGCCGCCCTTGCGGGTGGGCGCGGAGCCGACGATGAAGCCGTAGCCGTCGAACACCGGCTCGGTCTGCGGAAGCACCCGGTCGTAGTAGACCGTCATCCGGCCCGCCGACTGCGACGCCCCGATGCCCAGCAGCGTTCGCGCCCGGAGCGGGCCGAGTACCTTGCCGGTTCCCGCGCGCAGGGCCGCGGCTGCCTGCGCGTACACGTCGTACGACATCTCGTCGGCCGTGAACCGCCCCTGCCCCGTCACGTCGAGGTGCCCGTAGCGGACAGGGCTCCACCCGCGCAGCTGGTCGACGCCGACGCGCTGGGCCGACACGCCGACCCAGGCGTAGCCGGCGCGGGTGATCTGGTCGGGCGCCCACAGGGCGTCCAGGTCGTAGCCGCCGCTGACGTTCTGCCACTCCGTCAGCACCGTGCCGTTGAACCGCGCCGGGTTGCTCGGCCGCCGCACGATGATGCGGGTCGTGTACGGCACGTCGTCCGCGAGCCGTTCCCCGGTGGGGCCATAGGCGTCGGCCCGCCCTGACAGGTAGAACTCCTCCTCGACGTATCCGGCTTCGGCGAGACCGGGCGCGGAGAGCCAGGGGTAGGTGCCGGCCGCGTCGTCCGCCTTCGGATCCCCGGGCACGGAGCCGGCGACCGGGCCGCTCACAGCCGGATCCGCCGTTCCGGCGCGGTGGGCCGCCGGGTCCGCCGCCTCGGCGGGGAGGGCCGTCGCCGTCGCACCCGTGCCCAGAACGACAGCGGCCAGGGAGACCACCACCAGCCGTAAGGTTGTGCGCCACTTGATCAAGAGCACGCCTCTCTACTGCCGGCGGGCCGTCCGCCCGCCCTCACCCATGACGGTGCCGGGGGACCCGCGAGCGCGCACCGGCGAAACCACCGGCCGTGTGAATCGGCGCGGATGACCTACGCGGACAGACCGGTCGCGGGATCACCCGTCAACGCGCCGCGTACGCCCCCGGGTTCGCCAGTACGTCGTGCACCACCCGGGCCGCCGCGCCCCGTGCAGCGTCGCCGGAGACGGACGAGGCCCGCAGCCGGCTGCCGTTCTCGTGCCAACGGCCCGATACCACCCGCGCGGTGAGCTGGGCGTCCGCCGACTCCTCGAGCCACGGCATCAGGTTCCGGTAGATGCCGCCCAGGACGACCGCCTCCGGGTCGAAGAGGTTCACCGCGCCGGCCAGCACCACGCCCATCCGGTCCCCCGCGGTGCGCAGCGCCGTAACGGCCCGCGTCTCCCCGGCTGCGGCCCGCTGCTCCAGCTCACCGATCCCCCGGACCCCCGTGTCCGGGTCGATGCCGGCCGCCTCGAGCAGCGCCGCCCGGCCCGCGTACTGCTCCAGGCAGCCGCGCGCGCCGCACCGGCAGAGCGGGCCCTGCGGGTCGACGACCATGTGCCCGATCTCGCCCGCGAATCCGTGCGCGCCGCGCAGCATTTCGCCGTTCAGCACGAGGGCACCGCCGACGCCGATCTCACCGGTGAGATAGAGGAAGGTGCGTACGCCGCCGAGCCCGCCGAACCAGAGTTCGGCCAGTGCCGCGAGATTGGCCTCGTTGTCGGAACCGACGGCCAGGGCCCGCCCGGCGGGGCGCAGCGTGCTGAGCGCCTGCCCGAAGATGCCCTCGGCCGCGACCCTGTTCCAGCCGAGGTTGGGTGCCTGGCGGACCACGCCGCCGGAGACAAGGCCGGGCAGGGCCAGTTCGACGCCGACGACGCGCAGTTCCTGCTCGCGGGTGGAGCCGATGACCCGGTTGGTGAGCCTGGCCGCGTGCGCCAGCACGTCGGCTGCCGGGACGCCCCGGTGATCGGTGTGCTCGGTGACGCGGACCCGGTCGGTTCCGGTGAGATCGACGGCGCACACCGACACGTAGTCGATGTTGATCTCCACGCCGAGCCCGGCGGGACCGGTACGGGACAGCTTCAGTACGGTGCCGGGGCGCCCGGCCGACCCGCTGGAGGTCTTGCCCGACTCACTGAGGCAGTCCAGGGCGAGCAGTTCCTCGACGAGCGAGGAGACCGCGGCCCTGGTGAGCCCGACGAGGCTCGCGACCCTGGCCCGGGTGACCTCGCCCTCGTCGCGCACGGTCCGCAGGACCAGGCTCAGGTTGTGCCGCCGTACGGATTCGTGTCCGGCCTTGGCCGCGGGCGAGCTGAGGGTGTTCTTCATCAGACCTTCGAGCCTAGGGCCATTCGTCGGCATCGGGCCGGATCAGAGGCGCCAGCGGCGAAGGGCCGCACCCCCCGGGGGGTGCGGCCCTCGCTCACTTCTCGGTGCGTCTACTTGCGGATCAGGCTGCGGAGCACGTACTGCAGGATGCCGCCGTTGCGGTAGTAGTCCGCCTCGCCGGGGGTGTCGATGCGGACGACGCCGTCGAACTCCACACCGGTGTCGGTGGTGACCTTGACCGTGCGCGGCGTGGTGCCGTTGTTCAGCTCGGTCACACCGGTGAAGGAGAAGCTCTCCTCGCCGGTGAGGCCGAGGGTCTCCGCGGTCTGGCCTTCCGGGAACTGGAGCGGCAGGACGCCCATGCCGATGAGGTTCGAGCGGTGGATGCGCTCGTAGGACTCGGCGATGACGGCCTTGACGCCGAGGAGCGCGGTGCCCTTGGCCGCCCAGTCGCGGGACGAGCCGGAGCCGTACTCCTTGCCCGCCAGGATCGCGAGCGGGGTGCCCGCGGCCTGGTAGTTCTGCGAGGCGTCGTAGATGAACGACACCGGCGCGTCGGGCTGGGTGAAGTCGCGGGTGAAGCCGCCCTCTGTGCCCGGCGCGATCTGGTTGCGCAGACGGATGTTGGCGAAGGTGCCACGGATCATGATCTCGTGGTTACCGCGGCGCGAGCCGTAGGAGTTGAAGTCACGGCGCTCGATGCCGTGCTCCGTGAGGTACTTGCCGGCCGGGGTGTCGGCCTTGATCGCACCGGCCGGGGAGATGTGGTCGGTGGTGACCGAGTCGCCGAGCTTCGCCAGGACACGGGCGCCGGTGATGTCCTCGACCGGGGTCGTCTCCATCGTCATGCCCTCGAAGTACGGGGGCTTGCGCACGTAGGTGGACTCGGCGTCCCACTCGAAGGTGTTGCCGGTCGGGATCGGCAGCGCCTGCCACTGGGCGTCGCCCGCGAAGACGTCCTGGTAGGACTTGTTGAACATGTCCTCGCCGATGGAGTTGGCGACGACGTCGTTCACCTCGGCCTCGGAGGGCCAGATGTCCTGGAGGAAGACGGGCTTGCCGTCCTGGTCGACGCCGAGGGCGTCCTTGGTGATGTCGACCTTCATCGAACCGGCGATGGCGTACGCGACGACCAGCGGCGGGGACGCCAGGTAGTTCATCTTGACGTCGGGGTTGATCCGGCCCTCGAAGTTACGGTTGCCGGAGAGCACCGAGGTGACGGCCAGGTCGTGCTCGTTGACCGCCTTGGAGACCTCTTCCGGCAGCGGGCCGGAGTTGCCGATGCAGGTGGTGCAGCCGTAGCCGACGAGGTTGAAGCCGACCTTGTCGAGGTACGGGGTCAGGCCCGCCTTGTCGAAGTAGTCGGTGACGACCTTGGAGCCCGGGGCGAGGGTGGTCTTGACCCACGGCTTGCGGGTCAGGCCCTTCTCGACCGCCTTCTTCGCCACGAGCGCCGCGGCGACCATGACGTACGGGTTCGACGTGTTGGTGCAGGAGGTGATCGCGGCGACGGTGACGGCGCCGTGGTCGAGCTCGTACGTCGTGCCGTCGGGGGCGGTGACGGTGACCGGGTTCGACGGGACGCCGTTGGTGGCGGCCGGGGAGTCGGAAGCCGGGAAGGACTCCTTGCCCGCCTCCTCGTCGTCCGACACGTAGTTGCGTACGTCCTGGGCGAACTGCGCCTTGGCGTTCGCGAGGACGATGCGGTCCTGCGGGCGCTTCGGGCCGGCGATGGAGGGGACGACCGTGGAGAGGTCGAGCTCCAGCTTCTCGGAGAAGTCCGGCTCGGCGGCCGGGTCCAGCCAGAGGCCCTGCTCCTTGGCGTACGCCTCGACGAGCGCGACCTGCTGCGCGTCGCGGCCGGTCAGGCGCAGGTACTTCAGCGTCTCGTCGTCGATCGGGAAGATCGCGGCGGTGGAGCCGAACTCCGGCGACATGTTGCCGATCGTGGCGCGGTTCGCGAGGGAGGTGGCGGCGACGCCCTCACCGTAGAACTCGACGAACTTGCCGACGACGCCGTGCTTGCGGAGCATCTCGGTGATGGTCAGCACGAGGTCGGTGGCGGTGGTGCCGGCCGGAAGCTCGCCGGTCAGCTTGAAGCCGACGACACGCGGGATGAGCATGGAGACCGGCTGGCCGAGCATCGCGGCCTCGGCCTCGATGCCGCCGACGCCCCAGCCCAGCACACCGAGGCCGTTGACCATCGTGGTGTGCGAGTCGGTGCCGACGAGCGTGTCGGGGTAGGCCTGGCCACCGCGGACCATGACCGTGCGCGCCAGGTGCTCGATGTTGACCTGGTGGACGATGCCGGTGCCCGGGGGGACGACCTTGAACTCGTCGAAGGCGGTCTGGCCCCAGCGCAGGAACTGGTAGCGCTCCTTGTTGCGGCCGTACTCCAGCTCGACGTTCTGCGCGAACGCGTCGTTGGTGCCGAACTTGTCGGCGATGACGGAGTGGTCGATGACCAGCTCGGCCGGGGCCAGCGGGTTGATCTTCGCCGGGTCGCCGCCGAGCTCCTTGACGGCCTCACGCATGGTGGCGAGGTCGACGACGCAGGGGACGCCGGTGAAGTCCTGCATGATCACGCGGGCCGGCGTGAACTGGATCTCCTGGCTGGGCTGGGCCTGCGAGTCCCATCCGCCGAGCGCCCGGATGTGGTCGGCGGTGATGTTCGCGCCGTCCTCCGTGCGGAGCAGGTTCTCCAGCAGCACCTTCAGGCTGTAAGGGAGGCGCGCGGAGCCCTCGACCTTGTCCAGCTTGAAGATCTCGTACGACTCGTCGCCCACGCGCAGCGTGCTGCGGGCGTCGAAGCTGTTCGCCGACACGACAGTCTCCTTCTTCAATGTGCGCGTTCAACCGCGCCGCGCCTCATGTGCGGCCGGCGCCGCCTACGGCCCCCACCATCCGCTAAGGTAAGGATTAGTTAGGTAACCCTTACCGGCGGCGACTGCGGTGCGCCTCGGCAGATATCTCGATGTCGAGATAACTCTAGTACATCGCCGCCGCGCGGTCATGCCCGGGCGCCCGTGTCCGGCGCCACTCCGCGACGCCGCGCGTCCCCCGGCGAAGATCGAGCGGTTTCCGTCGGAAGCGCGGTGCAGGTCGAACAACCCCTCGGCGCACGAGTGCGGGTACCCCAGGCCTGGCACCTGATGCCCCAGACGCCTTAGCGCCACGCGCGGCCGGACCGCTGTCACCAGCGCTGCCACCACCGTCGCCGTCAGGGTGGAGACCTGTCCGCCCACCGGCGCCGCGGCCCGGGCGGCGGACCACGCGCACTCTCGCCGGCGCCTCCGCCTCCGCCGGGACAGGGCGCCGCGGTGGACACACCGGCCGCGACATCGGAGGGCCGCGCCCTGTACGAGGCCTCCGGATGGACGGCACCGGGCTCGCCGAACAGCGCGTTGCGGGGGCCCGACCCGGTAAAGAGGCCCGCCGCCCCGGGAGGGCAGAGGCGCTCCCGACGGGAGCGCCCCCTCAACCCCAGGCATGGACGGACGACTTCGGGATACCCGTACTCCTGACGAAGGAGGCGCAGATGCCGCTCACATTCCGCAAGAGCTTCCGGATCCTTCCTGGCGTCCGGCTGAACATCAACCGTCGTTCGTGGTCCGTCACGACCGGCGGACGGCACGGCCCGAAGCGAACCACCAGCAGCACCGGCCGACGCACCACGTCGATGGACCTGCCGGGCCCCTTCGGCTGGCGGAAGACGACCCGGCGCCGCCGCAGCTGACCTCTCACCCGTTCGGCGGAGCCCCGCGCGCCGGACCGCATGGCGCGAACGACCGTGTAGACGGGCGTCCGCCGGCGGTCCGGCGCCGCTCCGCGTGCCGGACGGCGTGCCGCTCGGCGGTCGGAAGCACCGTCCGGCACGCCGTCCGGTACCTGATGTCCACTCCAACCTCACACCCCCGCACGATCTTCATCTCATATGTGAGATAGCGTGCAGCCATGGAAGACGACTACCTCGCACGTATCGGCAAGCTCATCCGTGACGCCCGCCAGCACCGCGGCTGGACACAGACTCAGCTTGCCGAGGCGCTGGCCACCAGCCAGAGCGCCGTCAACCGCATCGAGCGCGGCAACCAGAACATCAGCCTTGAGATGATCGCCCGCATCGGCGAAGCCCTCGACAGCGAGATCGTGTCGCTGGGCTACGCCGGTCCCATGCACCTGCGGGTCGTCGGCGGACGCCGGCTCTCCGGCTCCATCGACGTCAAGACGAGCAAGAACGCCTGCGTCGCACTGCTCTGCGCCTCGCTGCTCAACAAGGGCCGCACCGTACTGCGCCGGGTGGCCCGCATCGAGGAGGTCTTCCGGCTCCTGGAGGTACTCAACTCCATCGGCGTGCGCGCCCGTTGGATCAACGACGGCGTGGACCTCGAGATCCAGCCGCCCGCACGCCTCGACCTGGAGGCCATCGACGCGGACGCCGCGCGCCGGACCCGGTCGATCATCATGTTCCTCGGCCCGCTGCTGCACCGCATGGACCGGTTCACGCTGCCCTACGCGGGCGGCTGCGACCTCGGCACGCGGACGATCGAGCCGCACATGATCGCGCTGCGCCGCTTCGGCCTGGACATCGCGGCGACCGACGGCCTCTACCACGCGCAGGTCGACCACGAGGTCAGGCCCGACCGACCCATCGTGCTGACCGAGCGCGGCGACACCGTGACCGAGAACGCGCTGCTGGCCGCCGCCCGGCACGACGGCACGACCGTCATCCGCAACGCCTCCTCCAACTACATGGTCCAGGACCTGTGCTTCTTCCTGGAGGCGCTCGGCGTGAAGGTCGACGGGGTCGGTACGACGACCCTCACCGTGCACGGTGTGCCGGAGATCGACGTGGACGTCGACTACTCCCCCTCCGAGGACCCGGTCGAGGCGATGAGCCTGCTGGCCGCCGCCGTGGTCACGGAGTCCGAGCTGACGATCCGCCGGGTCCCGATCGAGTTCCTGGAGATCGAGCTCGCGGTCCTGGAGGAGATGGGCGTCGACTGCGACCGCACGGCGGAGTACGCCGCCGACAACGGCCGCACCAGGCTGGTGGACCTCACGGTCCGGCCCTCCAAGCTGGAGGCGCCCATCGACAAGATCCACCCGATGCCGTTCCCCGGGCTCAACATCGACAACGTGCCCTTCTTCGCGGCCATCGCCGCCGCCGCGCACGGCAAGACCCTGATCCACGACTGGGTCTACGACAACCGCGCGATCTACCTCACGGACCTCAACCGGCTCGGCGGCCGACTGCAGCTCCTGGACCCGCACCGGGTCCTGGTCGAGGGCCCGACCCGCTGGCGCGCCGCGGAGATGATGTGCCCGCCCGCGCTGCGGCCGGCGGTGGTGGTGCTGCTGGCGATGATGGCGGCCGAGGGCACGTCCGTCCTGCGCAACGTGTACGTGATCAACCGCGGGTACGAGGAACTGGCGGAGCGGCTCAACTCGGTGGGTGCGCAGATCGAGATCTTCCGGGACATCTGAGGGGTGGGGTGCCGTGCCCCTTCGCGGCAAGGGGCACAACACCCCGCCATGCCAGCTGACCAGGGAATATTCGCCCTCACCACCTTTCACTGATCACCGCAACCCTTCAGCACCTTGTGCAACGCGCGTGCATTATGATCTTGCGTGATTGACGATGCGTCAGTCACGCCTGAGTGCCGTCAGCCTTGACGGAGGGTGGCCGCCGAAGTGGCCTCGGAACGCTGGATGCCGGTCGGCACAGCTGGCCTCGCCGCGAAACCAGCACGAGCCCCGCGTGATCGCCGCCAAAATCCCGCCGTGCCAGGCCGTCGCCGACCTCGCCGCCGGACGGGACACCCGCGAGCGGCTCCTGGCCGCCTGCCGTGACGAGCGGCGGTCGCCGAGGTCAAGGGTGTCCAGGCCGGGAGTACGCCAGCCGGGTGGCATACCGAGAAGATTCGGGCAGGTGTCGAAGGGCGCGTGTTGCACCTCGAAGCCGGCCGCCGACGCGTCGGCGTCGACACTCGAGACGGCTCCCCCGTACCCCGCCGCCACCGGCGATTGCGGGGTGGGGCGAGGGGTGGCGATGACGCGGGGGCCGCGGCACCGAGGGAGCCGATGACGGCGATCACGCACTGAGGAACGACACATTCCGGCCTACGGAACAACCAATCCGTACCTCCACTGAAGAACCCTCCGCGCAGGGGAACGCCGCATCACCCAGACCGTCAGGAGCGCCGTCTCACACGGCGCAGGCGGCCCGCTCCGGACCTCGGACGCGGTCCGCACCGCTCCTTTCCGGCCTCCCTTGATGACAGGGGCATGATAAGCGCGGAGCGATGGGCATAGTTCTGAGGCCCTCGGAGAACCTGCGACCGGCCACTCCGCCGGTCGCGCCCCCTCCCCGCTCTCGGTTCCGAGCGAGCCGAGCCCCCACGAGTGAAGGGACAGACATGCCGCACTCCTCATGGCTGAAGGCGGTCGGCGCCGCCTTCGCGGTCGCCCTGGCCACAGCACCAGCAGCCCACGCCGCACCCGCGCCCGCACCGGAGTTGACCGCAGCAACAAGCGTGGCTGCCGTAGTGACACTCCGCTACGACGACAGCCGCGCAGGCGGCTGGGAAGCGGCGATCGCCGCCGGAGTCGCCTCGTGGAACCGGAACGTCAGCAACGTCAGGCTCGTCGAAGCCGCACCCGGCACCCGGGCCGAGATCCAGATCGTCGCCACCAGTGGCTGGCCGCAGGCGACACTCGGACCGGTGCGCCCGGGTGGCCAGGTGCGTGTCGAACTCGGCAGCCAGGCCGTGTCCCAGGGCTATGACAAGACCCGCATCGCCACCCACGAGATGGGGCACAGCCTGGGCCTGCCCGACACCAAGCCCGGCCCGTGCTCCCAGCTGATGTCGGGGTCGGCCGCGGGCACCGGTTGCACGAACGCGGTCCCGAACGCGACTGAACGATCCCGCGTCGAGTCCGCCTACGCCGGCGGCCTCGCCTCGCTCGTTCCCGCCGACGGCCGCACCCTGGTGGACGCGCCTTAGCCGGCGGGACGACCATCGCGCGAGGTGCCCGGCCCACTCCGTGCGGCCGGACACCTCGCGCGCGTCGGATCACACCGCTGTCGCCCGATCCGGGTCGTCAAGGGGGGTGTTGACCCTCAGCCACCGGTAGCCGTACGGGTCCAGCGCGACATCGACGAGGCCGGCGGCCGCCGACTTGAGGGTGTCACCGGTGAAGACATCGGTGAGCAGCCGGCCGCCCCTCAGTCCCGGGACCTCGACGGAAGCGGTGACGGACCGCTCGGAGAAATTGTGCAGCACGAGCACCGCGCCGCCCTCCAGCGAACTGAGGTGGACCAGCACGCCCGGATCGTCCGCGTCGATGACCCGGTAGTCGCCCCAGGCCAACTCGGGGGTCTCCCGGTAGCGTTCGATCAGCGTCCGCATCCGACCCAGCGGCGAAGCCGGGTCGTGCGCTTGGTCGTGCGCGTTGACCTTCGTCGGGCCGAACGCACCCGTCACGACGGGATTGGGCAGCTCCACTCCCTCCCCCGCGGTGAAGCCGCCACCCTTGGCGGGTGTCCACTGCATCGGGGTGCGGACGGCCTGCCGGCCCTCGGCCGCGAGGTTCTCGCCCATGCCTATCTCCTCGCCGTAGAACAGCACCGGTGTGCCGGGCAGGGAGAAGAGCAGGCTGTACGCCAGTTCCACGCGCCGCCGGTCGCCGTCGACCATCGGCGGCAGGCGGCGGCGCAGGCCCCGGTCGTAGAGCTGCATGTCCTTGTCGGGGCCGAAGGCGGCGAACACCTCGGCGCGTTCGTCGTCGTCGAGTTTGTCGAGCGTGAGCTCGTCGTGGTTGCGGACGAACGTCGCCCAGTGCGCGTCGCGGGGCGCCGCGGGGCGCTCCCGGAGAGCCGCCGCCAGAGGGGCCGCCTCGCCCCGCGCCATCGACAGGTACATCTGCTGCATACCGATGAAGTCGAAGCACATGGTCAGCTCGTCACCGCGGGAGGACTCCGAGTCGCCGAAGAACTTCGCGGTGTCCGGGTAGGGCAGGTTCACCTCGCCCAGCAGCACCGCGTCACCGCTGCGACGTCCGAGGAAGGCTCGCAGGTCGGCGAGGTACTCGTGCGGGTCGGGCAGCAGGTTCGCGTCCTCCTGGCCGTCGGTCTCCAGCAGGAACGGCACCGCGTCGACCCGGAATCCCGACAGTCCGAGCTGCGTCCAGAAGCCCATGATGCGCGCTATCTCGTCACGGACCGCCGGGTTGGCGACGTTGAGGTCGGGCTGCTGCTTC